>OMUH01000158.1 GCA_900314195.1 uncultured Prevotella sp.
TCTGGGATGTTGTCAGCACTGAACGCTCTTTTATTGATTCAGCATTGAAGAGAGGAATGAAGCAAGGATTTGAGCAAGGCATGGAAAAAGGAATCGAGCAAGGAATGGCAAAAGGCATGGCAAAAGGAATCGAGCAAGGAATGGCAAAAGGAATGGAAAAAGGTATGGAAAAAGGTATAGAAAAAGGCATAGAAAAAGGCATGGCAAAAGGAATAGAAAAAGGAATAGAAAAAGGTATAGAAAAAGGTATAGAAAAAGGTATAGAAAAAGGTATAGAAAAAGGTAAGGCCGAAGGTAGACTTGAAATTGCAAGGAATTTACTTGCTGTCGGTGTATCGGCAGAGAATATCGCCAAGGCTACTGGTCTTACGATTGATGAAATAAAATCTATGTCAAACTGAAAGAGCCTTATATTTCACTGATTTGTGTAACTAAGTAATGTTTAAAATAACTTCCGCTTTTTGCGGCAAGATATACAAACACAATCCAGCCGCATACTTTAGCGGCTGCCCATAAAACAGAAAATCCGGATTCGTCGTCACGACAATCCGGATTTTTTTTAAACTTGCTTTCTAACTAACTTATTATCAACTATTCATTATTTGCTATCTGCATGCAAAGATATTTCTTTTTCACGTGACCACATACAGGCTGATGTAAAAAAACGCACGTAAACGTTTGCGCATTTAGCTGATTTTGTTATCTTTGCACGTGCTATTATCAACCATAACATTATGAAGCAACACCGAACATCACTCAAGGACCTGGCTGAGCAGCTTGGAGTGAGCATTGCTACTATATCACGGGCTCTGAGAAACTCCCATGAGGTGAGCCCGGAAATGCGTGAGAAGGTGCAGGAACTGGCAAAGAAGCTTAACTACCGCCCCAACCCGTTCGCGCAGAGCCTCAGGAAGGAGTCTCCGAAGGTGGTGGGAGTCATCGTTCCCAACCTCGTAACACACTACTATGCTGCCGTGCTCGACGGCATTGAAGACTATGCGTCTCACGAAGGTTATTCGGTGATAAGTGCCAACTCTCACGAGAATCATGAACGGGAGGCTAAGGCTATTGACAATTTTCTGAACATGCACGTGGAGGGCATCATTGCCTGTCTGGCGCAGGACACCGTTGACTATAAGCCGTTTGAGGAGCTGCACGAGCAGGGCGTGCCGCTGGTTTTCTTCGCACGCACGTGCCTTGAGAACCTGTTCTCACAGGTGGTGGGTAACGGCGACGAGGCCGCGCAGGAGGCTACGCAGCACATGATAGACGCCGGCGCGCGACACATCGCCTTCATCGGCGGTCCTAACCACCTCGACATGGTGCGCCGCCGCAAGCACGGCTATCTGCAGGCGCTGCGCGACAACGACATACCTATAGACCGCGACCTCGTGCTGTGCGACAAGATTGACTTCGACACGGCACGCCAGAACACCATACGGCTGCTGAAAAGTGACAAACAACCGGATGCCATCCTCGCCTTCAATGACATTATCACCTACGCCGCCTTCGATGCCATTAAGAGCTGCGGGCTCACCATTCCCGACGACGTGGCCATCATGGGGTTTACCGACGGCGACACGTCGGCCTTCGTGACACCGAAGCTGTCGGCAATCGTCGACCAGGCTCACGAGCAGGGGCAACGTGCCTGCGAGCTGCTGATGAGAGCCATTCGCGGCGACGAAAAGATATACAGGGTTGTAGTGCCTATGATTCTGAAAATCAGGGAAAGCTCGGAAAAAAAATAAAGCCGGTGAGCCATTGTTGCACTGCCGGAATAAAAAAACGCAATTATCCGGATGGTTGTCAAGTCCGTTTGTAAAATAATGCTGCTGCAAGCCAAGCATTCAAACGGCCACAAAAGACAACCGGATTTTTCCGGATAAATGCGTTTTTACGTAATTTCTTTTAAAGACTATTCTTACTTTTCTTCTTCGTCATCGTCATCGTCGTCATCATCGACAGGAGCTGCAACAGGAATGTCGTCGACAGGCAGCTGACGGTTTATAGCCGAATTAAAAGAGATGATGGTCTCGCTGCGTGCCAGGCCAAGCGGCTGCAGACGGTCGTGAATAATCTGCATGAGGTCACGGTTGTTACGTGCGAACATCTTGATAAACAAGTCCATGCCACCGGTAGTGGTGTGACATTCAACAACCTCCGGGATTTTCTTCAAAGCCTCAACGACATGGTCGTAATTTTCTGGATCCTTAAGGTAAAGAGCCACATAGGCGCAGGTCTCAAAACCGATCTTCTCCGGGTCGAGGATAAACTGCGAGCCTTTGATAACGCCCATTGCTGCCAGTTTCTGAATACGCTGATGTATTGCCGCACCGCTGACATTGCATGCACGTGCTACCTCTAGAAAAGGAATACGTGCGTCACTGGCAATGAGACGCAGTATTTTTCTGTCTAACTCATCTAAACTATGATGTGCCATAAAAATAATAATGTTATGTTTTGATATATCTGAAAATAATAATAAATAGCTTTTAAAGCAGTTTCAAAGCAGGAATAAAAAGCATAAAATTGCACAAAATAATCCTTCTTTACGATGAAAAAACTTCATCTTCGCAAAGATACATCAAATAATTGAAAAATACAATCTTTTAAGCATTTTTTGTTTCAAATTATAACAACATCAAAAAAATCATAAAAAGCTTGGGCTAGGCAGTCTCATCGAGGTTGTGACAGGCCGTGGAGCCAAAGTCAACCCATGTCTGTGCTCCATGCCTCGCTTAGACCGGAGCTGCGAAAGCGTCAGCATCAGCGTTGCTGTCAGCGTCAGACTGAAGGCTGAACAATAGTACTTTTTTTGAGGATGTACTGGAAACAGAACTTCGAAGATGCTTTCTCTTCAGCAAGCATGTGTCCACGTGCACGCTACTGCAAACCACGAAGCCAACATCACATATTATCGAATCAGACACAAACTATTGCAGCTGCCCCGAAAAAGTGAAAGTTATTTTTAAAATAATCATATAGCAAGCTTAACTTCGCGGAGCATCAGCAACTGGGCCAATCACTTATTGCTACAAATATAAGCACAACTTTCCAAATTTAGAAAGTTGTGCTTATATTTTTTTGTAAATAATGCTCAAAAACAACTTACGAAGAAATTATACGTGCGACCATTGAAGTACAAGCATTGTGCAGATGTCTGTAAAATTAAATATATTTGCTGTACTTCCGAGCGGGCGGCCACAAGGGCCGCACGCTGCATGTGGACAATTTCGTGCTGACAATAAGGATGTTATTTTCAAGAACAATTACATATTCAAGAACAACTGCCGGACATATATCTGCACACACTGATCTAATACGCGATCAGCGCAATGAAGATGCAGGTTTCTTCTCATCGGCAGAATAGCTAATGCGCAGCGTACCGGCCTCGCGAAGAGCCTGCTTGACATCGGTGACGATGCCCATGGGCACGTCGCGGTCGGCTTTCAGGCTTACCGTCATGCGCTGCACGTCCTCAGGCGACATGCGGTTTTTCTCGGCCGCCATGCAGTCGGCAACATCTTCTATCGGCACTATCTTGTCATTGATTTGAATCTGCGTGGCCGGTGCCGACTGCGGGGCGCCCTGCGGCCGTCCGATATATATATATGTTACTGCCGACTTGCGCTGCAGTCGCGTCAGCTCTGTGCCCTGTGGCTGCTGAAAGCGCACCTTCAGCGTTGCCTTGCGCATGTGGGTTACTATCATAAAGAAGAAGAGCACCGTGAATATAAGGTCCGGCAGTGACGACGTGTTCAGTCCCGGCACCTCACGCTGCCTGCGTGTGAACATACTCATTTGCTGCCTCCTTTCTGTACTGCAGCGGAATCGGCGGTAGCAGCACCGGCATAACTCTCCGCTATGCGCTGCGGATACATGTCGCTGAGCTGGCGGCGGCGGTTTTCGCCGAGGCTGCTCCATGCCACACCGTAGGCACGGCGGGCGGCACGCTCACGCACGTCACGATAGGCATCGAGGATGGTATTCTGAAGATGGAAATAGGCGTCATATCTCGCGTCACGGCTGCACGACAGCGTGATGAGATGCCGCTTGCCGCGTGCCGACACCGTCTCTACAATCTCACGCCGCAATGACGGCAGGTCACTACTGCGGCCGTTGACGGTCAGCGAGTCACCGGCGCCAAGGCTGACAGCTATCAGTCCGGCCCGTTCTATTGATGTCTCTACCTGCTCGTTCTTCGGCTGCCGCTGCGGCAGCATGTGTGCCAGACCCTTGTCAATGTCCATTGACGTGGTGACAAGGAAGAAGATGAGCAGCATGAAAGAGATGTCGGCCGTTGACGTGGTGTTCAGTCCCGGCACACGGCGACGGCGGCGGTTGATAATCATTTTTCCTTACGCTCCTTTCTGATGTAACGCGTGCTGCCGAAGACAACGGCACCGGCCGCGGCAACGAGCAGCACTGCTGATGAAACAATGAACATGCCGGTCAGCTTAAGACCGAGCCAGGAGGTGTAAGCCTCGCCGTTGACGGTCATCGGCGACGACGACGAGAACAGGAACGACAGCAGCAGGAGGACAGCCGCCGACAGCCACACCACAGCATGTATGCGCGCCACGGGAATGCCGTTGGTGACGGCGTCGCCGACAGAACGCACATGCCATGCGTGCCACAACGACCATGCTGCGGCAACCACTCCGCATGCGAGGAGCAGCAGCATGAGCAGCAGCAGTAAATCGGTGAAGAGCGGCTCAGAGAAATCAGGATCGAAGTCGCTCTGCATGTCAAAGCCCACAAGATAAAACAGTGCGAACACCACTGCCGACAGGCCGAGGAGCACATAGAACACACGCTGCGACAGACGCTCGGCAGGCAGACGGCGCAACGCGCCTAATGAAAGATTTCTCATGGCGTCAGGCCTCCCCGTCCTGCTTTGCGGCACGCTCCTTGTTCTTCTGCAGAATGTCAAGCAGCGTGATGGCGCTCTCCTCCATCTGCGCGATGAGATGGTCTATCTTTGAGAGAATGTAGTTATAGAACACCTGAAGGATAAGTGCCACGATGATGCCGAAGATGGTTGTTATCAGCGCCACCTTCATGCCGGCCGCCACGATAGTCGGGCTGATGTCGCCGGCCTGCTGAATCTGGTCAAAGGCCATCACCATGCCTATCACCGTGCCGAGGAAGCCCAGCGACGGCGCCATGGCTATGAACAGCGTTATCCACGAGCACCCCTTGTCGAGGTTGGCCGACTGCACGGCGCCGTAGCTCGACACAGACCGCTCAATGTCATCAAGGCTCTCGCTGGAGCGCAGCAGTCCCTGATAGCAGATGCTGGCAACGGGGCCGCGCGTGTTGCGGCACAGCTCCTTCGCACCTTCCATGTCACCCTTGCCCACATGCTCCTCGATGTCGGTCATAAGCTTCTTGGCGTCAATCTCTGACAAGCTGAGATAGATGATGCGCTCAATGCAGAAGGCAAGGCCGAGCACAAGGGCAAGGGACACGAGCGACATGAACCCGGCATTGCCCTCAATGAACTTAGTCTTCAGCATCTGATGAAGTCCGCCGCTGACGGCATCGTCATCCTGCGCGAAAAGCATGGCCGGAAGACCAAAGGCAAAAAGGAAACAAGCCCCGCGCCTCAGGCATGATTTAATGTTTGTTTTCATTGTTTTCTGAGAAAAATAATAACCGCGTCAGCGCACGGAAACACGTGCCGGCGCATATTAAACACACAACGCCTGAACCGTCATTACACGGTCAGCGGCGATGCAACGGCAAAATTAATATTTTTAATAAAGACAAAAGAAAAAACAACGTTCTTTTTTCACGGCAGTTATGCTGACAACATATTACACAAAATATATTACACAAAATATAACAGCATATAAAAACACATTTTTTTTATTTGCCGTTGATGAAAGCACGAACTTTTTCGTAACTTTGCACGCTGTGAAGAGAAGAGATACAGCCATAGTGTGTTTTGCGCTTGCCGTTGTTTACGTAGCGGCAGGCACGCGCCGCATGCCGGTAGCAGGAGCGCACAGGCCGGCACAACAGCCAGAGGCCGCGCCGGCCGACAGCGACAGCACTGCCGCCAACTCACTGTCGCGTGCCGTGGCGGAATACAATCGTGTCATTGATGACTCCATACGCCTCGACTCGCTGAACAGAAAGAAGTCGAACGGCATTGACGCGCCGGTGGCCTACACCGCCGACGACTCACTGGTGTATGATGCCGGCACGCGCATGGCACACCTGTACGGCAGCTCCACCGTGGAGTATGAGAAATATAACCTCAAGAGCGACCGCATAGGCGTGAACCTTAACGACAACTCAGTAAAGGCGCACGGCACCGCTGACTCTACAGAGGAAGGCGGTGTGAAGGGCAAGCCGCTCTTCGCGATGGGCTCAGACCAGTATGAGACAGACACCATAGCCTTTAACTTCAAGACGAAGAAGGCTTTCATCGACAACGTGTATACGGAACAGCAGGACGGCTTCCTGACAGGTCAGGAGTCGAAGCGCGACTCATCGGGCGTGATATACCTCAAGCACGGCCGCTACACCACCTGCGACCAGAAGCATCCTGACTTTTACATTGCGCTGTCGCGCGCGAAGGTGCGGCCGGGAAAAGACGTGGTGTTCGGTCCGGCTTATCTCGTGGTGGCCGACGTGCCGCTGCCGCTGGCCATTCCGTACGGTTTCTTTCCGTTCACAAAGAGTTATTCATCAGGATTCATCATGCCGAGCTACGGCGATGAGAACGCACGCGGCTTCTATCTGCGCGACGGAGGGTATTACTTCGCCTTGAGCGACAAATGGGACCTCAAACTGCTCGGAGAGATATACACCAAAGGGTCGTGGGGTCTGAGTGCCGCAAGCAACTACCGCAAGCGCTACCGCTACAACGGCAGCTTCTACTTCAGCTATCAGGACACGAAGACCGGCGACAAGGGCATGCCAGACTATGCCGAGCAGGAGAGCTTCAAAATTCAGTGGAGCCACCGGCAGGACTCAAAGGCCAACCCGTTCAGCTCGCTGTCGGCAAGCGTCAACTTCGCCACGTCGAGCTATGAGCGCAACAACCTGACGAGCATGTACAACCCGCAGACGCTGACACAGAGCACACGAACATCATCAGTGAACTGGAGCACGTCGTTCTCGAGCATCGGCATGACGCTGAGCACCACGGCCAACCTCAGCCAGAACATGCGCGACTCGTCACTCGCCGTCACGCTGCCCGACCTCAACATCAGCATAGCACGCTTCTACCCTTTCCGCCGCCGCCACATAGCCGGCAAGGAGAGATGGTATGAGAAAATCGCCATGAGCTATACCGGACAGCTCAGCAACTCCATAAACACCAAGGAAGACGAGTTTCTGCACAGCAACCTGATAAAAGACTGGCGGAACGCCTTCCAGCACCGCATACCGGTGACGGCAAACTTCACCATTCTCAACTTCATAAACGTGAACCCGTCGTTCACGTTTACCGACCGCATGTACAGCAACAAGGTGACACGGTCATGGGACACGGCGACGCGGACGGAGGTGGCTGACACCACATACGGCTTCCACAATGTCTACAACTGGTCATTCAGCGTAGGGGCCAGCACGAAGCTATACGGCATGTGGGTGCCGAACAGGAAGATTTTCGGCGACAAGATTCAAGCCATACGCCACGTGTTCACGCCGACGGTGAGCCTCAGCTATGCTCCTGACTTCTCGGCATCACGCTACGGCTACTATGACAGCTATCAGAAAACCGATGCCGACGGCAACGTATCGCTGGTGCAGTACTCACCTTATTCAACAGGCATGTACAGCGTGCCGGGCAGAGGACGCACGGAGGCCATCTCATGGGACGTGAGCAACAACATAGAAATGAAGGTGCGCAGCGACAAAGACTCTACAGGCTACAAGAAGATTAGCATTATAGATGAGCTCGGCGCATCGATGAGCTACAACGCTGCTGCCTCATACCACAGATGGAGTGACCTCAGCGTGAGGCTGCGCCTGAAATGGTGGAAGAACTATACGTTCAACATGAATGCCATGTTCTCCACCTACGCTTACGAGCTCGACCAGAACGGTCATCCGTATGTTGGCAACCACACGGAATGGGGACAGGGACGCCTTCCGCGTTTCCAGGGCATGAGCCAGAACTTCTCGTTCACGCTGACACCGGAAAAACTGAAGAAGCTGTTCGGGCACGGCGATGACGACGACACGAAAAAGAAAAATGATGATGATGAAGGCGTCGACACTGACATTGAGTCGAACGTCGACGACACGATGATAGAAGGACAGCGCGGCGCAAAGAAGGAGACACAACGCGCCGAGACCGATGACGACGGCTACATGACGTTCTCCATGCCATGGTCGCTGACGTTCGGATACGGAATAACAATGCGCGAGAACACATCTGACGAAAGCAAGTTCAACCGCAGGCACATGCGCTATCCGTATAAATTCACACAGACACTGAACGTGAGCGGAAACGTGCGCATCAGCGACGGATGGAACATCAGTTTCTCATCAGGCTATGACTTTGAGAACCATAAGATGAGCATGACAACGGCTTCGCTGCAGAGAGACCTGCACTGCTTCAACATGAGCTGCTCGGTGGTGCTGGCACCATACACAAGCTATAACTTCACGTTCAGATGCAATGCCTCGACACTGACGGACGCACTGAAATATGACAAGCGCAGCGGATACAGCAACGCGGTACAGTGGTACTGATTCACACTGCCGAAAATTAAGCAAGGCGGCTTGCTGACTAAACACAGCTGAAAAAAATACACAAACATAAAAAACTGACAAAATGAAGAAACAGACAAAAGCTATTTTCAGCCCTTATCGTCTGAAAGACCCTTACGGCGCACTGGCATTTCCTGTCTACAACGCAGTGGCATACGAGTTTGACAACGCCAAGACCATGGCCGATGCATTCACGAACCGCATAGACAGGCCCGACTACTCAAGGATTAAGAACCCTACTGTGAGCAACTACGAAGACCGCGTGAAGGCGCTGACCGGCGCACGCGACGTGGTGGCGCTCAACTCCGGCATGGCTGCCATCAGCAACACGCTGATTACTCTGGCCGCAAAAGGCAAGAACATTGTTACGTCACGGCACCTCTTCGGCAACACGTTCGCCTTCATAGCATCTACGCTGCGGCGCTTCGGCGTAGAGGCAAGACTCGTAGACATGACCGACGTGAAAGCTGTCAGCGACGCCATTGACGACGACACATGCTGCGTGTTCCTGGAGATTATCACCAACCCGCAGATGGAAGTGGCTGATCTTGCCGCACTGGCAGAAGCTGCCCACAGCAAGCACGTGCCGGTCGTGGCCGACACGACCATCATACCGTTCACGCAGTTCTCGTCGGCAAGCCTCGGCGTAGACATTGAAATAGTATCGTCAACGAAATATATCTCTGCCGGGGCTACATCGCTCGGCGGACTCATAATAGACTACGGAACGTTCCGCGGCTTCGGACAGCTGCTGCGCGGCGACGCCGTGGTGAACCTCGGCGCACTGATGAACCCGCAGGTGGCCTTCATGCAGACCATGGGACTGGAGACGCTTGACGCACGCTATGAGCGCCAGGCAGCAAACGCGCAGAGGCTGGCAGAGAAGCTGACCACGCTGCCGCAGATTAAACGCGTCAGCTACGTAGGACTGAAAGACAATGAATACTACGAGCTGGCACGCAAGCAGTTCGGTCCCACTTCGGGCTGCATGATTTGCATAGACATGGAAAGCAAGGAGGCCTGCTTCAGCCTCATCGACAAGCTGCAGCTTGTGCACCGCGCCACAAACCTCTTCGACAACCGCACGCTGGCCATTCATCCGGCAAGCACCATCTTCGGCCTTTTCTCGCCGAAGCAGAGAAAGAACATGGATGTGCTAGACACAACCATACGCCTGTCGGTGGGACTTGAGGATGTCGATGACATTTTTGACGACATAAAGCAGGCCGCAGAGTAAGTACGGCTGATATACATTATATAATAATATATCCGGTCATACTACCTGCAACAACAGCCAGACATATCAGCCGGCGAGAGCGCCGCCTTCCAACCATAAAACGGCCGGAAAGCGGCGCTCTCATTTTTTCCCAATGACTTTTCTCAATGACTGCAAGCCGCGGTAAAAGCAGATTATCATATTAACAACAACATAAAAAGAATAGCAAGTGACAGAAATTCCTAACCTAATCGGCGACCTCGCACTGATACTTACTGTGGCCGGCATCGTGACGCTAATCTTCAAGAAGCTGAAGCAGCCGCTCGTTCTCGGATATATTGTTGCCGGCTTTCTCGTGTCGCCACACATGCCCTACCTGATGTCGGTGGTTGACAAGGCTGACATACAGACGTGGGCCGACATCGGCGTAATCTTTCTGCTCTTCTCACTGGGACTTGACTTCTCATTCAAAAAAATTCTGAAGATGGGCATGGCGCCGGTTATAGCGGCCTGCACCATCATCTTCTGCATGGTGGTGCTCGGCTTCCTTACTGGCCAAGCCTTCGGATGGTCGCGGATGGACTGCATCTTTCTCGGCGGTATGCTTGCCATGTCGTCGACAACGATTATCTACAAGGCTTTTGACGACCTGGGACTGCGGCAGCAGACATTCGCGGGCCTCGTGATGAGCGTGCTGATTCTTGAAGATGTGCTGGCAATAGTCATGATGGTGCTGCTCTCGGCAATAGCGGGCGGAAAGAGCCCGGACAGCGGACAGATGCTCGGCAGCATAGTAAGGATAGTGTTCTTCCTCATACTGTGGTTTGTGGTTGGCATATTCATAGTGCCGCTGTTTCTGAGAGCCACACGGCGGCTGATGAACAACGAGACGCTCATCATCGTGTCGCTCGGCCTGTGCTTCCTGATGGCCGTGATATCTACGAAGGTGGGCTTCAGCTCAGCCTTCGGTGCCTTTGTGATGGGCAGCATTCTTGCCGAAACAATTGAGGCTGACAAGATAATAAAGCTTGTGGAGCCGGTAAAGAATTTATTCGGCGCCATATTCTTCGTATCGGTAGGCATGCTCGTTGATCCGGCTGTCATCATAAACTATGCCGGGCCTATAGTGGCTCTTGTGCTGACCATCATAATAGGCCAGGCCGTCTTCGGCACGCTTGGCTTCTGGCTGAGCGGACAGCGGCTGAGCACGGCAATGAAATGCGGATTCTCCATGGCACAGATCGGTGAGTTCGCGTTCATCATAGCAAGCCTCGGATTGTCGCTGCATGTGATAAGCAGCTTTCTGTATCCGGTTGTCGTGGCCGTTTCGGTAATAACGACATTCATAACCCCATACATGATACGGGCCGCAACGCCGGCATATAGCCTGCTTGTCAGCAGACTGCCGCGGCGATGGGTGAGACGGATAGAACACTCGTCAATAAGCGTGCCGGCAACGGAGAAAAGCCGGTCGCTGTGGAAACCGCTGCTGACGGCAATGCTGTGGAACGTGCTGCTATACAGCATTCTGTCGGTGGCCTGCATATTCCTGATGTTCACCTTTGTGCTGCCTGTATGCCGGCAGCTGCTATGCCACTGGACAGGAAACGCCGTCTGCGGACTGGCTACAGTTTTCCTTATAGCACCTTTCCTTAGAGCTATCATGATAAAGAAAAACCACAGTGAGGAGTTCCGCACGCTGTGGACGGAAAGCATCGTCAACAGGTTTCCGCTCGTATTCACGGTAATACTGAGAGTGGTCATAGTGTGTGCATTCATATTCTATGTGTGTAACTATCTGACACGCTTTTCAAATGCTGTCATGATTACTCTGGCACTGGCAGTAGTTGTGATCATGGCCATGTCGAGACGGCTGAAGAAAAGAAGCATACACCTCGAGAGGCTCTTCCTGCAGAACCTGCACTCGCGTGAGATTGCGGCACAGGTGGAGGGAACACGGCGGCCGCTCTTTGAGGGGCGCCTGCTCGACAGAGACATACACATAGGCGAATTTACTGTACCTGTTGACTCTACGTGGTGCGGACGCACGCTGCGCGACCTTGCACTGCGCTCGCGCTTCGGGGTGCACGTGAGCAGCATACTGCGCGGCAGCCAGAGGATAAACATTCCAAACGGCGACACCATACTGTTTCCCGGCGACAACATGCAGGTCATCGGCGACGACACGCAGCTGCAAAAGCTGAATGAAAGCATAACGACAGAGCTTGTTCCGGCTGACCCTGACATAGAGAAACGGGAGATGGTGCTGCGGCAGCTCACTGTAGGGCCACAGAGCACCCTCGCCGGAAAAAGCATAGCAGAAAGCGGCATCAGAGATAAATACGACTGCATGGTGGTGGGCCTTGAACGTGGTGAGCAGTCATTGACGCTCATAAACCCGAAATATATCCTTAAAAACGGAGACATTATGTGGGTGGTAGGAGAAAAAGACGGCATAAGAGCCCTCAAGAAAGCGCTTGACAGCTGACAATATCAATACCAGGCAAGGACGACAAAGCCGTTCATATCAAAAAAAGAAAGTGTGATTTTTTGATATGAGCGGCTTTATTATTAACTTTGCACGTAATCAATTAATATTTAAACCTATATATGGATCTTACCGAAAGATTTATTAATTACACTCATTTCGACACGCAGTCGTCAGAAGACTCTGACAGTGTCCCGAGCACGGCGAAACAACTGGAGTTCGCCAAATATCTTAAGAAAGAGCTGGAAGATGAGAATTTCAGCAATGTAGAGATGGATGACATGGGATACATCTATGCCACCCTGAAAGGAAACACTAAAAAGAAAACACCTGTCATAGGTTTTATTTCGCACTATGACACCAGTCCTGACTGCAGCGGTGCAAACATCAAAGCCCGCATAATACACAACTACGACGGAAAGGACATAGAGCTGTCGCCGGGCATCATCTCTAGTCCGGAAAAATTCCCTGAGCTGCTCGACCATAAGGGCGAGGACCTGATCGTCACCGACGGCACTACGCTGCTCGGCGCCGACGACAAGGCTGGCGTGGCTGAGATAGTACAGGCCATGTGCTACCTGCGCGACCACGATGAGATAGAACACGGAGACATACGCTTTGCCTTTAACCCCGATGAGGAAATAGGCATGGGCGCTCATCATTTCGACGTGAAGAAATTCGGTTGTGACTGGGCCTACACCATGGACGGCGGCGACCTCGGCGACCTGGAATATGAGAATTTCAATGCCGCAAGCGCAAAGGTTCATATAAAAGGTGTCAGCGTGCACCCGGGAAGCGCGAAAGGTAAGATGATTAACGCCTGCCGCCTTGCCGTAGAGTTTCAGAACTTCATCCCGGCTGACGAGACACCGGAGACCACAGAAGGCTACGAAGGGTTCTATCATCTGCTCGGCATAAAGGCCAACGTTGAGCAGGCGCAGCTGAGCTATATCATCCGCGACCACGACCGCGACCGCTTTGAAGACCGCAAGAACTTCATAGAAGACTGCGCTGAAAAGATGAACGAAAAATACGGCGCCGGCACTGTGACTGCCGACATCAACGACCAGTATTACAACATGAAAGAGAAGATTGAGCATAACATGCACGTTATTGACATTGTGCTCAAGGCAATGCAGGAAGCCGGCGTACCGCCGCGCGTAGAGCCAATACGCGGAGGCACTGACGGCGCACAGCTGTCATTCAAAGGCCTGCCCTGCCCGAATATATTCGCCGGCGGCGTGAACTTTCACGGACCGTATGAATTTGTTTCCGTACAGGTGATGCAGAAAGCCGTTGACACCATCGTCAAAATTTGCCAGATTACGGCAAACTACAACGACTGATAAATCGTTATTAAAACAAGAAAAGTCCGCTGACAGAGTTGAGCTCTGTCAGCGGACTTTTCTTGTTTTTCACCATTCAGCCTTCAAACATCTGATGCCACCGGCGGAAACGGTTAAGTCCGTCGGCACCGAAACGCTCGAGGCTGTGCTCTGCCTGCCCATAAGTTTTCTCACGGTCAGGATGACTCTTTGAATAGAACTTATCGGCATAACAGATTATCTGTTCCTCTATTGTCTCGGGAAGAAAGTCGCGCAGCGGAAGCGGCAGATGCTGGCGTTCTATCTCCTCCCGCGATATTCCTGCGCCTGTATGGCGCTCGCAGACACGGGCGTAAGCCTCATAGTCATGTGCTGTAGCTTTCCCAAGCTCACGCAGCAGCTTGCCGCCGATTATTCCGTGACAAATATACGGTTCTGTGCCGAAACAGGCAATTCCCGGAGCATCGCATTTGAATATGCCAATGTCATGCAACATGGCCGCCCCCTCAACAAAGCCGCAGTCAGCACCAAGCTCGGGGTGGGCCTTGCATACGGCAAGCGCACGCTGCATGACAAGCCGCGAATGCGTAATTAAAATATCCCGGAGCCTTCCGGCCTCGGGATAATACATGTCTATTATTTTGTTATAATCAATCATCATTGTTGAAATCAACAAATCAATCTTTTTTGTCGCGCTGTATATAAGCAATGACGTCACCCTTGCGCACCTTCGCGCCCTGATGAGCGCAAATTTCAACGAGTTTGCCGCCAAGATCAGCCGGAACAGCCTCAAACTCACCCCATGCCGTGTTAAGATAGCAGAAGGTGTCGCCTTCTTTGTATTCCTTGCCGATATACGGCTCTACGGCAGGAGCAGCCTCGCCGTCACCCTGAAACTCCCAGAAGATCTGTCCCTTGACCGGCGCGATGATGGCATCGGCAGACGCATGCTTGAAAGCAGCAGCCTCTTCAGGAGTTACCTTGGCACCCATGCGGGCGTCCTTAGCCTTCTGAAGATCAGCAAGGAAGTTCTTCTTAGCCTGTCCGCTCTTATAGTTGCGGTACTGCTCCGGATGCATGGCAAGCTCAAGAAGCTCTTCGTTATCCTTACCAAAGTCCCAGCCGTTTTCTTTCATCTCTTTCTCAAAGTCTGGAAGAGCATCGGTGAGCAGTGTGTGAGGATCAGCGTCAGTGAACGTTCTGCCCTGCTTCTTGGCAAGCTCCTTAAGCTCCGGCGCGATCTCACCGGGCACCTTGCCCGACTTGCCGAGCACCATGCCCCACATATTGTCATCCATGTAGACATAACGGCCTTTGCCCTGCTCCATTGACAGTAGGTTCATAAGAGATATGTTCTTCACATACTGTGAGAACGGAGTTACGAGTGGTGGATAGCCAACGCGCGGCCATACATAAGCAACCTCAGCGAAAAGCTTCACGAGCAGGTCGTCGGTAGAAAGCTCTGGCTCGCCCTTCTTCTTGCGCAGATTGTTAATAGTGCCGCGGATGCCGCCGAGGTCAGCCATCATAGAGCCCATCATACCGCCCGGCAGACCGCACGTCAGCAGCAGAGAGCTCATGAACTTGTTCTGCGGGTTGATGAAATATCCGAGCCAGTCGTCGATGAACTCTTGCGTCATGGCACGTGCCTCCATATATGCGTCCATGTTAATATCAGGCACGTCGAAGCCGGCGTGCTTCAGCATGCTCTGCACAGAGATGACATCAGGATGCACCTTACCCCACGACAGCGGCTCTATGGCAGTGTCGATAACATCTGCACCGTTTTTGCACACCTCAAGGATTGAGGCCATGCTGAGTCCAGGACCGGAATGACCGTGATATTCTATTAAAATGTCAGGATGCTTCTCCTTGATAACCTTCGTGAGCTGACCAAGGAACACAGGCTGGCCGATACCGGCCATGTCTTTCAGGCAAATCTCTTCAGCGCCGGCAGCAATCTCCTCATCAGCAAGACGAGTGTAATAATCAAGCGTATGCACCGGAGACGTTGTTATGCACAGCGTGCCCTGCGGTGTCATGCCGGCCTCCTTTGCCCATTTTATAGAAGGAGCTATGTTACGGATATCGTTCAGACCGTCAAAGATACGCGGTATGTCAACACCCTGCGCATGCTTTACCTTATACATCAGACGGCGCACATCGTCAGGAACAGGATACATGCGCAGCGCATTCAAACCACGGTCGAGCATGTGCGTTTTTATTCCGGCCTCTTTCAGCGGCTTGGTGAATGCACGTACAGCATCGTTAGGATTTTCTCCGGCCAAAAGGCTCACTTGCTCAAAGCCGCCGCCGTTAGTCTCAACGCGGGCGAAGCAGCCCATCTTTACGAACACAGGGGCAATACGCTCCAGCTGGTCCTTGCGGGGCTGGAATTTGCCTGAACTCTGCCACATATCCCGATAAACGAGACTGAACTGAATTTTCTTTCCCATTTTTCTTTTTATAGTTATTTCTTTATATCTATTTTTCTTATAACAATATCTTACCTAATTGCTTTTCCCAATTTTTTCCTATAACATTTTATTATTATAGCCAATAAACTTTCAAAAGAAAGAACGGACTGCACCAGCCCGCCATTGTCCTATAAGCAACAAACGTGCGCACATATTACCGTTTTGAACAAAAGCAAACAAACCGTTGACAAGGCGTTTGCCAACGTGCAAAATTAGGTAAAAAAAATCAAATAACTTTCCAATATTTCAGTTTTTTACGATTATTACACTATCTTTGTAATCAAAAAGGAAAAAGAATATTCTGCGTATGAGAACATACCTAATAGCAGCCATGCTCACGGCACTTTTCATCATGAGCGGCTGCAAGGGCAAAAAGCCTCAAAAGACGAACAGCAAAGACCCGATAAGCCTGTCAAAGAACGCCCCAGGCGACAAGACCATTTACGGCCTTGCCTGCGACGGCTGCACTGACTCCGTGATAGTTCTGCTGCCAAATGCCGGCGGCGACCCAATAACGTTCAACGTGATAAAAGCCAAGAAGAACAATCAGTTTTTCGGCGACCCGGGTATCGGCGACTGGCTCGGCATCATTGTAAACCCGAAAAACAAGCACGAGGCGCAACTCGTTATCGACCTTGACGAGATAAAGGGCACATGGACCTATCAGGTCATGCCGAAGCTGAAAGACGTAAACAAGCTGAGCAAACGATCAATACGTATGCTGATAGCCAATATGCCTGACTCAATAAAAGAGACATACATGATACCCCGCGAATACGGGTTCACGCTCGCGCGCCAAAGCGTAGCCTCGCCGGTCGGCTTCATAATGAGCTCCAACGATGAAGAGAGCCCCGTTGAATACCCTACTCCGAGATGGTATACTGAATGGCATGCATACAACGGCAAGATAATACTCATCCAGGGAGAAAAGATTATCAACGGCGTCAAAATAAACAAACACATAATTCGTGATACGCTGAGCGTGGCTTATTTGCACAATGACTCTCTGGCTCTTATAAAAAACGGCAACATAATAGGCTTCCACCGGCAGAAAGACGCACGTTCTGCCAACGCGAAAGCTCAGGCTGCCGCAAACAAACAAGCTGCAAAAGACAAACAGAAATTAAAATAATTGTTACCAACATTAACGAAAAGCCGGCATGAAAGAAACTTTACATATTCTTTTATGCCGGCTTTTTCGCATAAATCCGCAGTTACTTGCTTACCGCATCATGCGACGCAAAACGCTGCCAGGCAAGCTCCTCATATTTTGTTCCTTTTCGGCCGTAATTGGCATAAGGATAAATGCTTATCCCGCCGCGGGGCGTAAACAGGCCTGTCACCTCTATATATTTCGGGTCCATAAGCTTTATAAGGTCTTTCATGATAATGTTTACACAGTCTTCATGAAAATCGCCGTGATTGCGGAAGCTGAACAAATAAAGCTTTAAGCTCTTACTCTCAACCATACGTACGTCAGGGATATAGCTGATACGAATCTCCGCAAAATCGGGCTGTCCAGTTATAGGGCACAGGCTGGTAAACTCAGGACAATTAAAACGTACCCAATAATCATTGTCCTGATGCTTGTTTACAAACGTCTCAAGCACTTCAGGCGCATAATCCATTTTATATTTAGTCTTTGCACCGAGAGCCTTCAGACCTTCTTCTTTTCTTTCCATATCAAATTTGTTTTATTGTTTTAAATTTTAATGCGGCCGAAGCACAAGACATTCAACCGCAGAGTTCATAAATACGCTTCTATATGACATACTGCTGTTATGCTGAACTTTCACAAAGGAACGAAAGACAGAAAGACATACAGCCACCTCAATCACATGCTACAATTCACGAATTTTAAAAATGTTGTAGCTGAGTCCGTCGTCATACACATCTGAATGCTCATGGTGCTTCAGAAACGCGACCACACGGATGGTAACCGGCAGCACTACAACCTCATAGAGCGTTTTCAGCAGCACCTGCCACAACATCAGCTTTGGCAATTCCGTTGCAGGCACCACGCCGCCAAGAGCAAGCGGAAAGAAGATGACAGAGTCTATGCTCTCCCCCGCCACCGTGCTGAGTATGGCGCGTGCGGAGAAATTGCGTCCGGCATCATGTATTTTCATTCTGCTCATCACGTATGCATTGGCAAACGACCCGAGCAGAAAAGCCACGAAAGACGCCATGGCGATGCGGGGCGCAAGGCCGAACACGGCATGGAAGCCGGCATCATTATGCCAATATGGCGCCCCGGGAATGGCATCACATATCGCGCCGAGAGACACAAAGAAGAAATTCATTATGAACCCCAGCCATATCAGCAGTCTTGCCTTGCGGTAGCCCCACACCTCACAAACACAGTCGTTGATAATATAGCTGACCGGAAAAACTATAAGGCCGCCCGTCAGCGAAAGCGGACCCACGGAAATTTGCTTTGTCTCAAGAACATTTGCCGTTATCAGGCACACACAGAACAGTGTGCTGAAAAGCAGGAACAGCACACTGACACTATTTTCTTTCTCTTTCATATTTCTTGTTTTGATAACGGGGGTTTAAAGCAAGCACCCCGCGGATTCGTTACATCCGTAAAATAACAATATGATTAAATCTATAGTAAGAAATCATACGGACCGCATTGTTTTCTCAGGCGACCGCATTTGATATCAGATACCACATATAACCGACAAAAACAGCTACAAGAACAATGCCTTCCCATCGTTCTATTGTGTACTTAGTGAAGCTGAACAGCCACAAGAGCACCATGGCAATGACCATAATGCTCAGGTCAACGGTTGTTATTCCGGCGATAGACATCGGACAGACCAGTCCGGTGACGCCAAGTATGAACAGAATGTTGAACACATTGCTGCCAAGAACATTGCCGATGGCAATGCCGCTGTTTCCGCGACGGGCGGAGACCACACTCGTGGCGAGCTCAGGAAGAGATGTTCCGCCGGCAACAATGGTCAGACCGATAACAGCATCGCTGACGCCAAGTGCCTTCGCTACGGCAGAAGCATTGTCTACAAACACGTTACTGCCAAGGATTAACATCGCAAGCCCCACAATAAACAATAGAACAGCTTTTACTGCCGACATCTGCTCAGCCTTCACGTTTGCGCTGTCATCGGCTGCACCTGTCTTTGCCTCACGCAACGTTATCACCATAAACACCACAAAAAAGGCAAGCAGCAGCAGACCGTCAAAACGGCTTATCACACCGTCAAGACACATCATGAAAAGCAGAAAGCTCGACACAAGCGCAAAAGGAATATCTTTTTTCACCGTGGAATGCAGAATGGTCATTGGAGCGAGCACAGCAGCCACGCCGACAATCAGCAGGGCATTGAATATATTACTGCCGACAACATTACCGACTGCCAGGTCTGGCGTGCCCTTTATTGCTGATACAAGGCTGACGCAGAACTCCGGCATCGAAGTGCCCATAGCCACAATGGTAAGTCCGATAACAATCTGCGGAATACCGGCTCTCGACGCCATTGCAACGGCACCGTCAGTAAGGAAACTGGCCCCGTAAAGCACAACGGCAACGCCGACAACCAAAAGTAATATGCATAAAGGCATAGAAGCCGGCGCAAAGGAAAAAAGTGTTACTGCTGTCATATCCATTTAATATACAAAAAATTACAGTCAAGCCGCTGTATATCAGCTATGTCATAATACTCCAGCAGCACTAAAAAACAAAAAACGAATGGAGAACCTATGCCATACCGTTGCAGAAAAAAGTCTAAAGCTCCGCCAACATAAGAAGAGCTGAGCCGGAGCCGGCATGGCATAAGTCCGCAAATAATGTCACTATCCGTTTATACGGTCATCAATATTATCACCTTCAGTCGGCGCAAGTACTTCCTTGAAGTTTGTTATGCCGGCCTTGACAAGAATGTCATACCACTGGATGAGTTTCTTAATATCACCGTTATGAACACGGTCGCGATCCCAGTTTGGCAGGACATCAGTAAACCACGTCTGCAATTCCTCGGCTGAAGCCTTCTTGTAATTAATTGAAGCCTCCTTGCCGTTTTCTTTCTTACCAACGTTCTCAAGAACCTGCCACAATGGAATATCATCTGCGTCAGTGTACATGGCAATATCGCCAAGACTGGTTACCCTGTCAGAAGCGAACGCAGGCTGACGGCGGTGAGTGCTGTCAACAGCCTCAACGATTAAGTTCATTTTTCCACGTGACACCAGCTTATAAAGGCCTGGCTTACCTGCAATAGAAAGAATTGTCTCCATTTTTTCTTAATAATTATGCTTTATTTATATCGGCCGTCATCAAGAAACTAACGGCAGCCGCATTCAATCTTTACCACAATACCTGGACTGCATGTCAGCAAGCATATCATCAACCTGCTGCTCAATGTCATCCCTGCCTGAAACAAGACAATAATTGCTTTTCTTTACAATCTCCTCTTGTGGCATCTGCCGGTTGATCCATTCGAGAGCCTTGCCACGTGTCAGTCCGTCACGTTCCATGATGCGCTGCACGCGAAGCTCCAGCGGAGCCACGACACACACTACACAGTCGAAAGGCACACGTCTGTCAAACGCACTTTCAAAGAGAATGGCACTCTCCAGCCAATGATATCCGCTCGACATGAAATCAGCAGCCACGGCAGGATGAACAATGTCGTTGACAGCCTGCTTATGGCTGTTGCTTTGAAGAATAAACTCGGCGAGCAAGCGCTTCTGTAGCTTTCCGCCATCATACAAATCCGGCGAAACAAGTGCACAAAGTTGCTTTTTCAGGCTCTCGTCATCTGCCATAAGCCTTTTGGCAGATGCGTCACAATCATACACACGTATGCCTCTGCGCTCAAACCGGCGGCACATGACGCTCTTTCCAGAGCCAATACCTCCGGTCACGGCTACTGTCATCTCGTCTATTTGCTTCAAAATAATACAGAAAAGTTTTAATATCTCACTTTTGCTCTATAAGATAATCGACCTTGTTTATGTCGAGCCTTACATGAGAAATGTTATGCGGAGCAGCCTTCAGATAGAGATTGCACTTGCTGTCAGACGGATGCCGCATGATGTCATCATAATCTGCCACAATCATAAAATCCTCTGCACGGACAGAGCGTACAAGACTTGCTCCGACAACAAAACGCACCGGAATACGCCCGGGGAATGTTCTGAGAATTTTGTCGGCAGGCATATTGACAGGCTTCACCGGTACATCGATACTGTATTCAGTCAGAATGTCTGGATAAAGCACCACCCTCACAGCCTGCGGAATCATTTTCACACCGCGTATAGGCTTAAGCCTGACATTACGTACGACAGTGTCATTGAAATTCGCAAGCACTATGCGTTCTGTGCTCAGATAGCTGATGCTGTCAAGAAGATGCTGACTGGCATAAATCTTTATCTTGTCGGGCTTGAACCGATAACGGGCAAGATAATAGCTCTCAGAGGAAAGAATCTCACAATCGAGCTTCACCGTTCTCATTGCCGACAAACCATTGTTGAAATAAAAGTCAAGCCTGTCAACCTTCAGCGATGAAATTTTTGATGAGCCGTAAAGCTGCAGGTAAATCTGCTTCTGCACCTCAGAGAGCGGAATCTGTCCGCGTCCGGTCTTACTGTTGGCATAAGTCAGGAATTTAAAACGCACCGGATGCAGCCTGTTGCCGTATGAATATGCAAAGAGCGTGAATCCCTTGTCGCGAATGGTCACCGTGGCCGTGTCGTCAATGCCGTCAGTGATAACCACCTTGTCAGGCACGCCGATAAGCTTCACCGGTATGCGGAACTCCATTTCCGATGTCTCATTCAAAGCCAGCAACAGCCAGAACGCGCCGCTCAAAGCCAGGAAAAACAGAAAGACAAGCAACTGTCTGTTGAACTTGCCAAACAGGAAATCTTTTATAAGATGCCACAGTTCTTCCATAGTCAGAATTTGAATGAACGGCATGCTGGCCATGCCACTGCCTTACACTCTGCTCCCGTCAGCTCGTTATTCTTTCATCAAGCTCTCGGAGCAGCCTGATTAATATCACTGAACACGCAGCTTCTGTCAACAGGAATGACAACACCGCGTGCAATCTCTACATTAATAATGTTCTTTTCGTTGTCGATGCTTTTTACAGTGCCGTAAATGCCGCCACTAGTCATTATCTTGTCGCCTTCCTTCAGATGATTCTGGAAATTGCGTATTTCCTTACGCTTTTTCTGTTCCGGATGAATCATTAATATCCACATGATAGCAAAGATGGCTATCATCATAATAATAAAAGGCTTGATACTGCCACCTGCTGCCTGGGCAGCCAAAAGAATTGAAGTCATAGTTTATTTCCTAATAGTTTATTTTTCAGTTTATGATTACCGCATGATTAACAATTAAATAATGTACAGCTGGCAAGTATAGTCACGACCACAGTGCCTGTTACTCTTTCCCTTCTGCCTGCTCACCGGCATCTGAAGGCTGCGGCGCAGTGTCGCCTGGGGCTTGCTGTGCGTCTGCCTGCTCTACGCCGTTCAACTGTGCATTGTTATAGCCGTTGTTAAAGCCATTATTGTTATAATTACCTCTGTTACCATATCCATACTGGCGAGGCTCGCCAATACGACGCCGCTGACCGCCATACTGCTGCCGGCGGTTGTCAGGCTGCCGTCGCACGTGATGAGGCCGCAGCGGAACCATCTCCTTGTTAATAATGCCCATTTCGTTAAGTTTGCGGGCAATGCCATCGAGCATGCCGTTGATATAACGTCCGCTCTGAGGAGTTGAGTACAGCTTTGCCAGCTCAACATATTCATTTATAGTAACGCTTGCAGGTATGTTCGGGAAGGTGACGAGCTCAGCAATGGCAATCTGCATGATAACCACATCCATGTATGCCAGACGGGAGAAATCCCAGTTCTGACTCACTCGGCTCATATATCTCTGATAGGTATCTGCATTGAGAATGGTTGCACGGAACAGCTTACGCGCAAACTCACGGTCTTCCTCATCCTTGAATTCCGGAAGCAGCTCTTGCTCTGCCCCTTTCTCTGCCTCAAAACGCTTTATGGTCTTAAGAACGAATGAATCAACAATTTCCTTGTCATCATTCCAGTAAATGCTTTTCTCTTCAAGCACTCCGTCAAGGTCGCTGTTATCTTCAATAAACTGCTTGTACAGTTTCCGCCACACCTCACGGTCAGACTCATAACAGTCATTCTCTTCAGCCATATACTCCTTATAAGTATCGCTGGCCTCAATCATATTACAGATTTTCCTGACAGCCTCAATATCGTCATCCCACGAAAGTTTCTGATTAGATATGAACTCATTGAGCATCTTGTTCTCTTCGAGCTGAACGGCAAACTTGTTATAAGCGAACTTCTGCGAAGGCTTTTCGGTGCCTTCACGTTCCGAGCGCACCGTTGCTATTTCCGTTCTGTGACGTTCCTCACGCGTAACAGCGACAATGAGCCAGAGAAGATAATTATACAGGTCGTATGACTTGCTAAGGCTGAAGAGCAGCTCTTTCTCGGCAGTGTCTATGTTTTTATTACCGTTTTGATAGTATGCGTAGGTTAACTGGACTATCTTCGTCCTTATCAGATCCCTGTTAATCATTCTCTAATAATTTTGGATTGTGCTTTATATTGTGCTTTAATTTTGCTTTAAATACAGTGCTTTTTAAGCTAAAAATAATACGTATTATACGAAGTGCAAAAATATAAATTTTTCAACAAACCAACAAGAAAAGTAAATTGTTTTTTGAAAAAACATCTTCGAATTATTGCACATAAATCAAAAAAACTGTAATTTTGCAACGCTTTCGAATTGAGGATGGTGCGCACATGTCTGAGCAATCATTCATCGCGGAGCATCTCAGTGTGATGGCGAATTAAAACAATTTATTTAATTTAGAGTAACACATTTTACCTGAGACCTGCTGCGGCAGGCCGGGGAAAGAGGTTACAAAAAGTAACAACTCAAATGAAAGAGATTACAGTTTCAGGTCAGAAGCGTACAGACCTTGGTAAAAAAGCTTCTAAAGCATTGCGTAAGTCAGGCTATGTTCCTTGCAACATCTACGGTGAGGCCAAAGAAAACGGCAAGCCAGTTGCAATGGCATTTGCATCACCTATGGCTGAGCTTCGCAAGATTGTCTACACCCCGCACATCTACGTTATCAATCTTAACATCGACGGTGAGAGCCACACTGCCATTCTTAAGGAACTGCAGTTTGACCCTGTTTCTGACGCCCTTCTGCATGTTGACTTCCTCGAGGTGAACGACCAGAAGCCTATCACCATTGGCATTCCTGTCAAGCTCGTCGGCCTGGCACAGGGTGTTCGCGACGGCGGCCGCATGAACCTGTCTATCCGCAAGATCAACGTTACAGCTCCTTACCAGCAGATACCTGAGCACCTCGACATCGATGTGACCGGCTTGAAGATTGGCAAGAGCATCAAGGTTGGCGACCTGTCTTTCGACGGACTTGAGATGGCAACCAGCAAGAATGTTGTCGTTTGCTCTGTCAAGATGACACGTAATGCCGCTGCCGACGACAGCGCAGCAGCTGACGACAGCGCTGATGCAGCAGCTGCAGACGCAGCTCCAGCAGCAGCAGAGTAAGCCATGCAATGCCGTTTCAGGCAGAATGGAAGAACAAACAAAACAGTTTGACAATTTGGATAAATATTTAATATGTGGTCTCGGCAATCCCGGCGATGAATATGCCGGAACGAGACATAACACAGGATTTATGGTATTGGACGCCTTCGCTGAGGCGTCCAATATTCATTTTGAGGACAAGCGATACGGCTTTGTAGGAGAGACGTCGCTGCGCGGCAGGAAGGTGCTGTTGCTGAAGCCGACAACATTCATGAACCTCAGCGGCAACGCCGTGCGCTACTGGCTGGGCAAAGAGAAGATTGACGAGAGCCGCCTGCTGGTAATCTCCGACGACGTGGCTCTGCCGCTCGGTGCCTTCAGACTTAAGGGCAGCGGCTCAGGCGGCGGACACAACGGCCTCGGGAACATCATACAGCTCATCGGACAAGACTTCGCACGGCTGCGCATGGGAATAGGTAATGACTATCCTCGCGGCGGACAGATTGACTGGGTGCTCGGCCATTACTCCGACTCTGACATGAAAGTGCTGCAGCCTGCCATCGACACTGCCGTGGAAATCATCAAAAGCTTCGTGCTGCAGGGCCTTGACCAGACAATGAACCAATACAACAAGCTCGGAAAAAAATAACTCCAGGCTGCACCGCGCAACATCCATACAACAAAAACTTTTTCATTATGAACGACACTGCCCGAATAGACAAATGGCTGTGGGCCGCCAGGATTTACAAGACACGCTCCATAGCCGCCGACGCATGCAAGAACAACCGTGTCAGCATAGGCGGAGTGGCTGTCAAGCCATCGCACATGATTAAACGCGGCGACGTGATCAGCGTGCGCAAGCCTCCTGTCACCTATTCTTTCATGGTGCTCAACTGTATAGAAAAACGTGTCGGCGCAAAATTGCTCAACGATGTTTACAAGAATGTTACCGACCCGAAACAATATGAGATTCTGGAAATGAGCCGCATCAGTGGCTTCGTTGACCGTGCCCGCGGCACCGGCCGTCCTACCAAGAAAGACCGCCGTGCCCTCGAGGCATTCATTGAGCCTGCCATGTTCGGCTTTTATGATGACGACTACGACGACGGTAACGATGAATAGGCACAAACAGCCCGACAATAACAACACATTATAATAAATGAAGAACATAGTCATTTTCGTATCCGGCAACGGCACCAACTGCGAAAATATCATAAACCACTTTTCAGGCAGCAGCAAGGCACGCGTATGCCTGGTAATATCAAACCGTGCCGATGCAAAGGCATTGGAGAAGGCGCGCCGCCACAACGTTGAGACGGCCGTAATCAGCAAGTCACAGCTCAACGACAGCAGTTATCTGCTGCCTGTTCTCAAAGCACATGACACTGACCTTATAGTGCTCGCCGGTTTTCTTCTGATGATACCCGGCTATCTAATCGACGCCTATAAGCATCGGATGATCAACCTCCACCCCGCCCTGCTGCCAAAGTTCGGCGGGAAAGGCATGTACGGCCGCCATGTTCACGAAGCTGTGAAGGCCGCCGGAGAAAAGGAAACGGGAATGACCGTGCACTGGGTGAGCCGCGAATGCGACGGCGGAGAAATCATCGCGCAATACAAGACACCAGTTTCAGCCGGCGACACCGCCGATGACATTGCAGAAAAGGAACATGAGCTTGAGCTCAAGTATTTTCCGAAAGTCATTGACGATTTGCTGTAATACTATCTGCGCAATATATGAAAGGGCCCGGCACCACTCTTTAAGTGGTGCCGGGCCTTTTCTGTTTACAGCTATAAAAACTGTGCTTACATCATCGGACGGCGTCCGCCGGGAGGCGGCATGCCAGGTCCGCCTCCGCGACGGAAGTTAGGATTGCCGAAATCGGGACGACGCTGCTGCCCGTCACGCATGTTCTGCCTAGCCTCACGCGAACCGAAAATGTTCAAACGGTAGATAGCGTGCAGCATAACATAGCTGTTAATGGCATTATATTCTGTATCACTGCGCTGCGTTGCCGAGATGGCACGTGAGAAATTGCTCTGACGCTGAAGGATATCGTAGAACTGAAGAGACAGCGTAAGGGCTTTCCCCTTCAGCAGACTCTGTGCAATCTGTGCATTCCATATAAACTCATTTGTATTCATGGAACTTTCATTATAACCACGGCGTGAGTTCATGTGCGCATCAGTGGAAATGCTCATATTCCACGGCAGTGTGAAGTTAACGTCAGCACCGTATGTATACTGCCACGTGTCAAGGTCGCTGCGCGACTGGAGCTCATTGCGCGCATGGTTATAGTTCATGCGGCCGTTAAGCTCAAGCTCCATCCAATCGTTGCGCCAGCTGAGGCCAAGGCTCTCGCCAAGCTGGAGGTTCTTAACAGTGTTCTTCGTGGCATTCTCATTGCGGTTAAGACTCAGATAACCTACATTATTATTATAAGTAAGGTTTGTGTTTGTGTTTACGTTCCAGTGGGCCGCACTGTCAATTGCCGTGTTGATTACGAACGCACCGCGTATGTTCCAGTTGCCGTTTACGTTCTCCGGCTGCGATATCCGTCCGCCGGTAACAGGATTATAGGTAACCTTATCAGATATACTGTTACGTATTGTCGAGAAGTTCAGATTGGCAAAGATAAAGCGCTGGTGGTTCTGAATATAATTGCGGTATTCAGCAAACATGGTCTGTGTGAACGACGGCTTCAGTCCAGGATTACCCTTTGATATGTTCAGCGGATTGCTGTCGTCGGTGATGTCGAGCAGCTGGCTCATCGTCGGCTCTGTGGTAGTGGCGCGATAGTTGATGCGCAGCCGGTGCTGGTCAGAGAAGTTAAGACGCAGGTCAAACGTCGGCGACACATTGGTGACGTTGCGGGCCGTATCAACGTCGCGCCCCATGTAATGCTGCACAAAATCAGTGTGCTGCGGCTGTATCATGATACCGGCGTTAAGCCTCAGCTTTGAAGCCACCATACGGAACATGAAGTCGATACGGTGGGTGTAGTTGCGGTATTCGGAGAAACGGCTCAGATTGTTGTCAAGATAATCGTCAAAAGCACCGGGAAGCGTTGACAGATAGCTGCTCCACGAGCGGTAAGCCGGAGTAATGTAAGTGTAATCGCCAATGTCGCTGAAGTCATAAGTAGACCTGTCGCTGCGGCTGCGGCTGTAACCATACTTATAGCTGAGCTGCAGATAACCGCCTTTGAAAATCGGCTCACTGTATGTTGCCTGCACCGAATAGCTGTAGTTCTTCGTCGGCATGGTGTTATAGCGGTTTGTCTGATATGTTGAGTCAAGGCCTTCTGCCGTTGTCATCAGCCACAGCCGTGTGGCGTTGGCCATGAGCTGGCGGCTGTCTGTATGTGTATATCCTGCATTGCCCTGCACGGTGACGTTACGACCGTTTGATGACAGCTTGCGGTTCAGCTGGAGCATACCGTTCAAGCTGTTGTTCTTTGAATAGCTTACAGAATTCGCCTTCTGAGAGTTTACCATTATGCTGTCAGCAGCGAGACGCTGCAGCGATTCATCGGCAAGAGCATCGTCAACATACAGATACGGGTCCTGGTTATATGATGCCGATGAGCGTGTGCTGCGTCCGTCGGTCTGTGTCCACGTGAATGACGGGCGGAACATGATGTTGGTCATGCTGTCCGGTTGCCATTCGAGGCGCATACGGCCGTTGAAGCTGTTGGTACGGGTGTATTGCTGGGAAATGTTGTTAGAGAATGCACCTGTCGTCGACACGAAATTTTCCTCTGACGAACGGCTCCACGCATCGCCGTCATTGTGGTTCCATCTCAGCGATGCGTCAAGCCGGAGCTTGTCCTTCTTCTCATAGTTATAGTTGCCTGCAAGCATCTTGGTGGCATTAAGTCCGTTGCGGCCGCCGCCGAACCGGCCGCCGCGGCCACCGCCAAAGCCCATGTCGTTGACATTATTGGCTGAACCAAAAAGCATAAACCGGTTGTTGCTGTTGAAATAAGCACCCATGCCACGCTCGGCATAACGATCGTGGTTGCCGAGGGCAAGATCTATATTTGAGAACATGCCCTTGTTCATACCCTTCTTTATTCCGAAATCGAGCACGGTGGTCTCCTCGCCGTCGTCAATGCCTGACACGCGGGCAAGGTCGCTCTTCTCGTCGTAGGCCTTTATCTTGTCAACTATTGACGTGGGCAGGTTCTTGAGCGCCGTCTTTGTATCGCCGGTCATAAACTCCTTGCCGTCAACCTTTATCTTCTTCACCTGCTTGCCGTTGATGGTTATGTTGCCGTCATCATCTATCGTGGCGCCCGGCAGACGTCTGACAAGCTCCTCTACCACCGATCCCTCCGGCGTGCGGTAGGCTGAAGAATTATAAATAAAGGTGTCTTTCTTTGCCACCACCTTTGCCGCCATGGCCGTCACCGTGGCTCCTTTCAGCATGATGGCGTCGCCGCCCATCACAAGTGTGCCGAGAGCTACGTCCTTATCCTTCTCAATGGTCAGAGGTCTAAGTATATTCTTATATCCTACGCTTGTTATTTTAAGAAGATAACGACCGTTGGCCGGAGCATCAACAGAAAACTGCCCGTCGGCATCGCTGACTGCTCCCGCCACAAAGCTGCTGTCAGTGCGAAGCAGCTGTACGGTGGTCTGCATCATTGGTTCCTTGCTGTCCCGGTCTACAATCTGCCCGCTTATGCGGCGCGACTGCGCCTGCGCCATTATGGCCGCCAAAATGAAGATAAAAAAGAAGATGGTTCTTTTCATTTTTTTAATCGCTGTTTTTTATTGCTGTTTTGTTATTGCAATATGTTTATTATTTTTTTATCAAAAAAGTTCTCTGTAATGACGCAAAAAAACGCACAAGGTTTAAAAGAAATAATAAAATTACAAATAAAAAACATTAAAAATATCCTGTTTCGCAATATAAAAAAACAACATTAAACTTCGTTTTTAAACATGAAATGAATTAAATTTGCAGAAAAGAACAACAAAACAACATACAAGCCATGAAACAGAAAGTAATCATATCAAACAACATAAACAGTGAACTGGCAAAAGCCATCTCTGAATGCGAGCACGACAGAACATTCGTGCTCACTGATGCAAACACAGCACGCACGTCATGGCCGGTTATAGAAAAACATTTCAGCCTTAAAGGGGCAAAGCTTATCAGCATACCGGCCAGCGACACGAACAAAAACCTCGACAGCGTAACTGCCGTGTGGCGCGCCATTGAAAGCGGCGGCGGCTCACGTCATTCTCTGCTCATCAACCTCGGCGGCGGCATGGTGACTGACCTCGGCGGGTTCGCGGCTTCTACCTACAAGCGCGGAATTAACTTCATAAACATCCCAACCACTCTGCTCGCCATGGTCGACGCGTCGGTGGGCGGCAAAACAGGCATCAACTTCGACGGACTGAAAAACGAAATAGGAGTGTTCAACAATGCACGCTTCGTAATTCTCGACACGGAATTCCTGAAAACGCTTGACACGCAGAACTTCGTAAGCGGATATGCTGAGATGCTGAAACACGGCCTGATAAGCAATGAGAAGATGTGGAGCGAGCTCGTCACGTTCGACATTCAGAAGCCTGACTTGAAAAAGCTGAGCAGAATGGTCGGCGACAGCGTAAAGGTGAAGGAAGACATAGTGAGCAAAGACCCGTTCGAGATGGGACTTCGCAAGGCACTGAACTACGGCCATACCTTCGGCCATGCCTTCGAGAGCTTCTCGCTGAAACGCACACCGATACTCCACGGCTACGCTGTTGCCTACGGCATGATTTGCGAGCTATACCTCAGCTGCATGCTCACCGGCTTCCCAACAGACAAGATGCGGCAGACCGTTACCTTCATCCGCGACAACTACGGACGCATGGACATCACATGTGATGACTACGAGGAGCTCATCACACTCATGAAGCATGACAAGAAAAACGTGAACGGAATTATCAACTTCACTCTTCTCGGCAACATCGGCGACATACGTGTCAACCAGACTGCCACGGAAGAACAAATCAAAGAAGCCCTCGACTTCTACAGGGAAAATTAAAGCAGAAAATGAAAAAATAAAATTAATTTTAACTGTTTTGCTGTTTTTTATTTGCGAAAGCATTTACAGCCAGATAAATATAGGACAAACAATTACAGATAATTCGCAGCCCATTGCCAAAGCCAAATTACCTGGCGCCTTGGCAGCAGGAGATCCTTGGCTATATAATCTTGTGCCGGCCAACAAATAATGTTCGACAACTTTTTATTTTTAAAACCTTGGTACATGGTAACACCGTTTACGTGCCTTGTGCCGGCCACAGCAAAAGTAACAAGCCCATTTGGACAATTGCAGATAGTCATATTTTATTTTTTCATCAATATATCTAACCTCACATGGCCAGCCGGAAGCCTATGATGATGTGGCTGAGCGATTGTTTGTCGCAGTTGCGGAATGGAACACGACAGCTCTCGGCAAGATAATACCAGCAGCCGCCGCGGCGCACACGACGGAAGCCGCGGTGAGGTCCTTTGGGATCTGTCTTAGCTCCTGCACCGTAATAGCCGTAATAATCCTGACACCACTCCCACACGTTGCCGCTCATGTCATACAGTCCGAGCTCGTTTGGTTTTTTGCCCGCTACTTCGTGTGTTGTGCCGCCACTGTTGCCGGCGTGCCATGCCACATCGTCGGCATTGTCTGACCCGGAATACTTGTAACCGTGACTCTGACGACCGCCGCGTGCGGCATATTCCCATTCTGCCTCCGTAGGCAGACGGAACTGACGGCCTGTAAGCGCGTTGAGCTTGCGGATGAATGCCTGGCAGTCGTTCCAGCTGACCTGCTCGACAGGCAGGTTGTCGCCTTTGAAATATGACGGTTCCATGTTCATCACCGCACGCCACAAGGCCTGCGTGACTTCTGTCCGGCCGATGCGGAAACTGCTTACTGCCACCTTATGTGCCGGACATTCATCAAGTATGGCCGACGAATCTTTGCCGAACGTACTGCCCATTGTGAATACTCCGCCGCGAACGCCTTTCATCACAAAGCTGACACCGTTGACTGTTATGGTCTCATCAGGCAGACTGTCTGTGTTGTATTTGTCGAATGTCACCCTCACGCCAGGAGCTACAGCCCTTGTATACTCAGCGTCTACGGCTGTAAAATGACGGTCCTCATCCGGCACATCAGGTTTCTTTCTTACTGATGAATGAACTTTCTTTGTTTGCTTTTTATTGTTGTTCACCTGTGCGCCGGCTGAAAAAGGCATAAACAGGGATATGCAAAGAAATAATAGTGTAATAAAATGTTTGTGCGTTGAATTCATTGGCTGATTATTTGATATTTTTTTCTAATACATCTTTTTCTAATAACATTTCTTTCTAATAACATTTCTTTTTCTAATACATCATGGCAAATATAACCTTTATTTATTATATGACAAACAAAAATAAGCCATTTTTCATTTAATGGCAGAACCAAAAAACACGGCAGAAACCGTCACCAGTTTCCACCGTGTAATATCTATTCTAATGTTGCAAGAGCCTTTGCAAGCAGCCCTAAGCATTCTTCCGCCAGAACCGTGACGTAATGTCCTCAAAGTCATTGTCCTTGCGGCGGTACATGCGCTGGTTAGTCGTCTTGCTTTTCAGTCCGCCACACTCCGCGATATATGGCCCGAGCTTGATATAGTCAAAATTATCCTTGTCTATGTCATTGCTTAACCTCTCCCGCCCGCTGTACCATGACACCTTCACCTCCGGATATGTCTTCTTCATATACGCTGCCAGCGCGTTTACCGCGGCCGGATCGCCGTCGCCGCCCTGGAAGCTGATGCACGTTATGGCATATCCATATTCTTTCATGAAGGCATCGAGCACAGCTGTCGTGAGCTCATCACCGGTGTCCTGCCATAGATAATCACTGTGGCAGCCTTTGCAATGACATGGGCATCCAGAGATGTTAACGGCAAGCGTGGTCTCGTCAGGAACCTCCTGAAACACTATGTCGGTATTGACATATCTTAGCATATACTATTCCTTCTCTGCCGGCTGCTCCACTTTTACAGTCTGCTGCTTCTGTCCGGCATTGCCTGTCTCAAGCACCGATTGCGTGAGCTTCAGCTTGCGGGTAGCATCAGACAGCTTGTCCATGCCGGCATAGAAACGGCGGTGTGCCTCCTCCTGACGGGCAGCAGAGAAGTTGCTGACACGCTTCAAATAGCCGATTATACGGGTGAGGTAGTCGACGTTCTTTGAATGGCATACAGGACATTCCTTCAGATAACGCTTGTCAATGTGTCCGCAGTCATTGCAGATAGTGTTGGGAATGTTGTACGTGAAATAGTTGCAGCCTTCGTGAGCGGCAACGCGGAACAGCTGACGGTATTGCGGCTGTGACAGATGCTCGTCAAGATTCATGTGAAGAGCCGAGCCTCCGGTGAGATGCTCTATATATGGTGCACCATGCAGCTTGAACTTGTCAAGCACAGTGAGCGAATTGTCTTCAACAACATAGAAATAGCTGTTGTAACAGTCGCGCGGCACGAAATATCCGTCCTCACGGTCCCACTTCGCATGCTTGACACCAACGTTCTCAGCCGGTATCATCTCGCAGTTGAACATTACTTCCTTTGAGCGGTATTTCTTGTTATACGTCTCTATAAGTCCGAGAATGCCCTGGACGAAATGCAGATAACTGTCGTTAGGCGTAATCTTCAGCCCCATGAACTCGGCAGCCTCTACAAGGCCGTTGATGCCGATGGTCAGATACTGACGGTTAATGTTTATGTATCCGGCATCGAAAAGCGGCAGCATGCCGTGACGCTGCAGTTCCTTGAGGTTCTCATTATATGCCAGCTGCACCTTATGGCAAAGGTCTACAATATGCTCAAGGAACTTCATATAATCAATATCATTCTTGACGGCATACTGCACACAACGGTTAAGGTTGATTGTCAGCACGCTCTTCGAGCCTGTCGACACACCGCCGGCACCAAGCGTATAGCTGAAGCCGTTGTCCTGAATCTCATTGCGCAGACGGCAGCATGAGCTGAGAGAATCGGCGTTGTCACTGAGATATGTGAAGAAGCTGTGCCCTTCTGCATACATCTCAGCAGCGAAGTCAGCCCATTCCTTATCCTTACAGTCACCGTTTTCCGTCAGCATTGCCATCGTTTCAACAGGGAAGGTGAGCACGGTCTTCGTGCGTTCCTTGTTAAACCATTTCATGAAACGCTTCTGCAGCCAGTCGAGGCCGTTCCAATCGGGCTGTGAACCGTCAGGGAAATAGAAATTCCCGAAAAGAGAATCGAAATAATAATGGTCGTAATAGCTTATATTCCAGAACACAGCCTGGTAGTTGCGCGCACCTGTCGGCTGGTTGAGCGAATAAACTATCTGCTCGAAACAATCTGTGATTACCTTATCCAGCGTACGCTTCTTAAGGCTCAGGTCTACCACCTCGTCAGCGTGCTTATAATAATCCTTGCCATACTCTTTCTGTATGAAATAGTTCATATACATAAGGAACTCTGGCGTGGCACATGCACCGGCAAGCATTGAGCTTACCATGAACACCATATTTATAAATCCGCCGCAGAAGCTCTTCAGATTGGTAGGAGCAGATGAGTTGCCGCCAATGCTCGACGTGCCGCCGATAAGCCACGGATACATGGTTATTGACGCACAGTAATTGGCCAGATTGGTCTCATCATTCTTATAAATGAAATGATGATTCAGCTTTTCTATATATTCGTCAGCAAGCTGCTTGCCATACATCTTCTTAATACGCTCGGTCAGCAAACGGCGGTTCAGGCGTATGAAGCTCGACTTCGGCAGCTCGCCAATCAATGTTGCTATGTTTTTATGCTCTACATTGGCATTGGCATCGAACTTAGAACCGGTAGCAGCATTTTCTGCCTCCATATAGTCAGTCAGGAACTTCATCTTTGCAAGCGTCTCACGATCTTCCTTATGCTCCTGACGGTAAATGATGAATGATTTAGCAACATCATAAAATCCCTCCTTCATAAGAGCCTGCTCAACCTGATTCTGTATCTCCTCAACACGAATTCCTTCATGAAGCTCGAGATGCGTAAGTATCTTGGAAACAGCAGTCAAATCAATGGGACGATTAACCGAGTTAAAGGCTTTTATGACGGCATTCATAATTTTATCCAAGGAAAAAGGTTCCTTTGTTCCGTCACGCTTTGTAATAGAGAAATTGTTTATTTCCATGACTTTCTATGAGTTATTTAATGCAATTAAATTTTCTGTAACTAATTGGTTTATCGGATATTGCTAATTTTAAGAGCCTATCGAAACGGACAACTTTTATAATTTTTAAAATCAAAAAGTTATCCAAAAAGAACAACTTTTATATTTTTTCAAGTCTGAAAGTTTAACCGTTTAGTTATTTTTTCGTTTGCAAAGATAGCTATTTTTTCCATTTCAATGAAAGAAAAAATGCTAAAAAATAAGTGTCCGTTCAGTACGTTTTTTGAATAAAATCAGACGTTATTTATATCAGTACTTAAAGCATCAAAGGCAGACTTTTGAAATTCAGTTTTTTACGGGTTAAACATGAAAAAGAAAAAATATGCAATTTCTGATTTGCGTATCTTTCATGGCTCTTATTTAAATTTTATCTCAATAACAAAGGCTGACACATGTGCTGATTTTTTCATCAGTTCTGCGAGCACTGGTTCTTAAAAAGTTCTTGACTTGACCCGCATGCAGGGCACGGCACTTGCGGCACGTCCGCAACCTAAAAAACATTCAAACAGTTCTTTCTTTATGCTTATGTGCATTTTGCTTGTATTTTTTCCGGAACATCAGAGATGTTGGTATTCTTACAGGAATACCGGAATAGTCATGCAAGAATACTACAGTATTTATATAGGAATACTGACGCAAACTTATGTTGCAACTCTTTACATTCCGACGTTTAAAACGCTCATCTGATTGTCATGAAGCTGCCGTTTCAACTAATACAAGGAAACAAAAAAGCCATGCCTAATCAAAATGAATAGACATGGCCCATTTTATTTAATATTTTCAATTCTCTACTTTACTGCTGGCTTGCCTCAGGCTGGGCGCTTTCGGTTTTTTCAGCAGCACTGCCGGCATTATTGTTCTTACCGCCGTTACGCTCGTTCTTGTTCTCTTCGTCGATAGCCTTAATCTTATCACGAACGAGTTTCAAGTTATCTTTCAGCCTGCCGACCCTGCGGTTCATCTCATCAACAAGCGTATTGCCTTTTTTGCTTGATGCATTCAAGAATCCGAGATTGTTCTCGTATGTGCTTATCTCCTGCTTCAGCTGGTCATACTGATGCATCAGTCTGCTGCGCTCGCCGCCAAGAGCCTCTTCGCCTTTAACAGCAGCTTTCTTGAGGTTTGACCTAAAACTGTCGAGCTTTCTGCGGGCCGACTTTATTTTAAGGTTATTATACAGTTCGTCGAGTACGTCATGATATTCCTTATAAATTTTGTCTTTTTCTTTATAAGGAACATGACCTATGGCATTAAACTCATCAACAAGAGCCTTGAGCTGTTCCTGGACATTCTCACCGGCCTGCTCTTTCAGTTCCCTCAACTTGGCTATAACAGCATTTTTCTTTTCAAGATTCTGATGCTCTATGCTGCCGCTGTCACCACGCGCGGCCTTTCTGGCCTCAAAGAAATGATTGCATGCTGCAAGGAAATCATTCCAAAGCTGATTGCCAATCTTATTAGGCACACGTCCAATAGTCTTCCATTCCTTCTGAAGAGCTATGAGCTTTTCTGCCGTTTCCTTCCAATCTGTAGAATCAGTAAGGGCTCGTGCCTGCTCGACAAGATTTTTTTTCTTATCTATATTTACAGAATACTGTTCTTTCAGCTTCTTGTAATACTCTGACTTCTGTCCGAAGAAGCTGTCACATGCCGTGCGGAAACGCTCGAAAATCTTCACGTTCATTTTCTGCGGAGCAAATCCGATGGTCTTCCACTCAGCCTGTATGGCTATAATCTCTTTTGAGTGCTTTTCCCAGTCAGAAGTTGTCTTGTTTTCTTCTTTTGCTATAGCCTCAACCTTTTCGCACAGTTCCGTCTTGCGCTTCAGGTTATCCTCTTCCTTGACGCGCAGTTCCTCGAAATGCTGCTGATGACGCTTGTTAATCACCGTGGAAGCTGCTTTAAAACGGGTCCACAGCTGCTCACGCAGGTCTTTCTCCACCGGACCGGTCTCACGATACTGCTGATGCAGATCCTGAAGCTTGTGGAATGCGTCGACAACATCATCATCACCGGCGAGTTTCTCTGCTTCCTCACACAAATGGGTCTTTATTTCAAGATTTTTCTTGAAATCATACTCACGCGCCTCGCGGTTAAGGTTCAGCAAGTCATAGAACTGTTCTACATATAGCTGATAGTTGCGCCACACTTCATTGTTGTTTTCCGGCGGAACGCTGCCTATCTCCTTCCACTGTTGCTGTAGCTCCTTGAATTCCTGAAATGATTTGTTGGCCTCATCAGGCGACGTGGCCATATTCTTTATCTTATCAATTATCTCGAGTTTCTTTTTCAGGTTATTCTCACGCTCGGCAGCCATCTGCTCAAAAGCCTTCGCGCGTTTCTCCTTTATCAGCTGCAGCTCAGCCTTGAAAGCCTCCTCTGTATCATCGGGAAGAACCTGATACTTAGCCGGATCGCCGCCCTTTTCAAGATACTCCTTCTGCTGTGCCTCACGCTGCGCGTTGTGCAGTCTGTAAAAGACAGCCTTCAAATGATCCACCTCAGCCTTTTGAGGTGTCTCGCTGCTTGATGCAATTTCCTTTGCTCTCTGCAGTACCTCTTCTTTTGTTGCGTATATTTTCTGATGCTCAGCCTCACTGCTGCCGGTGTTGTCATCACCTGCAACTGTCCCGGCAGACGTTTTGTCTTTATCTGCCTGAGAACTTACAGCGTCCGCAGCCTTGGCAGCGGCATCATGGTTGTTTTCTTTTACATTCTCTATGGATGCTGCATTTTTCTCAACGTCATTTGACGGTACTGATACAGCCTGTTCATTTTTTCCCTCTTCAAGGGATTTTTCATGAGAGTCTATCATTTCACTGTTTTATAAGTTTATGATTGGGTCAAAAAGCGATTAACCGCGTTTACATAATAGCATTAATTGCTGCAAAAATAAAAGAAATTATTTTAAAGGCCAATAAAAAAACGGAAAAAATAGTTTTACATTCATTCATTGGCCGCAAAAATACGGAAACTGATACACCTTATTATATTAAACATTATATTAAGCATAATATTATCCACATATTCCCAATAACATTTTCCATCAAACATTACCCGTTATTATCGGCGACCTTCAATTGTTGTCTCAACTTAATCAAATACAACATGCTGATAAAAAACATTGCGGAAATCTTTCAAAAGTTCATATAACCAAAGCCATTAAAGCAGCCTCTTGAATTTCAGGACGAGCCATGTGACGGCTGACACTGTTATAGAGATAGCAAGTGCTATGCCAAATCCCCACGGATTATTCTCCATCCCGTTTATCAGGTTCATACCGAACAGAGATGCTATCAGCGTCGGAAACATCATTATTATCGACACCGATGTGAGCGTACGCATAGTGGTATTCATATTGTTATTGATAATGCTCGAATACGTATCCATTGTTGACTCAAGAATGTCTGAATAAATAGATGTCGTTTCGCGCGCCTGCGTCATCTCGATGTTCACATCTTCTATAAGGTCGGTGTCAAGCTCGTCAACCTGCAGCTTGAACTTCAGTTTCTGGAGCAGGTTTTCATTACCGCGTATTGAGGTGATGAAATAAGTCAGGCTGTCCTGCAGCCGGCTGAGTCCTATAAGGCTTTCGTTGTTAACCTCGTGGTCAAGGTTTCTCTTTGCCTTTTCTATAAGTGCATTAATCTGTTTCAGCCGTTTCAGATACCACACGGCAGAACTGAGGAAGAGTCTGAAGATCATATCAACATAATCAGTAAAGCCCTCGCCGCGCTTCTGCTGATAGCTGACGAAATCTATCATCATGTTGGTTTCATAATAGCACACGGTAATGTTTATGTCACCTTTGTGTATAATGCCGAGAGGCACGGTGGTATATGGCGTACGTGAACGTATTTCCTTAACATAAGGTATACGCAGGATTATAAGCATCCAGCCGTCGTCATATTCATAACGGGCACGCTCATCGGTATCGCTGATGTCTGAAAGAAAATAATCAGGAATGTGATAATTGTCTTCCAGCATCTGCTGATCTTCTTCAGTAGGACACGTCACCTGTATCCAGCAGCCAGGCTCCCATTCTTTGATGGAGCTGAGCTTTTCAGAAATATTCCAGAAAGTTCTCATTGCTTTTGTGTTCTCCACGCTTACAGAGTGGGTGTGGGGAACAGCCTTTCCGAAAAGTATTCCTCACACCATAAAAGTGTTGTTTGCCGCGTGATAATCGTCCATATTTTATGATATTGATTTTCAGACTGCAAAATTATTAAAAATAAAGTCAATGCCAAAACAAAAATGCATTGATTTTATCATAAAAATAAATATTAAACTTACCACGGAAATTTGGGCACAAACAATACATATATTACAGAATGACATAAAAAAGCCGGCATGGAAATATATCAAAATATCTTCATGCCGGCATTATGGCTATTGTCTGTTTAAATTCGTCTGAGCACTTCCTTGATAAGCTCCCAGAAAGGAGCTACTGTGGAAATCTGACAACGCTCACTTGCGGTGTGGGGTGAGCGGAGCGTCGGGCCCATGCTCACCACATCGAGGTCAGGATACTTTGAAAGGATTACCGAGCATTCAAGTCCGGCATGGTCGCACTGCACCTTGCCCTCTTTTCCAGTCTGCTCTTTGTAAACGTCTGTGACGAGCTTCAGCAGCTGACTGTTGTAGTTTGGCTCCCATCCCATATAGTCGCCACTGAATGTGACTTTCATTCCGGCCATGGAGAAACAGCTCTCGAGCATCATGGCGACATAGCGTTTCATCTGCTCATCGCTTGAACGGGCAAGAATCTTGAATGATGCCTTTCCGCTGCCTATCTCGATAATGGCAAGATTACTTGATGTTTCCACAACACCAGGTATTGACGGTATCATTCTTACCACTCCGTCATGGCACGCATAAATGGCATCTGCAAGATTATCTTGTATCTCGGCAGGCAAGACGTCGGCAGGCTGCTCAGCCTCAGCTGCTAACACGGTAATGCTGCTTTCAATGCCTTCATATTCACGCTGAAATTCCTTTTGCCAGCTGCAGGCAGATTTCCTGACAGCGTCAAGCTGCGATTCCGGCAATACCAAAGTGGCCGTTGCCTCGAAAGGTATGGCGTTACGCATGTTGCCACCATGCCATACGGCGAGACGGGCACCGTTTTCAGCTATCATATCACGGACCATGCGCACAAGCAGCTTGTTGGCATTGGCACGCCCGAGGTTTATCTCCAGACCGCTGTGGCCGCCCTTCAGACCTTTCACGGTTATCGTCATTGCCTTCATGCCGGCAGGAACAGCTTCAGGCTTATAGCCAAGCTCGGCGGTAATATCTATTCCGCCGGCTGAGCCTATTACAAACTCACCGAATGTCTCTGAGTCAAGATTAAGATACACCTTACCTTTAAGCTCACCTTTCGGCAGGTCATTGGCACCATACATGCCTGTTTCCTCATCACGTGTGATGAGTGCCTCTACAGGGCCGTGTTCAAGTGTCTTGTCTTCCATCACTGCCATGATAACAGCAACGCCAAGACCGTCGTCGCTGCCAAGTGTAGTGTGGTTGGCATACAGCCAGTCACCCTCAACATGTGTCTCAATAGGGTCAGTCAGGAAGTTATGGTTGCTGTCGGGTGCTTTCTGCGGAACCATATCCATGTGAGCCTGAAGGATAACGCCTTTATGACCTTCCATCCCCTTAGAAGCCGGTTTGCTCATATAAATGTTTCCGGCAGGATCTTTGAAAGCCTCTACACCGTTCTGCGCAGCAAAATCGAGCAAGAACTGCTGAACTTTCTCTACATGTCCTGACGGACGCGGCACCTTTGTCAGCGCGTCAAAATTGTGCCACACAATTTCCGGTTTTAAATCTTTAATGCTAGTCATAATAAAAATATGTTTTGATTTTTTCTCTGTACTATGTCTGATGTATGTAATATTGAAAACTGAAAGTCTTGATTATCAGTATGCCTGTGAGCAAATCCCGGTCTTTCTCTATCAGCACGTCAATCATTCCGGGCCGGCTCTGCTTTCTTTGATGTCATCGACAAGGCTGCCCACGCCCAAAAGCCGAGCAAGACTACAAGAAGGGTCTGCACGGTATGCACGATAAGCACAAAGTTAAGGGCCACGCTGCTGCTTATGCCGTAAAGTATAAGCATGGTCTTAACGGCGAAATGCCATGGACCGGCTCCGTTGGGGGTAGGCACTATAACGGCTATGCTGCCCACGATGAACGTTACAAGAACTGACATTATGCCAAGCGTGCTTGTCTCCTTAAAGCAAAAAAATGTAAGATAGTAATGAAGGAAATAGCTGAGCCAGATGCCTACGGTGTAAAAAGCGAACAGCCACGGATGGCTGACCTTCTTCAGGGATGTCACGCCCTCCCAGACACCGAGAAATGTTGTTTTTACTTTTTCATATATGCTGAGCCGCCGCATAAGATATACCAGCAAGCCTATAACCGTGAGTGCGCATACTGCCGTAACTATCCACCCTTCTGTAGTGAATTTTGAAATGGTATTGTCGAAGCTCGTTCCCGTTTTATCAAAAAATGTCATGAAGACAGGTATCTGACACAGGAAGACAGCCACCGTTATCAGCATCACAAGCAATGAATCAATAACCCGTTCGGTGACTACCGTACCTATTGCCTTTGAAAAGGATACCTTATCCCAGCGCTTCAGCACTGCACAGCGCACCACCTCACCCATGCGCGGTATCAGCAAGCTGACAGCATAGCTGAGGAAAACAGCATTTACGCTCGTCGAGTGGCGTGCGTGTTCGCCTATCGGGTCCAGGGACAGATGCCAGCGCCAGCCACGGAACATCTGCGCCAGAATACCGAAAGGCAGAGACATCAACATCCATGTCCAGTCCATGTCGTCACGCATGGCGCGCTCCATCTGCGAGAAATCAAAACCGCGATACATCCAATACAGGATAGCGCCGCCAAGGAGCACTGACAGCAACACTTTTACGGCATAATTGCCTACTGACTTTAAATTACTCATAAACGCAAGCAAAGGTAGCTATTATTTTGCACACATAGAAAAAGCCCTTCATATTTTTATGAAGGGCTTTCTGTATTTTTTATAAAGCATGGCAAGGCAACACTGCCTTGCCATGCTGTTTTTTTATTATCATAGATTAGCGAGCTCAACGACCTTGTCAACAGCAGCATGCAATCCGTCAGCATTACGTCCGCCTGCCTGGGCATAGTGCGGCTGACCGCCGCCACCGCCCTGTATAAGCTTGGCTGCTTCACGAATCATCTTGCCGGCATTGAGGTTATGCTCCTTGACGAGATCGTCGGTGATCATCACTGTCAGCATCGGCTTGTTATTGGCAACTGAGCCTATCACGGCCATGAACATCTCCGGCTCTGCCTCACGCAGCTTGAACACCAAGTCCTTGGCAGCAGCACCGTCAACAGGCAGCACGGCCTTGACTACTTTAACGCCGTTGACTTCCTTAACGGCTGAAAGCAGCTTATCTTTTGTTTGCTCAACCATCTGCGCGTGGAACTGATCAACTTGCTTCTTCAAGCCGGCATGTTCTTCTATGTATTTCTTGATGGTGGCATGCAGGTCCTTTGCGTTGTTGAACATGTTGCGTATATCAGTGATGGTATCTTCAACGGCATAAATGCTGTTCTCGGCAGCCTTGCCGGTGATAGCCTCCACACGACGCACGCCGGCTGCAACAGAGCTCTCTGAGATTATCTTGAACAGCCCTATATGGCCGGTACTCTTCACGTGTATGCCACCGCAGAACTCTACCGAAGGACCGAACTTCACAACTCTGACCTTGTTGCCGTATTTCTCGCCGAAAAGAGCTATGGCTCCAAGCTTACGGGCCTCCTCGATAGGCGTATCGCGGTGCTCATCAAGCGGCAGATCCTGACGTATCATCTTGTTGACGATGCGTTCCACCTGTCTGATCTTGTCGGCGCTGACCTTTTCAAAATAGTTAAAGTCGAAACGCAGTATATTCTCATCTACGTATGAGCCCTTCTGCTGCACCTGCTCGCCGAGCACCTGCTTCAGCGCATAGTCGAGCAAGTGGGTTGCGGTGTGATTGCATGCTGAGCTCTCACGCTTGCCGGTATCAACGCTGGCAGTGAACGTTGCCTCAACACTCGCCGGCAGTTTCTTCACGATATGAATGCTCTGATTGTTCTCGCGCTTGGTGTCAATGACCTCTATGTCTTCATTGGCAAAATGAAGTATACCCTTGTCACCGACCTGGCCGCCCATCTCGCCATAGAACGGAGTCTTGTCGAACACAAGTTCATAGAAGGTTGTCTTCTTTTGTGTCACCTTGCGGTAACGCAGGATATTGCTTTCGCATTCGTCGTAATCATAGCCGACAAACTCCTGCTCACCGTTGCGAAGCACCACCCAGTCGCCATTCTCTACGGCAGCAGCATTTCGTGCGCGCGCCTTCTGTTTGTCCATCTCTGTGTTGAAACCGTCCTCATCAACAGTATATCCGTTTTCCGTACAGATAAGTTCTGTCAAATCGAGCGGGAAACCGTATGTATCAAACAGGCGGAATGCTTTTTCGCCGGAAAGCTGTTTGTTTCCTTCAGCTTTCATCTCATTCATGTCAACAGACAGCAGCTCTATGCCTTTTTCAAGTGTACGAAGAAAGCTCTCTTCTTCCTGACGCATCACACGGCCGATAAGTTCCTGCTGTTCCTTCAGCTCGGGATACGCTCCGCCCATCTCACTGACAAGAACAGGCAGCAGCTTATACATGAACGCCTCTTTCTGACCAAGGAAGGTGTAGGCATAACGTACGGCACGACGCAGTATGCGGCGGATTACATATCCGGCCTTGGCATTTGACGGCAGCTGGCCGTCGGCAATAGAAAAGGCTACGGCGCGCAAATGGTCGGCAACAACACGTATGGCAATGTCGACTTTCTGCTCCGGCGTGGTGCCTTCGCCGTTAGGGCCTTCCGGGAATGTATGATTATATTTCTTACCCGACAAACGCTCTATTTCATTGATAATAGGGGTAAATATATCGGTATCGTAGTTGGAGTTCTTGCCCTGTAAAAGGCGCACAAGGCGCTCGAAGCCCATTCCGGTGTCTATAACATGCATCTTCAACGGCTCAAGACTGCCGTCAGCCTTGCGGTTAAACTGCATGAACACAATGTTCCAGATTTCTATTACCTGCGGATGATCCTTGTTTACAAGCTGTTCTCCTGGCACCTTGGCCTTCTCTTCCGCCGAACGGAAATCGATGTGTATCTCCGAGCACGGTCCGCAAGGTCCGGTATCGCCCATCTCCCAGAAGTTGTCGTGCTTATTGCCATTGACAATATGATTTTTCGGGAAGTGCTTCTCCCAGTAAGACGCAGCCTCATCATCACGTCCGATGCCTTCGGCAGCATCTCCCTCAAAGACTGTCACGTACAGATCGGCAGGATTTAAATGAAGAACATCAACAAGATACTCATAGGCAAGGTCTATGGCTCCTTCTTTGAAGTAATCGCCGAAACTCCAGTTGCCAAGCATCTCAAACATGGTGTGATGACTGAGCGCGGAATCACGGCCCACTTCCTCGAGATCATTATGCTTGCCGCTCACACGCAGACATTTCTGTGAGTCAGCACGCCGGCGCGGGTCCGGCTCTTTTGTGCCAAGTATGATGTCTTTCCACTGGTTCATACCGGCATTTGTAAACATCAGCGTCGGATCGTCTTTCACGACTATTGGTGCCGACGGAACTATGACATGGCCTTTCGACTTGTAGAATTCAAGAAACGATGACCTTATTTCATTAGCAGTTGTCATAAGATTTTATAATTGCTTTAAATTTTTTGTCGAATTATTAACTGCCCGTATTGAAACGCATCCCCGCTCTGCCAGGACATGAAAACGTATCATGCAATCAGTCAGTTATTTTAATTAAAAAAACACTTGCAAAGATAGCAATATTTGATTAATTTTGCAATTAAATTTATTTTAGTTTCTTAAAACCGCTTTGTTTTATGCCATTGAATCCCGATAAGAATTTAAAAATCTACTATTCCATAAAGGAAGTAGCCGAACAAGTGGGTGTCAACGAGTCTACGCTGCGCTTCTGGGAAAAGGAATTTCCGCGCATCAGGCCAAAGACAACTGCACAGGGCGTCAGGCAATATACAAAAAAAGACATTGAACAGATTAAAGTAATATACAATCTGATTAAAGTACGCGGTTTCAAGATTGCAGCAGCACGCAAATACCTTGCAGCAAACAAGGAAGACGCTGAAAAGAAAACCGCCATCATTGAGAAACTGACAAACCTGCGCAACGAGCTGAAAGACATGAAAGACCGTCTCAACTCGCTGACATAATCAGCCGGGAATTTTATCTGCCTTGGATGCCACAGTTCCATGACACATTGTTTTCATCAAGGTCATCAAGAAATTGTCCACGTACAGGGTGTGGCCCTTGTAGCTGTCCGCTCAGAAAGACAGCAAATAAATTCAAGCTTCCGTCAACTGCATCATGCACATTGCACATATAGTACAAGCACAAGAATATAATTTCTGCAACGGATATTTTCAGACACTACACATGACATCAAAAAGCCTCTGAATTCTATAGGAACTCAGAGGCTTTTATTATGTTGTCAACTTAAAACTTAATTCTAAAAAAACTTTCCTGAATGTAAATATTTACACCTTTGGAAAGCAAGCATTTGCCTGCTTTTTAAGCAAGCTTGTTCTTAGAGTTTATAGTCAAAGAACTGAATGCTACTACTACTGCTAAAACAATCATTAAAGTAATCATAATGTTATCCTTTAAAAAAATTACCTATAATTCAACCTCTCTCATTGAGGCTTTCCTTTATCTTTTCGTTTGCAAAATTAATGATTGTGCACGTACACACCAAGGAAATTAATGTTTTTCAGCATAAAGCATCGAATATCTTAATCTATATCAAGAAAAGAGGATATTAGCATACTGATCTATACAAAAAATCGCCGGCATCAGGAAACCAGCTGTCAGTGCAGTTTTGTTTCCGATACCCGGCGATAACGAAGTTGATTAAAATAAAGATATTATGCGATTAAAAACTTCTTCTTACAATTTTTTAAGTTTAACTTTGCAAAAAGAACTATTTATGAAAACGTTAGTTCTCAACATGATGCCGGGTTACCCAATATGGAGTATCCAGTATAAGAATAACAAAACATAAGACAAATGAAGAAAGGACTTATTCTTGAAGGCGGTGCACTGCGCGGATTGTTCTCGGCAGGCGTCACAGACGTGATGATGGAAAACAACATATCATTTGACGGACTGGCAGGCGTATCTGCCGGTGCTGCTTTCGGCTGCAACTACAAAAGCCGGCAGCCGGGACGCGTTATACGTTATAACAAGCGCTTTGCCCACGACTGGAGGTATTGCAGCGTGAGATCACTGATAAAAACCGGCGATCTTTTCGGCGGAGAATTTGACTATCACACACTGCCGGACACTATTGACCCGTTCGACGGGAAGACTTTCGATGAGAACCCTATGGAATTCTACGCCGTGTGCACAGACCTGGAAAACGGCAAGGCTGTATACAAAAAACTGATGCACTATGATTATGAATGTGCAGAATGGATACGTGCATCAGCATCTATGCCGCTGGCCTCACACATTGTAGAGATAAACGGCAAGAAACTTCTTGACGGAGGTATTGCTGACTCTGTGCCGCTGGCTTTCTTCGAGCAGAAAGGTTACAACAGAAACGTTGTCGTGCTGACGCAGCCGGCCGGATACGTCAAGAAGCCCAATTCCCTGATGCCGCTTATACGCCTGCAACTGCACGGCTACTCCGCTTTTCTGAAAGCTGCCGCCGACAGGCATATAATGTATAACGAAGAACTGGATTATATCAGCAGTCAGGAAAAACAAGGAAACGTGTTTGTTATACGCCCGCAGAAGAAACTGCCTATAAACCACATCACTCATGACACCAGCTTGATGCAAAAAGTCTATGATGAGGGACGCAAGGCGATGTCTGAGCGTCTGGATGAACTTAAAGAATATCTTGGCTGAACTATTTGCCTGACAATATTTTCTTGACAATCTCCGATGCATCAGGCAGTATTTCGCGCAGAGGTCTCATGACAAAATCACGCTTGAGCATAAGCGGATGAGGAATGGTGAGAAGTGGCTCTGATATGCGTTCACGGTCATACAGGAGAATGTCAATGTCAATTATCCTGTCATGATAAACGCCGTCATGTGATTTTTCCGTGCGTCCCATCTCACGTTCGATAGCCTGTGTAGCTTCAAGAAGGTCATGAGGCTTCAACTCTGTATAAACCTCCGCACAAGCATTTACGAACATATTGTCAGACTGAAAGCCCCACGGCTCTGTTTCGAGAAAAGACGAGACCGCACCCACCTCACCTGTCTGTGCCGCGATAAGCCGACATGCACGAAGAATATTTTCATGGCGGTTTCCCATATTGCTGCCAAGAGACAGATACACCTTATGCTTCATAACAAATTCTCAAAACCATATATATTATTTTTATTAAAATAACAATGGCTGCGGACAAACAAATCCACAGCCATTGGTATTCTCCCGTAAAGCTATCAGTCAGGCAAGATGAGCAGGCTGTCGCCGAAACAACCGAACTTATAACCATGCTTGAGCGCCAGCTTGTAACAGTCCATAACCTGCTCATAGCCCCCGAACGCCGCAGTAGACATAAGCAAAGTTGATTCCGGATGATAGAAATTGGCAACCAGACTGTCAGACAAGCCGAAATCATACGGCGGGAAAATAAACTTGTTTGTCCAACCGTCATACTCTTTGAGGAAGCCGTCCGTTCCTACAGCCGACTCCGTAGCCTTAAGAACACTCGTGCCTATAACACACACATGATGTCCGTTCTTTTTGGCATTATTGACAGTTGTGCAGGCTTCCTTGCCAATATACATCATTTCCGAATCCATCTTATGTTTTGTAAGGTCTTCAACCTCAATAGGATGGAAGTTTCCAAGGCCGCAGTGCAGAGTTATGAACGCCGACTTTATTCCGTAGAGCTCCAGACGCTTCATGAGCTCACGCGAGAAATGCAATCCCGTAGCCGGCGCCGTAACAGCACCTTCGTTTTTTGCAAAAACACACTGAAAGTTTTCCATGTCATCCTTCGTGGCATGGGCAGTGACGTGCATATCCCGCATCTCCGGGTCAGGCTCGCGCCCGTTGAGAATGTAAACCGGCAGCGGAGCCTCTCCAAGAGCAAACAAGTTCTTTTTGAACTCCTCATGAGATGAATCATAAAGGAACCGGAGCGTACGGCCGCGTGACGTGGTATTGTCTATTACTTCTGCAACCATCGTTGACGAATCATCAAAAAACAGCTTATTGCCAATACGAATCTTGCGTGCAGGCTCAACAAGAACATCCCATAAACGCATATCCTCATTCAGCTCACGAAGCAGAAAAACCTCTATCTTTGCATCCGTCTTCTCTTTTGTTCCATACAGACGTGCCGGAAACACCTTTGTGTCATTGAACACAAAGACATCATCCTCGCCGAAATAATTGATTATATCCCGGAACTGTATGTAATCTCCTTCTATTTCCTTGCCTTTGGCATCTTTGTGATACATCTCCACATTGCCCGACTTGCGATGAAGCACCATCAAACGGCTCTCGTCACGGCGAGTAACAGTGAAAGTCTGCTGCGAGCCATCTGAGCGCGTTATGGTGTGACTGGCCTGGTGCGGATATAAAGCAACCTGCTCTTTTGGTAAATCAAATTTAAATTGAGATAGTTTCATTGTATGTTATTTTCTCCTTTCTTGAAATACTTGTTTATTTGCTATCATCTGTGTCAATCTGCTTAAGGTCCAGCCACTCCCTGAAATGGTCATAGTTGATACAATCTTCTGCCTTGATATTTCCGACACGCGTACGCCGTAAAGAAGTCAGAAAGGCACCTGTGCCAAGCGCCCTGCCGATGTCACGGGCCAGAGCGCGGATATACGTTCCCTTGCCGCATACAACACGTACAGACAATGTCCACTTCTCAGGATCATACGAAAGAAGTTCTATCCCGTCTATATGAACCTGCTTGGGACGCAGGGTTACCTGCTCGCCATTACGGCGATAGTTGTAAGCACGCTCGCCGTTCACTTTCACGGCACTGTATGTTGGCGGAACCTGCTCTATGTCGCCGACAAAGGATTGCAGAGCCTGCTCTACCTCACCTCTGTCCAACGGCCGCCACGGGAAAGTATGGTTTACGGTATGCTCCCGGTCATAGCTGGCTGTTGTGGCACCAAGCTGCACCGTGGCTACATACTCCTTTGTGTGCTTCTGCAGCTCTTCAATTTCCTTTGTTTTCTTTCCGGTGCACAATATAAGGACTCCTGTGGCAAGGGGATCAAGCGTACCGGCATGGCCGATCTTAACCTTATGGTGCAGCCTGCGTGACAGAACATACCTGACATGTGCCACAGCTCCGAAACTTGAAAGGCCGTATGGCTTGTCAATTGCAATAATTTCTCCTTTGATAAAATCCATGAAACCTGTCAGCTGAGTTTAAGCGTCAAACAACACCATACTGTGCCCGGAAAGCATCCAGGCAAGTATAAACACACCTACAAGGATACGGTATATGCCAAACCATTTGAAGCCATACTTCGACAGGAAATCGACGAACCACTTCATTGCAACCAAGGCAACGAAAAAAGCCACTACACTGCCAACGAGGAGCATCAGCAGATTGTCTGTTGTCGCCCATGCCGTGCCTACGGCCTCATCGCCTACAAACAGCTCCAGAAAATCAAGACCGGTAGCGGCTGCCATGGTGGGAACGGCCAGGAAGAAAGAGAACTCAGCAGCGCGACGGCGGGTCAGCTTCTGCGACATTCCGCCTACTATTGTTGCCATACTGCGGCTCGTTCCCGGTATCAAGGAAAAGCACTGGATCAGACCAATATAAAATGCACGTTTCTCTGTAATCGCATTTTCCTCTTTTCCCTTATTGAATATACTGTCACAAAACAACATGAAGATACCGCCGACAACCAGCATTACAGGCACTATCCAAATGGCATGTTCAGGCGTAAGCATAAAGTCGAGCATGCCGCTCAGCTTAACTATGAACCCGACAACACCTGTTGGTATGAATGCAACTATCAGCAGCCAGTAAAAGTTCCATTTATGCTTTATCTTCTGCAATTTGGTGCTGCCCTCAGGCGCAGGCGTATTGTCAAGACGGAAAAAACGTTTCCAGTAAAGAACAACCACTGACAATATGGCCCCGAATTGAATGATTACCGTAAAAGCACGCACAAATGCAGAATTTTCCACACCGAGCAGGTTTTCTGCTATGAGCATGTGTCCTGTTGAAGAAACCGGAAGAAATTCGGTAAGCCCCTCTACTATGGCAATGATAACAGTCTGAAGAAGTGACATAATGACTTATGCGTTTTTTGTGTTTATTATTGTGTCTTTCTCTTCGACAGCATTATTTTCAACTTGTTCTGCTGATGTGTCTTCTTTCAGACCGGCTGATTTTGTATCAGCATCATCTTTCGGACGACAAACAACACCATATATCATAAACACATAGCCTACGAAGCAAACAACCGGCGCCACCTTTATACGCATTGTTGAGAATACTGAAGGGTCAAAATGCGTATTGTCACTCTGACCACCGCTCATCAAAATAAACCCAACAATAACTATGAGCATTCCCGCGGCAAGAAGAATGAAGTTTCTTCTGTCAAAAGCCAAGTTTTTCTTATCCATTACTTTTTATTATATTTTATGATTTATCAAATCTTATAAAGCTCACCGGCCTTCATGCGCAGGAATTTATTAACTGAGATATTCGCGCAAACGGCTGTTATAACCATTCCGAAAAGAAATACTGATATGCTTACTATCACAACATCATACCATGTTATGACATCAATTAGTTCAGGATCATTGAGATAGAAAACATATAATGAGCCGGCCAGAACAATATTTGCCAATAAAGCCGCAACAAAGCCTATGAACACAGCCTGAGCAATAAACGGCCTGCGGATAAATGCCCACGACGCACCTACGAGCTTCATTGTATGAATGGAAAAACGGCGGGCATAAATACCAAGCTTGATAGTATTGTTGATGAGCGAGAATGAAATAAAAGTAAGAAGCACTGCAAGAATCACCAGAACGGCACCTATCTTGGCAAGCGTGCGGTTAACCTTCTCAACCAGGTCATGCTGATAGCTCACCTCCTGCACCTTAGGATATTTTTTCAAATCAGATGATATCCATTTCAGAGAATCGTTATTGGCATATTCCGCCTTTAGATATACGTCAAGAGAAGGCAAGAATGGATTGGTACCAATAAATTCTGACGGATCAGTGCCTAAATCTCGCGTATTTTCTTTCAGCGCCTCTTCTTTCGAGATAAAATCTATGCTTTTCACATAGGGTTTCAGCTTAATGGTCTTACCAAGCTGCTGAGCCTCGCTGTCAGTCATGTCTTGTTCAAGAAGCATCGTGACAACAATATTTTCCCGAAACGATTCAGACAGATTTCTGCCTAAAAGAACGAAAAATATCACAAGCCCCAACAGTATCAACACCATAGACGTGCTGATACACAAAGTAACCACCTGTAATCCGCGGTGGCCGCCAACTGTTTTCTTCCGGTCTGCCATTCGAGTAAGTACACATTAAACCTAAATTGCTGCAAAAGTAAATAAAAAAAAATGATACATATCATATTTAACGGCAATTAACATAAAACAAGACACATGGAAACAGGCTCTGTAACAAAACGGCGTACCGTGGCAAGAGCGTGCCTCGCTTAGACCGGTGTTACGCATGGGGCAGCCCTTCCAAGGCTGATGGTTACTTTCGGCCGGCAATATATATCTTGCTGAAAGGGCTCTTTCATTTAACTCGACATAGGAAGACAATATGTCACAATGTAATCCG
>OMUH01000048.1 GCA_900314195.1 uncultured Prevotella sp.
TTATCTTAGGATAAGCTTCTTTGAACGACTTATTCTTTTTAGCGCATTCCCAAACTGCCTTCAGGCTAACTCCAAGCGCCCCCATTTTGTAGTAGGCATGAAGTAATCTAAGACCTCCAAACTCATGGAAACGCCTCTTCAGTTGACGTAGATCCTTCATTTGCCTTCTATACTAATTGCTCCAATATGTTAGAGAAATGAGCTTCAAAGGCAGACAGTGTAAACTGTTGCAAATATTTGTTCCGCCCATTTTCACCTAACTGCTGTCTTTCTTTTGGATGTTCAATCATCCATTGAAGCTTGTCTGCTAATGCCAAAGGATTTTTGCTTTCTACAAGACACCCCGTTTTACCATCATCAATTATTCCAGATATACCTCCCTCGTTAGTTGAGATACAGGGTACACCTTGTTGCATGGCTTCTAACAAAACCAATGGAAAACATTCATTTGGATAGAATGTTGGAAAGGCGAAAATGTCAGATTGGTTATAATAGGTATCTTTATCCTTGCCATATTTCTTTCCTACATAACTGACGAGTCCGCTCAACCCACGATCTTTCACTTCTTCTTGGAACCTTGCCGCATCTATTTCTGCAGTCTCACCACCAACAAAATCACAGACAAACGAATAACCTCTATCTTTTAAAATCTTTAATGCGTCAAGTAACACAATCACGCCTTTGCTTACAAGCAGATTGGACAGGAAGAGCAAATGAGGAACCTTGTTATGCCGTTCGGCAGTCGGTTCTTTTCCTCCAGTGGTATCGGGTATACCGTTAGGACAGATATAAACATCCTCACGTTTCACATACTTCTGCACATCCTGATATAGAGCCTCAGCAAGCAATATTACCTTTATTCCTTTGAAAAAATTTTTGTAAAGTTTATCATCAAGCCAGCGATCTTGCCTGGTTGCCACACCCTTGTTATGATAATGCACGATGACCTTACATCCCATCGACTTAATCATTTCTACTACAATGAAGTCTTTGTAGAATGCCCCACCCTTAGCATTAGGCGTAACATAAACCAAATCCGGGTGCAACTCTCTTATGGCTTTCCTTATTCTATACAACAGTTTGGCGAACTCAACAATCTTTCCCAATCGGAAGTGTCCTATATCCTCTAAGTTCTTCGCTGTTGTCAAATTGATGTAATGGCAATCGAACGACTCATTTATGAGCTTGCTGTCATGAATATATTTGCCCATCATTGCCGCTCCGTGGACGGGGGGGGGCAAATGCATAACAAACAATATTTTCTTCTTTTCCCTATATTCTTTCTTAGCCTTCCTAAACAAGGAGTTCCAAAAGATCTTCCACGTCAATCGTTGATAATGCACATTCATCAAAGGATTGATATATACATGGTCATATCCACGTTCCTTCATCTGCATGTAGATGCTTGTGTGCTCACATTTGCATTCTACTCTATCATCGTCATTTTGAACAAGCTGATATCTCAAACCTTCTATTGCATTAAACCTATAGATGGCAATACCGCCAAAAGCTGAATCCACTCTGACGGGTTCATTGCTTTCAAACGAACGGTATTTATCCGCTAAGGCATTAATGTCATTTTCAGTTCTGGGGTTCAGCATGTCGCCATATTCAATCAGCGCAAAGCAATCGTGATATCTTCTTCGAAGTTTTGGCCCTATGGAATAGCCAAATGCCGTCATGGCGTCCCACTCTGCAGAAGTATTGAAGCAGGTTAAGATTCCATCCAGGAAAATCTGTTCCACATCTAAGTCTGCCACAACCAGATAGTCAGCTTTCCACTCGTGTTGCCACATATAATCCATATATTGGTTGCGCAACTCGACCATTTTCTGGATTCTCTTCTTGCAGAAAAAAGGATTTACATTCTTTGACTCCTTCTCATTTGGTATCGTGGGCTCCTGTTTCCTATTCTCGGTGAATACAAGTACTCGTTGGTCCTCCCTTGCCCATTGCTTGAGAATCTCCTTTGTTTTGTCTTTACTGTCGTTCTCAAATATCAGAATCTTATAGTCTTTTACGAGTTTGCAGAATTCCTTTATAACAGGTATGTTGTGCCGTAATCCTCGCTCAGCATCCCTGACAATACTGCAAATTATAAAGGTCTTATCCTTTATTGAAGAAGTCATATCTTCTATTTTGAATTAGCATTCAGAACATTGTTGATGTCCTTAATCATACTATTTGTGATATTCTCAGCATTAAAGACCTTCGAGCTTTCCAATGCAGCTTTAGAGAAACGGTCATAGTCGGCCAATATTTTTTTGATGCAAGAGATGTAATCTTCATCTTTGAAACCAAGGGGAAGAATAAAACCATTGTAATCGTTTTTGATTACTATGCTTATATCACCCACATCTGTGGATACAACAGGTACGCCCACTGTTAAAGCCTCCGCGATAGCCGTAGGCAATCCTTCATGGGTCGAAGCCATAAGAAGGATTTTCTTTTCTGTATCTTTCTTCGCTATCTCGCTATTGGGCAGATTTCCATAGAAATGCACATAATCAGTCATCTTCAGATCTTTAACTAGCTGCTTCAATTTCTCTTCTTGCGTACCAAATCCTGCGATATACAAATGATTTTCCTTTTGAATATTCAATGGTAGTTGGGCGTATATCTTAATAATATGGTCTACATTTTTCACCAATTCCAATCTGCCTGCAAACATGAATCCTGACCTTTCATTCCCAGGCTTGGGTTTTACGTCATGCTTAATGGGGTTGAAAAGTTTTTTCTTGTCTCCCCATACAGGTCCTACTGTGTATTTCAAAGGACAAGTCTTCTCAATTCGCTTGAAGAAGAGATTAAACACAAATTTGAAGTATTTTCCAAACTTGTACCGTGACTGATCCATGGGGTTTGTATTTCCGTGATAAATATGTGCATAAGGCACGCCCATAAATGATACAACGTAAGAACCTTCTGGAATATGGGAAAGAATAAAATCACAAGATTTCAATTCTTTTCTGTGCAAGAATAAATAAATCATGATTTTCACACGATTCAATCCCCACATCTTCTTCCATTTGTCAGGAAGATAGAAATACTCTACTTCAAAGGCTTTCTCCAAATATGGGTGCATGTTCCTCATGATAGGAGCCACACCGCCATAGGAAAACTCTTTGGAGTCAGAATTGATAATTCCCAATTTCTTCATAAATTTGTATATTATTTTTTTTTAACTAAATCGACTTTGAGACATTTGAATATCCTGACTATGGAAAATAGAGCGCAAGAATAACGAAAAAACTTAACCCGGTTCTATTTCTCGATATATTTCGTTGAGATGTCTAATGTAAACAGTGGGATTATACTTTTCGAATATCGTTTGCTTCGCGTTCTCTGACAGTCTCCTTTGATAATCAGGATTTTGTTGTAAGGTCGTAACAGCCTCTACAATTTACTGAGTATCCTTTACTTGAACAAACAAACCATTTATTTTGTCATCAATAACTGTGTTGATGCTTCCTACATCTGTCACTATCGGTACTTCGCCATAACTCATGGCTTCCAATAGTGACATTGGCAAGCCTTCATAAAATGATGGAAGCAAGAAGACATTGCATCGTTTTAATAATTCGGCCTTAGTCTTTCCATAGACAACGCCTTCATAACAGAACAAACTACCCAAAGCAGCAGTGAACTGTTCAATGTAATTATCTATGCCTTGTTCCTTCCCGGCTATATGAAGTTTAAAATTAATGCCATTATTCTTCAGCTTTTCGCAGGCAGACAGGATGTAGTCAATACCCTTCTCTGCAGTAATTCTTCCTAAGACAGAATTTCAAGCTGTTCTTGCCCCCCACACACATCTGTCGAATGTAGTTGCATCGGAGAGGTCAACTACGTTGGGCATCACATGCACATCGCCATGGTGATAGTGCTTTTCTATGATTTCTTTCTCATTGTCGCTGAGAACAACGACAGGGAGTTTCATTGAGAAAAGTTTCTTTAAGAACATATCTATCAGCTTCGGCCGATGTTTCGTAAAGAGATATTTGCCGCCATGAACATGAACCAATATGCGCCGCTTATGTCGATATGCGTATCGAATGAATGGTACATCCCTAATAATAGACCTGGCATCCATTGACATATTGTAATGGATTAGCGAATCCTTGGTGTCTTTGAGCAGACACTTCCATGACTTATAGCTTTGAAGTATCCGATTGATTCTTGCTAATTTTCCACCATTTTCTGTGTCAGCCTTGCCCTGCTGGAAATGGATATAATTCACGTCTTTATTGTTGTTGACAATGAAATTCACCACTGACGACACACCACTGACATTTACTTTGGGGTCAAGCGAGGGTGACACTATTATCACCTGGTTCTTGTAATTATTAAACATGTTGATAGCGTTCTATTTTGTAGATAATTCCTCTTATTCCATATTCAAAAGCCTTTCATGCTCTTTTATCTGTTTAGGACTAAATCTCATCCTAATTGACATAGCCGATACACCGCTAATGGTGCCAATGGTAAATATACATTCTTACCTCAGTATTTCATAGCTCGCTTATAGGCAGTTGACAGTATTTTGTCATACAAATAAGGCAGAACCAAGCAACTCTTTACTACAATGAAAGCCTGAATAGTAAACGTTCTATTTCCCGCCCACACCCACTTTAACCGCCTTGTATAAGGCGGTT
>OMUH01000155.1 GCA_900314195.1 uncultured Prevotella sp.
CGATTGGGATCAGAAATCTCCATTTAATGATTATTATCCTAAGAAAAGAAGGTATTTATTGTTTGGCTGTCGCAGAAAAGCACCAGCAGGTTGTTTTCCATTGGCATTAGCAAAAATTATGACTAAATTTAGAAAACCTGCTGTTTTTAAATATAATGGAGTTGTTGTAGACTGGAACAGTATGCAATTTGCACGGGCGTTAGGTAAAACGTCTGCTGCTACTTTATTAAAAGGTGTTGCAGAATGGTGTAGTTCTATGTATTTCTACAAGGGAACATTCACATTTCCGTCAAAAGCTTCATCTTTTTTGAAGGATATGGGATTTTATAATGTGAAACGTCTTAATTATTCTTTTAACAGAGTGTCAGCAATGATAAATAATGGCTGTCCAGTAATTATTTATGCAATTCCTGGTTTAAAAATATGGAATTCTCATGCATGGACAATAGACGGATATAAAATCAGACAAAGAAATAAGATAACAAGAACATACATTGACGGTAAATTAATATCAACAAGTTACAAGGCTGATACTTGTAAGATGGTCCATTGTGATTTTGGTTGGGGAGGTCATTGTAATGGATATTATGTTGATGGCGTATTTAAATTGAACAGCAAAGAAAATGAATATGATGATGTAAACGATACGAAAAAGAATACAAAATTCAATCATCATATTAGAATAATTACTTATTCAAAACCAGTGTAAAGGGCATGAAAAAAATATTATATATAATAATTTCCTTATTTCTCATTAATTTAATGTTTTCGGCATGTGAATCTACTGGCAATTTCGGTTATCCAGGGAGAATAACATTCAGCAGGGACGGCGGAAAAATAACTTGCAGCGGAGATAATCCCTTTTATGGTGCTTATGTAACAAATTATGACGGGGATGTTAAAGGCTCATTAAGTGCGAAGAAAATTTATGATACAACTGAAGTGTCGGCCGTTGTGGATGATTGGCTGACAATCCGCTGTAATTTATATGTCGGAACACAGATAAAGCTTGAGGCTGCTCCGAACAATACGGGTAAGAGACGCACTGTATACTTATATGGCTGTGTTGATGACGAAGATGCATGCATTAAGATTGTTCAGAATAAATAAACGGCATAAATAAATGAAAAAGGGCATTCAGCAATTATGGCTGAATGCCCTTTTCATTTATAAGCAAGTTACTTTTATGTTAGTAAATGTGAATAATTGAACAAATTTATGTAAGTTTGCGCATAGAAATTAGATATTTGACAGTTCTAAATTTTATAATAAAATCTATGCGCAAAGTAATAGGAATAGGGGAGACGGTGCTTGATATTATCTTCCGTGAGAACAAGCCTGTGAACGCAGTTCCGGGTGGCTCAACCTTTAATGCCCTCGTGTCGCTGGGCCGCGCCGGAATACCGGTGACATTTATAAGTGATGTCGGAGATGACAAGGTGGGCCGTTTCATCGTAAATTTTCTTAAAGACAACGGCGTTGATGCCGGTCATATAACATTACGTCCGGAGCATAAGAGTCCGGTGTCGCTGGCTTTTTTAGATAAAAACTGCAATGCCGAGTATTCTTTTTACCATGACAACGATCCTGAGGTTCCTGAGTTTACTTATCCGAATATTAATGCCGGTGATATCGTGCTTTTTGGCTCTTTCTTTGCCGTAAACCCTCGCTTAAGGCCGCAGGTTGAGGCGTTCCTTCAATTGGCGAAGGAAAAAGGCGCTATTTTGTATTATGATGTTAATTTCAGACCGTCTCATCGTAATGACTTGCTGAAGGCTACGCCAAATATGATAGACAATCTCGAGCTGGCCGATATTGTTCGTGGCAGTGATGAGGATTTCGGTGTTATATACGGTCAGCGTGATGCTGATAAAGTGTATAAATCAGAAATATCGTTCTATTGCAAGAACTTTATTTGCACGCAAGGTGAGCGGCCTGCAATAATTCATTCCGCCGGTGGTCTGAGAAAAGAATATCCAGTTCCGTCGCAAGCTGTTGTCAGCACAATCGGTGCAGGTGATAATTTCAATGCCGGCTTCATATACGGAATGATAAAGAATAACGTTTTCGGTGATTCTATTGCCGATGGAATGGATGAAAATACGTGGAACAGTCTTGTTGGCTATGGTCAGCTTTTCTCCGGTGACTGTTGCAAAGACATATATAATTATATTTCGGCTGATTTCGGTGAAAGCATAAGAAATAAGTAGCTTTCTGATTCAAAACGTTTTCTGATTAACAAAATATGAAAAAAATATTATCAACATTTTTTCTTTCGACATGTGTATCGGCAGCCTTTTCGCTCAATGTGTCTGACGGACGTATAGACCTGCGGGGACAATGGCTGTTCTCTACCTCAGGAACGACCCATTTCGCTGACAGCGTCAGCCTGCCCGGCACCATGGATACCAATCATAAAGGTCTGCCGCCGGAAAGCCGTGATGAGACCACTCATCTGACGCGCCTTTATCATTATGTGGGCAAGGCATGGTATCAAAGAGAGATTACAATACCGAAGGAATGGAAGAAAAAAAATATTTTCCTTCATCTGGAACGAACAAAGCCTGCTACGGTGTGGATAGACGGCGATTCAATAGGATGGAGCAACGATATTTCTACTCCACAGCATTTTTCCTTGGGCGCGCTGAAGCCCGGACACCATGTACTGACAGTATGCGTTGACAATTCATCAGGCGTTCCGCAGCAGCTCTATGCCAATTCGCATGCCTATACAGAAGACACGCAGACCAACTGGAACGGTATTATCGGCAGTATCTTCCTAAGCCTCAGTCCTGATACTTATCCGAAGGATAAGATAACGTCTTCTTTGCCTTGTTTCCGCAACTTCGAAATACGCGGTCAGCATTTCTTTGCCGACGGTCATGTCACGTTCCTTCGCGGAAAGCATGATGCCTGTGTGTGGCCGCTGGCGGGACATGTGCCGATGGACGTGAAGTCGTGGCTGTGGTATCTCGGACGGTGCCGGGACTATGGCATCAACCATGTGCGCTTTCACAGCTGGTGCCCGCCGGAGGCAGCCTTCACGGCTGCTGATTCCATTGGCATTTATCTGCAGCCGGAACTGCCGTTCTGGGGCGATTTCAACGAGAAAGACACTGTGCTAATGACATTCCTGCATAAGGAAGGCGAGAATATCCTGCGCACATACGGACGGCATCCGTCGTTTGTCATGATGGCTCTCGGCAACGAGCTTTGGGGAAGCATACCGGCCATGCGCCGCTTCGTTGATGACTTCCGCGCTATTGCACCGGACAAGTATTTTACGTTCGGAAGCAATTACTATCTCGGCTATCAGGGCGTGAAGCCGGGGATGGATTATTTCACTACCTGTCGTGTTGGCGGCGAGGCATGGGGCAGCTATAACACGCACACGCGCGGCAGCTTCGCCTTTGCTGATGCTGCCGACGGAGGTATGATAAACCATTTCTATCCGAACACGCTGATGAATTTCAGCGGGGCCTGTCTGACGGCAAGAGACACTACCGGCAGACCGCCGGTGCCGGTGATAAGTCATGAGACGGCACAGTTCCAGACATATCCTGACTACGATGAAATCAAGAAATATACCGGTGTGCTTTATCCTTATAACTTTGAGGTGTTCCGTGACCGCTTGAAGAAGGCCGGCATGCTTTCTCAGGCCAAGGCCTTCCATGAGGCCAGTGGCAGATGGTCGGCACAGCTCTACAAGGCAGACGTAGAGATGGATCTGAGAACGGGCAATATGGCCGGCTTCCAGCTTCTCGACCTGCAGGATTATCCGGGACAGGGCACGGCTCTTGTCGGTGTTCTCGATGCCTTCATGGACAGCAAGGGTATCATAACTCAGAAGGAATGGCGGCAGTTCTGCTCGCCTGTGGTGGCCATGCTCGGCATGCACAGGTATACTTACAGCGCAGGCGACGAGCTGTCTTTCAAAATACAGGTTGCCAACTACGGTGCGCGGTCGCTGCGTGGGAAGAAAGCAAAAGTAGTGCTTTATGATAAAAACGGCAGAGAGTTGCAGAATGTGTCCCATTCCATCGAAACAGACGGCGAGGGCCTCATAGATATAGCAAGTGATTGCTTCGATATTCCCGATACGGCGTCTACGCAGCGCTGCAATATAACAGTCAGCATTGCTGACGGCAGCGATACTACGGCGGTGAACACCTATCCTGTATGGATCTATAACAATTCTGAGAAACAGCCGGAAAATAAAGGAATAAGGCGTGCCGGCAGAAAAGCTGTCGCAGGCAACGGCGTTATAGAAACAACTGTGATGAGCGATGAAACCGTTAAAAAATTAGAGAACGGCGCAAGCGTGCTGTGGACTCCCGATTCTGCATCGTTTGCCGGAAACACTGTAGGCGGGCTCTTCCAAACAGATTACTGGAACTGGAGAATGTTCAAAACTATCTCTGAGAATAATAAAAAGCCGGTTTCACCGGGCACGCTCGGCATTCTGACAGACGGCCGCCATCCTGTTTTCAACGGTTTCCCGACGGATGATTTCACATCGTGGCAGTGGTTCACGATAATAAAGAACAGCCGCCCGCTCATTCTCGACAACCTGCCGCAGGGCTACAGGCCCATCATACAGGTTATAGACAATATAGAGCGCAATCATAAGCTCGGCATTGCCATGGAGTTCAGCATCGGCAAGGGCAAGCTTCTTATTGCCATGACTGACATGAAGAAAATAGCTGATAAACCGGAAGGCGTGGCCTATCACAACAGTATATTGAAATACATGCAGTCTGACGCTTTCCGCCCGAAGGTTATTTTCGATTTCAACGACCTTAGAAAGGCCATAACCGCCAGGCCGAATGAAATAAAAATAAAGGAACTCAATAATATATCTCCGTATTGATACTGCGGAAAATCGTATAAAGATAACGCAACAAAAACGGCAGCCGGTAAATTCGGCTGCCGTTTTTCATATAAGTTGTGTAATATAAGTTGTGTAATATAAGTTGTGTAGAAAAATGCGTAAGTTGTTTTTTAAACATTACTTACTTAATTTTATCAGTTAATTATATGTAATAAAAAATACTTTATTTTCATCTGGGACGAAT
>OMUH01000035.1 GCA_900314195.1 uncultured Prevotella sp.
ACGCGTTGATTATATTCTTGCTTGTCATTAGGCGCATATACAATTATCTAAAAAATCAGCATGTTTTGTTGGCAAGATATTTCGCAACGTGTAGGGGCCGCGCCCCGTGCCGGCCCACAAGAACTGTCATAACCGCTGAAAATAATCGTATGCGTTTTGATGTTTCGGTTATAATATTAAAATCAGTCGAACATTGTTTCAGGGCCGGCACAAGGCACGGTCCCTGCAAAAGGATGAAAATATATCTTATTGGATGTTTGCGGATATTCATTAAAACAGATTACGATTTCACAAACTTGTGGTTCACAAGTTTGTGAAATCGTAATCTTCTTATTATCTTTGCAATAGAAAAAACTAAAAAAAATACGGGAAAATGGCAGACAGTTTTGTTTATGGCAGAGCGGTTTCTGAAGACAACTTTATAGGCAGGGAAAAAGAAACGAAACTGCTTGAGGATAATTTCAACGGCGGTATAAACACAATACTCATCTCGCCGCGCCGGTGGGGTAAAACCTCACTTGTCAACCACGTGTGCCGGCATATTGACAAAAAAGATTTGCTGATAGTAAAGCTCGACATCTTCGGCTGCAAAAGCGAATATGAGTTTTACAATCTGCTCGCATCAGCTGTGCTTCAGCAGACAGCAAGCACACGCGAGCTGTGGCTGGACGAAGCACGCGACTTTCTGTACCGTCTGTCGCCAAAAATATCCATATCACCAGACCCAAACTCAGAATACAGTATCAGCCTGGGCATCACGCCCAAGACACACAGCTATCAGCAGGTGCTCGCCCTGGCCGAAAACATAGCATTAAAGAAAAAGAAACATATCGTTATCTGTATTGACGAGTTTCAACAGGCTGGCGAATGGCCTGACTCTAAAGCCATACAGGGACGGCTGCGCTCAGTGTGGCAACTGCAAGAGCACGTATCTTATTGTCTATACGGCAGTAAAAGACACCTTATGACAAATATATTTGCTGACCGCAGCATGCCTTTCTATCAGTTCGGTGACATTATATGGCTGCAAAAGATACAGAAAAGCGAATGGATTCCATACATTACGAGGCAGTTTGCCGCAGCAGGACGGTATGTATCCGACAGCACAGCCGGAAAGATTTGCGACACCGTAGACTGCTGTTCCTCATACGTTCAGCAACTGGCGCGTTACCTGCTGTTGCAGACGCCAAAGGGAGGAAAAGCCGGCAGTAAAGAATTCCAGAACGCCGTTGAGCAATTGCTCGAGACTAACGAAATGCTTTTCATGCAGATGGTAGAACCACTGTCAGCCTATCAGATGAACTTTCTGCGTGCTGTGGCATCAGGCCATCACGACGGGTTCAACGAGCAAGAAATACGCAACGGGTTCAACCTTGGCAGTCCGTCAAACATAGTAAGACTGAAAAACGCACTGACAGAAAAAGACATTATATATGTGGAAATGAAAAAGACTTACTTTTCCGACCCTGTTTTCAAAATATGGTTTTCAAAAAGATTTCTGTAATCATCCGCTGTATCTGCGTGGCAGCATAAAAAAATTTATTCTTTATTCGCTGCCAGTGCCCTTGCTGACGCTGAACCCTTTCATCCAGTTGCCGAGGAGAAGCCTCAGCAGGAACAGCAGTCCTCTGACGGTCAGCTCTGTGGCCATGGCTATCCACACGCCCTTGAGACCCATACTCTGCGACAGCCACCATGCCAGCGACAGACGGACGAGCCACATCGAGCACAAGTTGATGGCTGCGGGCCGCAGCGTGTCGCCGGCACCCACACACACGCTGTAGGTGACTATGGACGCGGCGAAAAACGGTTCGGCAAAGGCTTCTATGCGCAGCACCTCAACGCCAAGGGTCTTAATGGCGTCTACCGGCGTGAGGGCTGCCATCATCTCGGGCGCAAGCACATACATGACAGCGCCCATGAAAGCCATGACGAGCATGCCCGTGCCCACAGACAGCCGTGCAAAGCTGCGGCAGAGGTCGTGACGGCCGGCACCGTGTGTCTGTCCTACGAGGGTGGTGGCAGCGTCGCCGATGCCGTAGCCAGGCATATAGCACAGGCTCTCGGCCGTTATGGCAAAGGAGTTGGCGGCAATGGCGATATTGCCAAGCGGCGCCACAATGAGCGTGCTGACAATCTGCGCACCGCTCATGAGCACTGACTGGACGGCTATGGGGCCGGAGATGCGTGCGGCATTGCGCAGATACTGCCAGTCCCACCGGAAAGGGTCACGGTCGTTGTGAAGGGCAAGCATGCTGTTGCGCATGGTGACAAAAAAGGCCATGACGAAAGACGTCACGACATAGCTTGCCGCCGTGCCGAGAGCGGCGCCCACGACACCCATCTCAAGGATATATATAAAAAGATAGTTGAATACGACGTCGAGGGCACAGTTGGCGATGGCCATTGCCGACGGCACGCGCATGTCGCCGGCGCACTTCAGCATTGACGAGCTCATGTGAAACAGAAGCACGAACGGCATGGCCAGCGAATAGATGAGGAAATAGGCTGCTGACGAGCCTGCGATGTCGGCACCGCCGCCGAGCCAGAAGGGCAGCCGTGAATGGATGGAGCAGCCGATGAGGAGCATCAGCATGCTGAACACAAGACCGGAAGTGAGACCGTGACGGAGCACCTGTCTGGCACGACGGAAGTCACTGGCCCCGATAAAGTGAGCCACCTGCACGGAGAAACCGGTGGAAAAGGCACTCATCACCGACCCCATGAGCCACGTCGTTGACTCTACGAGGCCTATGCTTGCCGAGGCACTCGCACCGAGATGGCCCACCATGGCAGCATCGATGAAAAACATCAGCACCGACGTTACCTGCGCGAGCATCGACGGTATGCTGAGCCCCACGATAAGGCTTAGCTTATCGCGTCCTGACAGTGCCCGGCCACCGCGTATGTTGGCCAACAAGCGGTCTGTGGTCTTGCTCATAAAAAAATAAATTATTTCTCTCTCGTTTAATAAATCATCTCACCACGGGCAGCGCATGTCCTGCTTGACTGCTGGCAACAAGCTCAATGTCGAACACCAGCGTTGAGTAGGCCGGAATGGTTATTGAGCCTGAGGTTTTGTCTTTGGTACCGTAAGCAAGCGTATAAGGAATATACACCTTCCAGCGGTCGCCGGCATGCATGTGCATCAGCGCGGTGGTAAAACCATCTACAAGTCTGCTGACAAGGAAACGCACCGGACGTGCCGTCTCGACATCCAGATTACCGGTATAGCTCTGGTCGAACACGCGTCCGAGCTCACTGTCGCTGCTCTCAGTATATGATGCCGAGCGCAACAGCCAGCCGCGATAGTTGACAAGAACGCTGTCTGTATACAACGTAGACTCCGTGCCACTGCCCCGCTGAAGCACCTTGACGACGATGCTGTTGGAAACCGTCTGCGGCACGCCGCTACTCAAGGAGAAATTCTTCAGGACAAACATATCTGTACTGTCAGAAGCCTGTGAGGCTGAAGCATATTTGGCATTAAAAAACTGCGTGTTCACATTCTGCCAGTCGGCAAACTCCTCGGTGGCATCGTTTTTCTCACTGCACGAGGTCATGGCAAAGACTGCTGCGAACGCAATAAGGCACGCCAGCAGCGATGCCGGCATGCCTTTCAAGCACTTCTTTTTGTTAGTTTTCTCAGTCATTGTGTGTATTTGCTAAAAACGGGCAGGCCACGAAAAAGCCGGCCTGCCCGCCAAAAGAAAATATTATTTCTGATTCATGCTGTTTATTTGTCAAAAGCGCTGATGGTCTTTGACAACTTCTTCAGCAGGGATGTTATGCTGACACGCTCCTCGATAATCTCGCGGAGCTTCTCAACGGGTACACGCTCCTGCTTCATACTGTCGCGATAACGCAGTGTGACGGTGTTGTCTTCAAGTGTCTGGCCGTCGACGGTGACACAGAACGGTGTGCCGATGGCATCCTGACGGCGATAGCGCTTGCCGATAGAATCTTTCGACTCTATATGTGTGGTGAAATGGAACTTCAGCTCATCAACGATTTCCTGTGCCTTCTCAGGCAGGCCGTCTTTGTTGACAAGCGGCAGCACGGCGCATTTGATTGGCGCGAGAGCCTCCGGCAATGCGAGCACAACACGTGAGGTGCCGTTCTCAAGCTGTTCTTCCTTATAAGAATGACACATCACAGAAAGGAACATTCTGTCAACACCTATTGATGTCTCAACATCGTAAGGAACATAGCTCTCATTGGTGTCAGGATCAAAATAGCGCATCTTGGTGCCGGAATATTTCTCGTGCTGGCTGAGGTCATAGTTCGTACGTGAGTGGATGCCCTCTACCTCCTTGAAGCCGAACGGCATACGGAACTCAATGTCTGTAGCGGCATTGGCATAGAAGGCAAGCTTCTCATGGTCGTGGAAGCGATAGTTCTCATCACCCATACCAAGCGTCTTATGCCATGCCAGACGGGCTTTCTTCCAATATTCGAACCACTTCATCTCTGTGCCCGGCTGGCAGAAGAACTGCATCTCCATCTGCTCAAACTCACGCATGCGGAACACAAACTGACGCGCTACAATCTCATTGCGGAAGGCCTTGCCTATCTGCGCAATGCCAAAAGGCAGCTTCTGGCGAGTGGTGCGCTGAACGTTAAGGAAGTTGACGAAAATGCCCTGCGCCGTCTCCGGACGAAGATATATCTTGTTTGTAGCACCGGCCGTCGAGCCTACCTCTGTGGAGAACATAAGGTTGAACTGACGCACATCGGTCCAGTTCTTCGTGCCGCTGATAGGGTCAACGATGCCCTCGTCGATGATTATCTGCTTGAGAGCATCAAGGTCCGGTCCCTGCATGGCAGCAGTGTAACGGGCGTGAAGGTCATCGCGTTTCTTCTGATGGGCGAGGACACGAGGATTGGTGGCGCGGAACTTTGCCTCATCAAAAGCATCGCCAAATTTCTTGCGGGCCTTGGCAACTTCCTTGTCTATCTTCTCTTCATATTTGGCTATCTGATCTTCTATGAGGTTATCGGCACGATAGCGTTTCTTGGAATCACGGTTGTCGATAAGCGGATCATTAAAGGCATCTACATGGCCTGATGCCTTCCAGACAGTAGGATTCATGAAGATTGACGCGTCAATGCCTACGATGTTATTGTGAAGCAACACCATTGAGTCCCACCAGTATTTCTTTATGTTGTTTTTCAGCTCTACTCCATTTGGTCCGTAGTCATAGACTGCTGCCAGTCCCTCCGGATAAATTTCAGAACTCGGAAAGACAAAGCCGTATTCCTTGCAGTGGCTAACAATCTTCTTGAAATTATCTTCTGCCATTTTTCTTAAATGTGTAAATGATATGTTGTTAATTGATATTCATTATCGGAAAAAGACCAGCCCGGCGTGTTTTCTCACCACAGGGCTAATGGCCTTTCCGGATATGCAAAGTTACAATTTATTTTTTTATAATTGCCAAATTATCAGTTTCTTTTGCTTACATTAACGTCAGCCGGCAGAGCTTTTTCAGCAATAAACAAAAAAAACGTGTATAAAGCCGTGAACGATAATCCACACCTTTATACACGCAAATATGATAACCTGGTTATAAAACCAGAAAATCTCGGCTATGACTTACTTAAAAAGAACTTTATATTACTGGGCAATGATAACCTTTGTAGCGTTCTTCAGAGTCTCTTTAGCCTGCTTCATCTGTTCGTTGATGGCAACGATCTCAGCCTTATCCTTCTCGATGCCAGCCTTGTGGTTCTCGATAGACTGGTTCAGCTCCTGGATCTTTGCTGCTGCGGCGTTGAAGTCGTAAACAGTGCCATTAGCTGTTGACTGGATGAATGTGTTCTTAGCGTCCTGATCGTTGTCAGACTGTGCGAAGCCCATTGTGGCAGCGCATACCAATGCAAGTGTTAAAACTACTTTCTTCATAATCTTGTTTTATATTTTATATAAGAATTAATACAAATTTTACAAAATTTATGACTACTGTTTCAATAAGACAATAAAACAGTATCTTTCACTTGCAAAAATAACTCCTTTATTTCAAAGTGCCAAATTTTTTGATGATATTTTTTATATTACGTTTTTATTTGCTATTTTTGGAACTTTAAAATCTAAATTCTATATGCATTCATTTTTTTTTACATCACTGATGTTTTTTTTGATGCCTGCTTCCGGCGTTGCCTCCACGCCGATTGAACAGCAAGGCAATTTTTTCAATGCCGGCGACAGCCGCATTCAGTATGTGGGGCGCGTGAGGATGACCGCCGGGAACACTGCGGAGTTCAACTTCCCGGGAACGGTGATACGCACACGCTTCAACGGCACGTCAATAAAAATGATGTGCCGTCCGGAAACCGGATATTTCATGGCTGAGGTAGACGGCTGCAAGGCTTTCAAGATTGCTTTCTCCGGAAAGAAAGACTCTGTGGTTACCGTAGCCGCCGGACTGCCATCAGGCACACATACGGTAAGGCTGATGTATGCCATAGAGGGGCTGTTCAGGCACCCGGAGTTCAGGGGATTCATAACTGACGGTGACGCCAACCTGCTGGAGCCGGCACCGATGCCGGAAAGGAAAATTGAGTTTATCGGCAACTCAATAACATGCGGATACGGCATAGAAAGTGTTGTGGCATCGGATCCATTTGAAGACGAGACGGAAAATCATTATTACACGTATGCAAACCTTGTCAGCGACTCGCTGAACGCGCTGCACACGTCTATATCGCGCAGCGGCATCGGCGTTTACAGAAACTACAACGGGCCAAAGACGGGCGACAAGGAAAACATGCCGTGGCAATATGACTACACTCTGTTCAACGACCACTCGCAGAAATGGGATTTCGCCAAGTGGACACCGCAGCTGGTGTGCATTAACCTCGGCACAAACGATCTGTCGACAAACAACTATGACATATCTTTATATGAGAAAGCATACCGCAATTTCCTTGCTACTGTGCGCTCGCGTTATCCGAAAGCCAAGATAGTATTGCTTACGGGACCGATGCTCGGAGAGAAAGACAACAACGCTGAGAAAGACGCTCTTAACAAAATATGCCGCGATTTCAACAAGAAAGGTGACAAGAATGTTTACCGTTTTGACTTCTCTTTCCAGACCGGCGACCTCGGCTATGGCGCCAGCTGGCATCCGTCTTTGAAGCAACACCGCAAGATGGCTGCTGAGCTGACTCCGTTTCTCAGAAAGCTGATGGCGTGGTAATAAGAATACCGTACAGAAACAATAAGGGCCGCACACATTATATTATATAATGTATGCGGCCCTTTTGTTTTTTCAAACACATTTTTCAAGCATATTTTTCAAACAAAATGCATTATACGCGAGCGTTATTACATTGTTCTGCTTTATTCGTCTTTTTCTTCGCCGTCACCTGCGTCAGGTGTCGTGTCAGCATCTGCCGATGACGCATCGTTTTCATTCCCGAACAAGTTAAGCTGTCCGGTCATCTCGTCAATAACATCCTGCTGGCTCTTTCCGGCATCAGGGTCAAGGTCTTCGTCTGATGCGGCAGCATTCTGCGGCGTTTCGTCATCAGACGGCTCTTCTTCCGGTTCCGGCTGCCGCAGCGGCTCAAGCTCTTCAATATGGTCGACGGTGAGCGTGCTGATGCGCTTGCCCTTTGCCCTGGCACTGCGCGTTGAGACAAACTGCTCGGCATCGATAATCTCGGGACGGTGCTCGGCATCACTGCCACCATAGACAGCCTGCAGACGCGGATAGACAGTATCTGTGAGCAGCAGCAGACGGTTGCCGGGGTTATCACCAACGAACGACTGCACATTGCCGCCGGTATCATCAATGGTGAAACGCTTAACATAAGCATTGCCGTTCTTGTCGGCATCAAGGAGCACAGCCGTCCACACCTTTGACTGCTTCCACTTTTCTATGCGCTCAATATCATCTTCATAATGATGGTTGAGGTCATAGGTGGTGGTGTAATACTTGCCGCCGGGAAGCACCACGAGTATGCGGTCGTTGTCATCAAATTCGCCGAGCAGTTGTCCGTGGCCGTCATAGTTGATGCGACGCACGTCGGCATCATACCACACCTTACGGCCGCCAAGCGTTGACTGGCCGTGGCTCTTCAGACCAATGCGGTGAACCTGCTCTTTGGTAAGGATGTTGCCCTTTGTATTACGGCCTTTTATGCCTATGTCAGCAAAGCTCTTTTCAAGGAATATGTTATGTTTGCGCTTGTTCGGATTAGGCCAAAGCGTTATTTTTATAGTCTCGGCCTCGCCGTTCGGATTGGCGGTGAAATAGAGCACCTGCGAGCCCGGCGTTCCCTGCGTAAGATCGTTATCACGGTCGTTCTGCATTGTCGGAACATTGAAACGCTTTATGTAGCTCGGACCGGTCTTGCCGTCACGGTAGACGACATTGTAAGTGGTGCGCTTGTCGTTCTTGCGCATGACCTGCATCCATATCACATTCTTGCCTATAAACTTCTTGTCGGCAACACGCGTGGCCTTATACTTCCCGTCCTTATAGAAGATTATGATGTCATCAAACTCTGAGCAGTTGCAGACATACTCGGCATTTTTAAGGCTTGTGCCCATGAAACCTTCCTTACGGTCAATATACAGTTTTTCATTGGCCTCGGCAACCTTCGCCACCTCGATGGTATCGAAATTGCGTATCTCGGTGCGCCGTGGGTGCTCCTTGCCGTATTTCTTCTTAAGATATTCAAACCAGTTGATGGTTACGGCAACCATCTGCCCGAGGTCTTTCGTTATGTCGTCAATCTCGGCCTTTATCTTTGCCATCAGCTCGTCGGCCTTGTCGCTTGAGAAACGTGTTATGCGCTGCATCTTTATCTCAAGAAGCTTGAGATAGTCGTCGCGTGTGATGTCGCGCAGCAGGTTTTTCTTGAACGGGTCAAAACGCTTGTCAAGAAAGGCAACGACCTCGTCGTTGTTGCGCGACTGCTCAAAGGCTTTGTCCTTATACATACGCTGCTCTATGAAGATGCGTTCTATTGACGAATAGAAATACTGCTCTTCCAGCTCATGCTTGCGTATCTCAAGCTCCCTACGCAACAGTCCCATAGTGCGGTCGGTGCTGTGGCGCAGCACCTCTGAGACGGTAAGGAACTGCGGTTTCTTGTCTTCTATGACACAGCAGTTGGGCGAGATGTTTGTCTCGCAGTCGGTGAATGCATACAGCGCGTCGATGGTCTTGTCGCTTGACGCACCGGGAGCCAGATGCAGGCGTATCTCTACCTCTGAGGCCGTCATGTCTTCAACCTTCCGTATTTTCAGCTTTCCTTTCTCAATAGCTTTCGTTATTGAGTCCTGAAGCGTTGACGCAGTCTTGCCGTAAGGCACCTCACGGATGACAAGTGTTTTATTGTCGAGCTTTTCTATTTTTGCTCTGACACGCACTACTCCGCCGCGCTCACCGTCCTTGTATTTTGACACGTCTATCGTTCCGCCGGTAGGGAAATCGGGATACAAATGGAAATCACGGCCTTTCAGATAGCTGACAGCAGCATCGCAAAGGTCATTGAAATTATGAGGCAGCACCTTTGACGCCAGTCCTACCGCAATGCCCTCGGCACCCTGCGCAAGAAGCAGCGGGAACTTGACCGGCAGCGTGACCGGTTCCTTGTTACGGCCGTCGTATGACAGCTGCCACTCTGTGGTCTTTGGGTTGAACACTGTTTCAAGGGCAAACTTAGACAGCCGTGCCTCTATGTATCGCGGGGCTGCAGCATCGTCGCCGGTAAGTATGTTTCCCCAGTTTCCCTGTGTGTCAACAAGCAAGTCTTTCTGTCCGAGCACCACGAGGGCACTGTAGATGGAAGCATCGCCGTGAGGATGGAACTGCATGGTGTGGCCTACGATATTCGCCACCTTATTATATCTGCCGTCGTCCATCCGCTTCATTGAATGCAGTATACGGCGCTGGACAGGCTTCAGACCGTCTTCAATCTCAGGAACAGCACGCTCAAGAATAACGTATGAGGCATAGTCGAGAAACCAGTTCTTATACATTCCGGAGAGATGATGAACGGCTGAGGCATCAAAACGGCTGACAGGAGTGTAATCGCTGTCGCCTTCGTCGTCAGTATCGTCTTCCGCGTCATTTTCCGAGTCATCATCTGTATCCGCATCATCCTCCGTTCCGTCAGCATCTGAATAATCTTCAGCATCAACGTCTGTATCTTGTGACTTCGTGTCTTCTCCGTCACTTGATTCAGCATTGACGGTTTCTTCAGTGTCATCCTGATTGTCTGACTCTGAATTGCCTGAGCCTTCGTTTCTTCCGGAAACGTTGTCTGCTCCGCTGCCGTCATTCAGCTTTTCCTTATCAAAATCTTTGTTATTATCGTTGTTTTCACTCATAGCTTTAAAAAAACATAATATAAGCTTATGTATATCTTTTCCAGATCTACATATCAGGCCGATTTACTCTCTGTAAAGTTTATTCTTGCTTTTTTGCAGCTTGATAACTGTATGGCAAGTAAATTTACAAAATACATAAACAGGCATGTCTCCGGCAGAAATGCGGATGTTTGCTGCATGCGCTTTTTCCAAAACTTTTTGTCAAAATTATCACACCACAAAAAAACGGAGCTGTTTGGCTTTTCCAGTCCCGCGATTGCAAAGTTACTCATTTTTATTCATAACTTCTGATTTTTAAAATGCCTTTTTTGGAGAAACAGTGGTACATTTATAATGTTTTTCAAACGAAAGAAACATCATGATTTATGCAATGTGCAAAGAATACAACCGGTGCATTCCACAGCAAACAACTGATATGTTTCACGCTGACGATGTTATTTGCCTATTGCCTGAAACGACGAAAAAATCCGAGTATTCTTGACATGCCTGCCTTAAAATAATATTTAAGATTATAGTCTTTATAAAAAAGCACCACAAGAACCGTGCTCACGCCAGATGCCGCAATCTTCAGGATAAGTGAAAGAAACGGACTACTTCCGCCAAGAACAGTCTGTATGCCGTAACATGAAGCAAATATAATGATTCCGTTTACCATTGGGTGGGCAAACTGCTTGTAAACAGGCCATGAGCTTATTCCGAACTCAAAACGATACATTATTATATATGTCGTAATGAAACATACGGCATTCGTAACAGTCCACGCAGTAGCAAAAGCCACCATACCGCCGTGGATAAAAGCGCATACAAGAAAGCCCAACACTGTTTCGCAAGTTGTTATTACTCCCGTTATGAACAAGGCCTTCGTTCTGTTTGTTGCCTGGAATATGCTTCCCGATGTTGACAGCACCATCTGCAGCGGCACTGACAGAGCAAGGATACGGAACGCCGGAACGGCCGGTTCCCATTTCACACCGTAAAGGATTGTCACCAGCTCATAGGCCGTAAAATACAGCATTATACCAAGGGGCACTGATATGGTGGCGACAAGCTTTATTATCTGAAGATATTTTTCTGCTATAAATTTGAGGTCGTTCTGAAAATCGGAAAGAAACGGCTGAAGAACAGGCGTAATGACAAATGTAATGTTCTGCATAGGCATCATCATCAGATTGTACGACTTTTGATAATAGCCAAGGTCTGTAAGGCTCAATGACTTGCCGATTATAAGTTTGTCGAGATTGCGCGAGAAATAATTTTCCACGCAGAACAGCAGTTGAAACACGGAAAAGGAGAATATCTTTCTTATAGGCGCCATGTGCATGTGCCAGTCTATATGCCGCGGATATTGCCGCAGGTTAACAGTCAAAAGGCCTGCCGCCGTTATTATCGGCGTGAGCACAAGGGCATAGCAGCCGCCGCCCATAAGAGCATATACAATCGATATTATACACCCGCCGCAGTTGAACAGCAAATCACGTTTGGCGGTAAATGCAAAGCGTTTGTTCTTCATAAACAGCGACTGCGGCACGGTATTAACTATGTTGAACAGCATGGCCAGGGCTATCATAGCACATACCGGTATCAGCTTGGCATTACCGTAATAATCTGCCACGAAAGGAGAGGCTGCTGTCACTACGCCGGAACATAAAAAGGCAAAAAGAATAGTAAATGTGAAAATAGAATCAAGATCACTTTCTGAAAGCGTCTTATTCTGTATAACAGCCGTACCTATGCCCAAGTCTGAAAGCACACCAACAAATGTTATTACTACCTGTGCAATGGCAACCACGCCGAAATCTTCCGGTGAAATCAAACGGGCAAGTATCATAGAGACTATGATGGACACCACAACACCGGCATATTTGCCGACTGCCGTCCACATAACACCCTTTGCCATATTTATTTTCAAACTGCTCATCAGCAATTACAGATACCTTCTTGTTTTTTTCCCTTTTGTTTGCAAAGGAACGGAATATTTTTTGTTATGACAACTTTTTCACTGCTTAATTTTCACTGCTTAATTTTCACTGCTTAATTTTCACTGCTTAATTTAAGACTTCATCTATACAAACTGTTTTTTTTAATTTTATATTTGTTTTTATTTTCTTAATTACCTAACTTTGCCATATTAAAAAGGCAAAATACGCAACTTTTGTTTTTGCAGTGGCAATTTAATGGAACGCATGACTTTTTGTGATCAAACGACAACTGTCTGTCGTTGTTTGCATAAGGAACAATTCTGCCTGCTGCTCAGAAAACAGAATGGCTGCACTTATTCATAAAAACTATTTGTCCCCCCCGCTCTTGACATGGAAGAAAACTATAAAGTCTCTGTATTAATACCTGTTTACAATGTTTCCAATTACATTGAGAAATGTGCGAGAAGTGTTTTTTCACAGACATACCAAAACCTTGAGATAATTTTTGTTGACGACTGCTCGCCTGACAACAGTATTAGTATAATAAGAAAGGCTCTCAATGATTTTCCAGAAAGAAAAGACAACACACGGATTATCTCTCACAACAGAAATCTCGGACTGGCAGCGGCTAGAAACACAGCTGTCAAAAATGCTTCCGGATTATTCATCTTCCATCTTGACGGAGATGATTACATCGAAAAAAACACCATAAGCCGTCTGGCTGAATTACAAGCCAAAACAGATGCTGACATTGTTTCAGCCGGCATATTCATTAACGAAGACACCATCGACAGCCGGTTTACAGAACCTATATACAAGACCCGCGACGATATGCTCATTACCATGCTTGGCGGCATGCTTCATCATGAATTATGTGGGCGACTGATAAGACGAAGTCTGTACACGAAGAATAACATTAACGCCGTTGCCGGGCAGAATTACGGCGAAGGCTTTCTTGCCTTGTCAAGACTTACTTATTATTCAGACAAGACAGCACAAGACCCGACAAGACTCTACCATTATGTTATGTCTCCGACATCATATACGCATTCTGCCGTAGGCTGGGAAAAAGAAAAAAACAGTCTTATCGAAGGTGAGAAGAATCTTATTGAGGTATATCGTTTTTTTGCTGATAAGGACAAGAAATTCAAATCAGCCATCAGGGAGACTCTGTTGAGGCAGATTTTCCTAAGACTAATAAGAGCCGTCGAGACCGGAGACAAACATTTTTTCTACAGTCAAAAAAGACTTTTCAGCAAGGCTGCAGAAAAAGAGATTACGGACATTGCCGGGAAAAAGATTGCTTTTCTGTTACGAATGCCCGGCAGTTATTTTATACTTAAAAATTATCTGCACATCGGCAGACTGTTAACAAAGATGACAAGCTTGACAATATTTACAGCCATTTTAATAAATCTATCTTTATGAGACTGAACGGACGAAGACAAAGCAGCAATGTTGACGACCGGCGCGGAATGAGCGGCGGTGCAAAGGCCGGCATAGGTGGCTTGGGAGCAATTATAATAGTAGTAATAATGGCGCTGCTGGGCGGTGGCGACCTTGGCGACGTTGTCAGCAACGTGCTGAGCCAACAGCAGCAGCTCCAGGGACAGGTGACGGAACAGCAGAAAGAATTCACGCAGCAGGAGCAGGAAGCGGCAGTATTCTCAAAACAGGTTCTGGCAAGTCTTGAAGACGTATGGACAGAACAGTTCAAGGCGCACGGAATGACATACTCTTACCCAACCATGGTGCTCTACACCGGCACAGTGCAGACGGCATGCGGCACCGGCTCGGCACAGATGGGACCGTTCTATTGCAGCGGCGACCAGAAGCTTTACCTCGACCTGAGCTTCTTCAGCGACATGAGCCGGCAGTTCGGCATCAGCGTGAACAACAAGAGCTCTTTCGCCTATGCCTACGTCATCGCACATGAAGTGGGACATCATGTTGAATATCTGCGCGGCATACTCACCAAGGCACACGCGAAGATGGCTACCGTCGACAAGGCGGAGGCCAACCGCATAAGCGTAAAGCTTGAGCTGCTCGCCGACTACTACGCAGGCTGCTGGGCTCATTATGAAAACGACAAATACAGCAGTCTTGAAGACGGCGACCTCAAGGAAGCCATTGACGCAGCAAAGAAAATCGGCGACGACTGGCTGCAGACAAAGGCACAGGGCTATGCCTGCCCGGAAACATTCACACACGGCACGTCAAAACAACGCATGTACTGGCTGAAAAAGGGCTTTGACACCGGCGACTGGAACACTACCACCTTCGCAGACGGCGAGCCATAAACGTGACTGTCCAGCATTTCATATTTTTTTCATCTCGACTTGTTCGTTCAACAAATAAACCGTATTTATTCGAATTTCTATCCGCTTAATTCGATGCATTTGCTGAAATCAATACGCAGTATGAAGCAGTATGAATATAATATTAAAACATTCACTGAACAGTTTCCAATAAGTATTTGCGATGAACAAAACATGTAAAACATTAATAAAGGCAGCCGGAGCGATCGCTGTCATTGCAGTATTGGCAACAGTCATTGTCAGCGTACTGCTGCTCAACTATTCTATCACCCCGTCAGAGAAGCACGGCCGCGACAGTGTGTATACATGGAAGAAACTTTCACGCCGCTACCCTGCCGTATATAAATGGACCGACAGTCTGCGACGTGCGGGATGCATAAAAGACACTTTCATCAACGCGCATGACGGCCACCGCCATCATGCTGTTTACGTCAGAGCAGCTGCACACGACGACCGTACCGCCGTTCTCGTACATGGCTACGGCGAGAGCTGGGTTGCCATGCTGCCGCAGGCACGCATATATTACCGTCTGGGCTATAACCTTCTTCTGCCCGACCTCCATGGCAATGGCCTCTCTGACGGCGACGACGAGCAGATGGGATGGAAAGACCGCCTCGACGTATTGGAATGGGCACACGTTGCTGACAGCCTGTTCGCACCGCGTGGAAAGCACACGCGCATGATTCTGCACGGCGTGTCCATGGGCGCTGCCACGGTGATGTGCGTATCCGGCGGAAACACACCGGAATATATCAAATGCTTCATTGAAGACTGCGGCTATACAAGCGTCAACGACGAGTTCAGCTATGAGCTCAGCAACCTCTTCTCTCTTCCCCGCTTTCCCGTCATGCCGGCAGCCTCGGCTATGTGCCGTCTGCGCTGGGGCTGGTGGTTCGGCGATGCCTCGCCGGTTGATGCCGTGGTGCGCTGCCGCAAGCCGATGCTGTTCATTCACGGCAGCAACGACACATACGTGCCCACACGTATGGTATATCCTCTTTACAAGGCCAAGCCTCAGCCTAAGGAACTTTGGATAGTGCCGGGCGCACGACATGCGCGAAGCATACTGCTGCGCCCTGAAGAGTATGCCGCACACATTAAAGCCTTTACTGATAAATACATAGGCAAGACTCTTAAGCTATAAAACAAACGAAAAACAAATATAATGAAAAACTACGATTATCTTATTGTAGGCTCCGGCCTTTTCGGTGCTACATTTGCTTATTTCGCAAACAAGAAAGGCAAGAAATGCCTTGTAATAGACAAGCGTCCGCAGCTCGGCGGCAACGTCTACTGCGACAAGATAGAAGGTATCAACGTGCATCGCTATGGTGCGCACATCTTCCACACGTCTGACAAACGAGTATGGGACTTTGTCAACTCTCTTGTGCCGTTCAACCGCTACACCAACTCACCTGTGGCCAACTACAAAGGAAAGCTCTACAATCTGCCGTTCAACATGAACACGTTCTATCAGATGTGGGGCGTCACGACACCGCAGGAGGCCATGGCCGAGATTGACAGACAGAAAGCCGAGGCCGTAGAACGCATGCACGCCGACGGAGCCAACGAGCCACGCAACCTTGAAGAGCAGGCGCTCGTGCTCATCGGCCGCGACATATATGAAAAGCTGATAAAGGGTTACACTGAGAAGCAATGGGGACGTCGCTGTACTGACCTGCCGGCATTCATCATAAAACGCCTGCCTGTAAGACTGGTCTTCGACAACAACTATTTCAACGACAGCTATCAGGGCATTCCTACAGGGGGCTACAACAAGCTCATCAGCAAGCTGCTTGAAGGTTCTGACACAATGACCGCCACTGATTTCTTTGAGAACAGAAAGAAATGGGAAGACACCGCTGACACCATTGTCTACACCGGACAGATTGATGAATTCTTCAACTATGAATACGGGCATCTCAACTTCCGCACCGTACGCTTCGAGACTGAAGTCATAGACACACCGAACTATCAGGGCAACGCCGTTGTCAACTACACGGCATCAGACGTGCCATACACCCGCGTCATTGAGCATAAACACTTTGAGATGTTCGGCCAGGAGGTTTACAACACACCGAAGACTGTTGTCAGCCACGAGTACAGCACGGAATGGAAACCAGGAATGGAGCCATACTATCCCGTCAACGACAAGGCTAACAACACTCTTGCCGGCAAATACCGTGAGCTGGCCGCAAAGCAAAGCAATGTTATCTTCGGCGGCCGCCTTGCTGAATATAAATATTACGACATGGCACCGATAATAGGTAAGGTGATGGATATGTTCGGCAAATAAGCTGATTGCATAAGTCTGTAAATACAAAAAAAATTAGGAGAATAGTTAAGCCCTCAATGATACTGGGGCAGACTGTCAATACAACAATATCATTGATGACAACAGACAATAAAAAAACGTGGTTCGAAAAATCCGGACCACGTTTTTTTTACACGTTTTTTTTTACACGTTTTTTTTATTGTGCATTATTCTTATGCAATATTTTCAGTTTGTTGAATATCATGCATTCTGAAAATAAATCAACAGACGCATGACTTTCATTCCGCCTTTACACTTAGTCTTCATCAACAATGATAGGCTTGTATTTCGGCACGAGAGCTTTCATTATGCACCATCCCACCAGGTAAGCCACAGAGCAGATGCAGAAGATAACCATATATCCTGCCGGCTTGCCGTCGAAACCCATGAACGAGAATGCTGAGCCCTGATTCTCAGCATATGTGAACAGCACGCCGGAGCCCTTGTTGATAAGGAACGAGCCGATACCTCCGGCCATAGCGCCTATACCGGTAATGGTAGCCACTGTAGACTTCGGGAACATATCGCCGATCGTTGAATAAAGGTTTGCCGACCATGCCTGGTGTCCTGCACCGAGCAGACCGATGATCACTGCCGGCCACCATGGACTTATCTGTCCCATAGGCTGCGCAAGCAGACCAAGCAGCGGGAAACATGCAAAGATAAGCATTGCACGCATACGTCCGATATACGGGTTCATGCCCCACTTGTCAACAAACAGCGTAGGCAGATAGCCGCCGAAGATACTCAGAACAGTCACAATGGCATAAAGCGTAAAGATAAGAGCAATAGCCATAGGAGAATCTGACGTGTAGCCATACTGGTCAGAGAAATAAGCCGGAGCCCAGAACAGGAAGAACCACCACACGCCGTCGGTCATGAACTTGCCAACGATAAACGACCATGTCTGACGGAACGTGAAGCACTTCATGAAGCCGATGGTCTTCTCTTCCTTCTCAGGCTCACCGGCATTCTCGGCAGCCTTCTCAGCCTCCACGGTCTCCGCGTCAGAGTCCTGGTTAATGTAAAGCAGCTCTGCATTGTTGACATGCTTGCTCTTTGCAGGCTTGTCATAGAGCCACAGCCAAAGTCCCATCCAGATGTAACCGAGCACACCGATGATGACAAAGGCCATCTCCCATCCCAGCGAACGGGCCAGCAACGGAATAGTTGCAGGGGCTGCCAGCGCGCCGATGGAAGCACCGCTGTTGAAGATTGACGTAGCAAACGCACGGTCTTTCTTCGGGAAGTATTCTGCCGTTACCTTGATGGCAGCCGGGAAGTTGCCGGCCTCACCGGCAGCAAGGATAAGACGGCATGTAAGGAACAAATAAACACTGACGGTGGCGATGGCTACGGCAGCATCACTGCCAGCCTTCACGAGGCGCAGGGCCTCTATGTTCGGATAACCCTCAATCATCATGGCAACCTCACCGCACAGCGCATGCAGCACGGCACCCGTTGACCACACGCCGATGGCAATAAGGTAACCCTTCTTAGTGCCCATCCAGTCGATGAACTTACCGGCGAACAGATTTGCCACAGCATAGAAGATAGAGAACCATCCCGTTATCGTACCGTAGTCGTTGTCACTCCAGTGAAACTCCGGAGCAATAAAATCCTTCCACGTCAGAGACAGCACCTGCCGGTCCATATAGTTCACCGTTGTGGCGAGGAACAGCAAGCCGCAGATGACCCAGCGGAAGTTTGACATTTTACTTGTTTTAATAGGTGACATAGTTTTTTATTATAGTTTATTTCGTTATTATTTTTATTTCATGTCAGGAATAGGAATAACCTGCATGTCAGTATAAACGAGGTTCTCACCTGCCATGCCCCATATAAAGGTATAGTTTGACGTGCCTGCCGCACAGTGAACAGACCACTGCGGAGCTATCACAGCCTGCTCGTTGTCCATCCATACAGGGCGTGTCTCCTGCGGTTCGCCCATCACATGCAGAATTTTCTGTCCCTTCGGCACCTTATAATACATATAAGCCTCCATGCGGCGCAGATGTGTATGAGCCGGCATAGTGTTCCATACAGACCCCGGCTTCAGTTCAGTAATTCCCATCTGCAGCTGGCATGTGCGCACGCCGGCAACGCCGTCAATAAGCATCTGGTGTATAACACGGTCGTTGCTCTCTTCCATCTTGCCGGCCTTTATGTTGTTAGCCTCTTTCAGTGTTACCTTCTTTACCGGATACGTGGTCTGCGCACATGCCGAGTTCATATAAAACTTTGCCGGCTCGGCAGCGTTCTTGCTTGCCAGCACAATGTCTTTTGCGCCGCGCCCTACATACAGTGCTTCCTGGAAGCCGAGCGTATAGCTCTTGCCGTCAACGGTAACAGTACCCTCGCCGCCGATGTTTATGATACCGAGCTCGCGGTTGTCAAGCAGGTTGCGGCCGCTGGTGCCCTTGCTCTCGTCAACATAAAGCGGAGCAATTGATGTGAGCTTCAGCGGTGTCGTCGTAGGCTCTGCGCCGCCGATAAGAAAGCGGTCATATAAAGTGTATGTCCAGTTCACCTCTCCCGATGCGAACACCTTCTCGATGAGATATTCCTTGCGAAGACGGTCTGTGGTGTAATGCTTGGCATCCTCCGGACCGGTAGCCCAACGCACGTTGTAGTTTGTGTAGGCATTCTCGGCCTTCACCTCATAGCCTTTGAAAGAGTCCTGCGCATAGCCTCCAAGGCATGCAGCAAGGCAAAAAGCTACAGAAAGAATTGTTTTTTTCATTTATTTGTCGTTTCTAAATTTTTAGTTTGTTTTCTTATTTTTATTTTATGACTATCCGCTATTATTCTAATGCAGGGACCGTGCCTTGTGCCGGCCCAAAAAAAATGTCCATACATCTCTTATTTGCCGAATATTTGCCGAATATTTGCCGGACAATATGTTTTAGGGCCGGCACATTCCTGTCATCCGATAACGGGTGAACCGAAGGGATGCGAGGCCCCTGCAAAAGGGTGAGAATACTTTAATTTGGATGTTTGCGGATATTCTTTTCTTATTTTCCAGCTTCTTCGTTCTCTGCCGCAGCTGCTGTTGTCTCAGCAGCGAGTTGCTCGTCCTTAATTATAGCCCTGCGGTTGAAGAACATCAGCACAGCCGTGAGCAACACAAGCAGTGCTGCACCAACCCACTTTATATATTTCACGGCAGCATAGATGGTATACCCGAAGAGAGACGAGGCGAAGTCCATGCTTCCGGCCTGGAAGCCGTCAGGCACATGAGCGGCCTTGTCTTGCGTAGCCGCATACACATTCTTTGCAGCCATAGTAAAGTCTGACGCCATATCGGTGACGAACCACAAGCCGACGAGCAATGCCACAAGACCAATTATGAATGTCTTCACAACGTTACCCTTTGTATACGGCAGGATTATCGGGAACAGATAGAACAGTCCGGCCAAAGAAGCCAGCGGCAGGAATTCGTTGCCCGGCAGGAACACTGCTATGATAATATATGTCGGAATGAGCAGCAGCGTCACGACAAGCGTCGTAGGATGTCCTATGACCAATGCCGGACTCATGCCGATATGAATTTTCTTTCCGTGGAATTTCTTGTCAACAATCTCCTTTGTCTTGTCAGATATAGGCATCAGTCCGTCTATGAACAGCTTCGTGATACGAGGAATGAGTTCCATCACGGCACCCATGGTAACGCCGAGGAAGAGAATGTCCTTAACAATCTTCATCACACCGTCGGTAGTGGTAGCGTCCGGCTTTGTCTGCTGCATACTGGCCATGAAAGCGCTGAAGTTTGTAAAGTCATCATAGTGTGACACGGCAGCGATGATAGCGCCGACGATAACGCCGAGCACGATAGGCTCGCCCAGCACGCCGAACTTCTTCTTCAGTCCTTCAGCGTCAATGTCGAGCTTGCTGAATCCCGGTATACGGTCGAGCAGCCAGTTGATGACCCATGTGAACGGAGCGAAGCTCTGACAGAACGGCTGTGGAACAGATATGCCCGGCAGGTTATAATAATTCTGAAACTTGTCTGCCGTGATGTCAGCAAACACTAGCGTAATGATGTAGCACACAATAGCTGCGAAATATCCCCATGCAAGACTCTCGCCGGTTACGAAATAAACGACGGCTCCTATGAACGCAAAATGCCAGTAGTTCCAAAGGTCAATGTTAACCGTGCGCGTGGTCTTGGTAATCAGCATAACAAAGTTAACGAGCAGACACACCGGAATGATAAGTGCTCCTACTGCCGTATTGTAAGCCACCGAAGCGGCAGCCGGCCATCCCATGTCAAACACGCTGAGGTTAAGGCTGAAGATGTTCTCAATAGCCTGCAGCGGGTCTTTAAAGTTGTCGGTCAGCAGCGCCGTAACAATGCCGAGGCCTACAAAGCCGACACCCACAAAAAGGCCCGACTTAAGTGCCTTGCCGAATTTCATGCCGATGCACAGACCTATTATCGTAAAAATAATAGGCATCATAACAGAGGCTCCGAAGCTTATGATATAGCTGAATACCTGTTCCATGATAATAATGATATTTTTTTGATTTTGTACAATTAGTAGTTTGTTAACACGTATTTTGCGCAAAGATAATAAAAAACGCACACAATGCCAAACAAAAACAACAAAACAGCAAAAAACAGCGTTCCGCGCTGACAAACACATTTTGCTGTCATCGCGGAATGCTGTTTTTTCTCTCTGCCCGTGCATGTGCCTCTCACAGCCTGCACATCAGATATTGTCATTTTTTTATATAGCCGCAAGAGCAGCACCCTTCAGGTGCACCATGACTTCAAACATTCATTTGAATGATTGCTGACCGTCATTTATTGTGCTTCTCTTTGCGGGCCTGCCTTTTAATCCTGGAAATAAACCCTCTTCACGCGGTTCGAGATACCAGTCAGCACCTCATAAGGAATGGTGTCAAGAGCATCAGACAGCACCGTCACCGGCAGATGATCGCCGAATATCTCCACGCTGTCGCCTTCCTTGCAGTCAATGTCAGTCACGTCAATCATGCACACATCCATGCAGATGTTTCCGAGATACTCAGCCTTCTGTCCGTTTACGAGGCAATAGCCGTGGCGGTTGCCAAGATGGCGGTTCAGTCCGTCGGCATAGCCGATAGGAATGGCAGCCACGCGGCTGTCACGGTCGAGGATAGTCTTTCTGCTGTAGCCTATGCTGTCACCGGCCGGCACGTCTCTGATTTGCAGTATGGTGGTCTTCAGTGTCGACACATTATTTATTATCTCATTGTTTCTCGGATTAATGCCATACAGGCCGAGGCCGAGGCGGCACATGTCAAGCTGCCGCTCGGGGAAGTGTTCTATGCCTGCCGAGTTGCAGATATGCCTCAGTATCTTATGGTCGAATGCAGCCTGTAGCTGCTTGCTGGCCTTGTCGAAGAGCTCAAACTGATGAGCGCTGAAATCATCGAAGCTGTCGTCGTCAGACCCTACGAAGTGTGAGAACACGCTGCGCGGGATGACGGCGTTCTGATGTTTCAGTCTGTCGATGAGCTTCTCCATGTCATGCTCCGGGTCGAAGCCGAGACGGTGCATGCCGGTGTCGAGCTTTATGTGAACAGGAAATCCCGTTATGCCCTCTTTCTCTGCAGCCTTTATAAGTGCGTCGAGCAGCCGGAACGAGTACACCTCCGGCTCAAGGTCAAAGTCGAACATTGTCTTGAAGGCCGTCATCTCCGGGTTCATAATCATTATGTTGCTCGTTATGCCGTTGCGGCGCAGCGTCACGCCCTCGTCGGCCACGGCCACAGCGAGATAGTCCACCCTGTGGTCCTGCAGCGTCTTTGCTATCTCCACGCTGCCGGCACCGTATGCGTCAGCCTTAATCATGCACACCAGCTTTGTCTCCGGCTTCATGAAACTGCGATACCAGTTCAGGTTCTCCACCACAGCGCTGAGGTTCACCTCGAGAATGGTCTCATGCACCTTCTGCACCAGCAGCTCCGTTATCTGGTCAAAGCCGAACGGCCGTGCTCCCTTCAGCAGTATCACCTCATCGCGCAGCGAGCGGAACACCTCGCTGTGTATAAACTGCTCAACGGTAGAGAAGAAGAACTTCTCCGGGATCTGTATCTCATCTGACTCCTGACAGAGCTCCGAGCCAATGCCGATGAACTTCACCACGCCTCTCTTGCGGCACAGGTCGCTCACCTTCTTATACAATGCGTCAGGCTCTTCGCCGCTCTGGTAAATATCGCTGAGTATTAGCGTGTGGCGGCGTCCCTTGTGGTCAGGGCGGCGGTTCATGAAGTCAAGTGCTATGTCAAGAGAGTTGATATCAGAGTTATAGCTGTCGTTGATAAGCGTGCATCCGTGCTGTCCCTGCTTCACTTCCAGCCGCATGGCCACCGGCTCCAGGCATTGCATGCGCTGGTCGAGGTCGTTGCCGCTCACGCCGAGGTGCAAGGCCACAATGGCACAGATAATGCTGTTCTGTATCGAAGCCTCATCGATGAACGGCAGGGTGTAGAAGTTCGGCGTACCCTTATATGCGTAGCTGACCTTTGTCGAGGCATCCTTCTTCTCTATCGCGCTGATATAGAATGCCGCCTTCTCATTTTTCTCCGACCATGACAGGCGCTCGCCCTTATAGTCAAGTGAGCCCACCACGGACGCTATCACCTCATCATCCTCATTATATACTATTGTCTGCGCGTCATGGAAGAGGATAGCCTTCTCGCGGCATTTATCCTCCATTGACGAGAAGTTCTCCTGATGTGCCGTACCGATGTTTGTCAGCACGGCTATAGTAGGCTGAATGATGTCGCGCAGGGCAAGCATCTCGCCGGGCTTGGATATGCCTGCCTCGAAGATACCCACCTCTGTCTGCTGGTTCAGCAGCCACACCGACAGCGGCACGCCTATCTGCGAGTTATACGACCGCGGACTGCGTGTGACATACATCTGCGGCGAGAGCAGCTGATAGAGCCATTCCTTCACCATTGTCTTTCCGTTGCTTCCCGTGATGCCCACTATAGGAATGTCAAACTCATCACGGTGCCGCTCGGCAAGCCTCTGCAGAGCCTCCAGCGGGTTCACCACGCGCAGGAAGTTGGCATCGGGATAGTCAACGGCATAACCCTTCGGCACCGTGCTGACCACGAAGCTGCGCACACCGCGGCGGTACAGCTCGGGAATGTAGTTATGACCGTCGTTGCGGTCAGACTTCAATGCGAAAAACAAGGTCTCCTCAGGGAAACACAGCGAGCGGCTGTCCGTGAGGAGGAAGCCGATGTTGGTATCGGTGTCTCCATAGCGGCGTGCGCCTATCAGCGTCGTCACCTTTTCGATTGTGTATGTCATTACTGTTTATTTTGTTTCTTGATATGCAAAGTTAGGGTATTTTTTCGAAAGAGCATTTACTTTTAACATGGTTTTATGTCTGAACTCCTTATATTCCTCCGAGTCAGGATTGAAAGGGCGGTGTCCGAGGGCCTGGCGCAGCGGTTCCCACTCTTTCAGGAATGCGAACGTGCCGGCAGAGAAATATGTATCGGCAAAGCGCTCGTATATATAGTCAACGGCCTGCTGGCTGGGGTGCAGCATGTCGGGCTGATAGAAACGATAGTCGCGCAGCTCGTCAAGCACTATCTCGTATGCCGGAAAGTAATCAGTCTGCCCGGCATACCGTGATGTCTTCAGCAGACTGTCTATGGCCAGCAGCAGCGTAGCCTTCCCCAGCTGACTGCCGTGATAGCCATATTTGCGATAGCGTATGGGGCTCACCGTGATGATGACGTGCGCCGACGGATTGGCCCTCATCACAATGCCTATGCTCTCATCAAGCGCGTTGCGGCATTCGTCAACGGTCAGCTCCTTCTCCGTGAACAGCTTCTGCGGCCTCTTGCGGCAGTTGTCAACAATCTCACCGGTCTCATTGAGTATGTAAACATGATTAGTGCCAAGCGTCATGACGACCACATTAGGTATGAAAGCCTCAGCGCCGTCGCCGCCGAGCACGCGTCTGACGGTATGGCCGATGCTGACAGGATTATACATAACGCCGAAAGGGTTTACAACGGCATTAAACTGCTCATCCTTAAAGCGTGCGCCGAGGTTGTCGGCAAAGCAGCTGCCCGTGAAGAGCATCTTCTCGCACGGTGGAATCTGCCACCGGCCCTTTTCTATGTCCACTTGTGTTCTGAACTCCATTTTCTTATCTGATTTATTTCCGATTTCTTATCCGTTTTTCTGATATAATCGTTATCACCTTCCCTGTCTCTCATATCAGCTCATTCAGCCTGTCACACCCCGTCTAAGCCGCATTCAGGCTCTCATCACCGTACAAAAACTCGGCCCCTGCCGCAGAACGCTCTTGTCTGCGGCAGGGGCCGTAATTATTCTGGTCTGAAAAAATCATGTCACGTTATTCAGCCGTCTGCTCTTTCTCAGCTGCCGCGCTGTTTTTCCGGCGGCGCTCAGACCATATTCCTATTGCCACGACGAGTATCAGCGCCACATATCCACAGTAGGCAACAGTCTCAGTAATCTTCACGCTCTTCGGATGGAAGTCGAGCACCACCTTATGATGTCCCGGCCCTACGGTAAGTGCACGCAGTACATAGTCCACACGTCCGAGCTCTGCCGGCTTGCCGTCGACAGTTGCCGTCCACCCCGGATAATAAATCTCCGAGAACACCACGGTACCGCCCTTGCCGGTGCTGACATCGTATGTCAGGTTGTTCGGCTTGTATGACGTTATCTTTACGAGAGAGGTCTGGTCCTGCGGCTTGCTCTGTCCGAGCGTTTCCTTGAACCGGCTGTCGGCGACGGCCTCATGGCGCAGGTCCGTCTTCCCCACTGCCGACAGCTCCTCGTTGGCATTGCCTACATATTTAATATTGTCTACTATCCATGCATTGCCATACGCATACGGGTTCTGCAGCGGAGCCGTCTGGTTGTTGGCCACCGGTATAATGATATATTTCGTGTTCAGCATGTTGAGCACCGGGAAGATGCTGTCGCCCTTCACCTTGCTCATGTCGCCGCGGGCCTCGTTGAAGGCTGTGCCGAAGCGGCGCATCTCCGGAGAGATATATGCGTCAATGAGGTCCTGGTAGCGCTGCAGCTTGGCGGGATGATAACCGCCGATGCTCTTGTGCCAGTATGAGGTCTCGCTCTCGTTGAACGTGTTCGATGCCATGTTCAGCACACGGTAGTCGAGCGAGCGGTCGCGCAGTATCTGGCGGTCTGTCTCCGTCATAGGCACGCCGGCCTCGCGCACGCTCTTCTCAACGAACATCCCGTCGTTTAGATAACGCTTGTCAACAGCCCACATGTCAACGAGGCAGAGCACGGCCACCGCGCCGGCCATATACCGTGCCTGCAGCTTACCCTTCTTATACAGGAACAGCAGTGCTGTGCCTGCCAGTATGATGAAGAACGAGCGCCATGCATCAGCGGTCATCATAGCCTCACGCATGTTCTTTATGCTGCCCGTAATCATCGAGAAGGCGTCAGGCGTCATGCCCTTTATACTGTGGAACATGTTTTCCTCCTCAGCATTTGAGAATCCGAAGAACAGCGCAGGCATCACGGCGAAGAGCAGACACACGCCGGCCGTCAGCAGGAAGCTGATGATGAACGGCGCACTTTTTATCTTCAGCACCTTCGGCTCGGCAATGATGCGGCAGAGACCCATCACGGCGAGCACCGGTATCGTGAACTCCGCAATGACAAGTATGGAGGCCACAGTGCGGAACTTGGCATACATAGGCACATAGTCGAGGAACAGATTTGTCAGCCACATGAAGTTGCGGCCCCATGACAGCGTCACCGACAGCACCGTGGCCGCGAGCAGTGCCCATTTAAGCGGACCTTTCACTATGAACAGCGACAGCACGAACAGGAACAGCACAAAGGCGCCCACATACACCGGTCCGCTTGTGCCCGGCTGCGTGCCCCAGTACTGCGGTATCTGGTCATACAGTCCCGGCAGCATGTTCTCCACGTCTGCCGAGGCTTTCTTCATTGCCGTCTCGTTATGGCTGAGCGGCACCGATGCACCGCCCATCACATCAGGAACAAGCAGTGTCCATGTCTCGTCAATGCCATAGCTCCACTGTGTGATATAGTCTCTGTCGAGGCCGCTGCTCGTCTGGTTGCTGCTTGCCTTCTTGACGAGCTCGCTCTTGCCGCGCATGCTCTCCTGGCCGTACTCCCACGTATGGTACAGGTTCGACAGGTTCAGTCCTACGGCGATGATGCCGCCGGCAAGACATGTCAGCGTGGCTTTGCCGAAGCGCGCCATCTCCTTATCACGGATGGCCTGCACGAGATAGGCTATCAGCATGAACAATATGATGAACATATAATAATATGTCATCTGCACATGGTTGGAAAGAATCTCAAAAGCACCGAACAGTGCCGTCAGCACGAATCCCGCAAGATAGCGCCCGCGGTAGGCAAGCACTATGCCGGCTATCATCGGCGGCAGATATGCCAGCGCCATCACCTTCCAGATGTGGCCCGCGGCGATGATTATCAGGAAATACGACGAGAAGGCCCACGCCACGGCTCCCATGAGCGCCACCGACCGCCTGACGGGCACGGCACGCATGAGAATGTAAAATCCGAGAAGATATGCAAACACATACCACACATTGTCCGGCAGCCACAGATGATACAGCTTGGTGGCCTGCGACAGCACCGACGTACTGTCATACGACGGCGACAGCTGATAGGTCGGCATGCCGCTGAAGATGGCATTCGTCCAGCGCGAATGCTCGCCGGTCTGCTGCTGGAAGAGCTCCGTCTCCCGGCCGGCGCCCACACCCGCCGACGAGTCATTGCGATAGAGTATGCGGCCGTCTATGTCAGCCGGCATGAAATAGGCAAACGACAGTATGGCGAATGCCACGACAATGAGAATGTCGGGAAGATACTTCTTTAGTACTTTCATTTTAAGAGATTGTATATAAGAGATTGTACAAACGATTATGCATAATGGTCAAAAACATGTGCAAAGATATAAAATTCCAAGTGTTTTTTGTAATTTTGCCACAAAAATAAACATCATATACCATGAAAATAGGAATGATTGTCGCCATGGAGAAAGAACTCGCGCAACTGCGCGCCCTGCTCGGCGACGCCGTGGTGGAACGCCACAACCATAAAGACTTTATATCCGGCACCATCGGGGGCCACACGGTGATCCTCCAGCAGTGCGGCATCGGAAAGGTAAACTCTGCCATCGGCACCGTTGAGATGATAGACAACTACCACCCTGACCTCGTGGTGTCTACTGGGTGTGCGGGCGGCGCCGACACGTCGTTTAACGTCATGGACGTGGTGGCATCCACAGAGTGCGTATACCACGATGCGTGGTGCGGCGACAACTGTGAGTACGGGCAGATCATGGGCATGCCGGCCGTCTACCGCACGCCGAAGGAACTCGTCGCCAAGGCCGTGGAGACCGGCGCAAAGCATCCGGAGCTCAACATCCGCGCCGGACAGATCGTCAGCGGAGAGTGGTTCGTAGACAGCCGCGAGAAGATGAAGGAAATCCTCAACCACTTCCCCGATGCCGCCGCCGTCGACATGGAGAGCTGCTCAATAGCGCAGACATGCCTGATATATAAAACGCCGTTCATCTCCTTCCGCATCATCAGCGACGTGCCCATGAAAGACGACAAGGCCGCACAGTATTTCGACTTCTGGAACAAAATGGCCGACGGCAGTTTCAAGGTGGCACGTTCCTTCCTTGAGTCTTTGTAACCGACATAACAATACAAAACTATGAACAAGATACCAAGCTTCACCATCAACCATGAGAAACTGCTTCGCGGCATCTACGTGTCACGCAAGGACACCGTGGGCGGCGAGACCATAACAACGTTCGACATCCGCATGAAAGAACCGAACCGCGAGCCCGTGCTCCACAACGGCGCCATACACACCATCGAGCATCTCGCCGCCACCTTCCTGCGCAATGACCCGCAGTGGAAAGACCGCATAATCTACTGGGGCCCCATGGGCTGCCTGACAGGCAACTACCTCCTCGTGCGCGGCGACCTCGAGAGCCGCGACATCGTCGACCTCATGCGACGCTGCTTCACCTTCATCGCCAACTACGAGGGCGACATTCCGGGTGCCGCGCCACGCGACTGCGGCAACTACCTGCTCCACGACCTGCCCATGGCACGTTATGAAGCCCGCAAATATCTCACAGAAGTGCTTGACAACATCAAGCCGGAAAACCTCGTCTATCCGGAATAACTGCACACAACACAGCTTTCCATACGCTTTTTTAATACGCTTATCCCCCTGCCTGCGGCGCATCAGCATCCACAGGCAGGGGGATATTTGTTTGTTGAACCAGACATTGCATCACTAATTCGTCAGCTGACGTGTCTGACACGTCATGGCAGAGCTGACGCATCGTACACAGCTCACAGCCCCGGATTGGGCTGACTCATCCGTAAAACTAAGAAAAGCATACCGGGCCACAGGGCAAAAAATAAGCAAGAGACAGACTATATAATTGGGGAATCTGCCTCTTGCCTAAGTGGGACGGCAACGCTTTGCCGAAAATATATTAATAAAACTTAGTTGTTCATATTAATACGCTTAGCCATGTCATTTACTTCACAATGACCACCTTCTTGCCGCCGTGTATGTACATCTTACCGGCATGCGGCGTCGTTGTTCTCTCGCCCGACAGGCTGTAATAAGCATCATCGTTCATGCTTGCAGCCTTAATGCCGCTGATGCCCGTCGTATTGCTGTCATCGTCGATGTCGTCAAAGACAAGCATCACACCGAACTTAGCAGCTTTAGAGTTTTGACCAGTAGCCTCTTCGAAACCAAGATTATAACCACCTAACTGGCGGCCATTAAAGTTGAACTCTTCAAGATCAGCACTTAATGACAAATAAGCCTTATACCTGCCGAGCTCACTGCTTATTGCTCTGAAGAAACCTACATAGTCATCGCCACCGTACTCAGGATAGTCAACAGTCTTGTGCCAAGTAGACAGGAAATAGTTACGTGCAACTACATCACCATCATTGTCGGTCTCTTCAAAATTTACATACGTCCCTTCGTTTGAAGGCTGCAGGTAATTCTTATCATAGAAGCCATCGTCCTTACAATCCTCGGGCTTAAGCTTAACACTGAATTCATCAGCATTACCATTGTCTGCAACGGTTCTGTTGAAAGGCACAAGAATAACACCTTGTTTTGCCTTAATCTTAGTAACTTCTGTAAGCGTTACTTTAAGATTTGCTGTACCGTCTATATTCTCATCAGACTTATTGACTTTGGTAACAATATAAGCCTTAATCAAATTTCGGTTTTTCTCATTGTTAAGATCATAGCTGTATGCCGGGTTACTGTATGTTCTGATATATGAAGTATTTATATCATCATCACGATCCGTGGCTTCATTCACAGTAGAATTATTAGAGAAATCAATTACTGTATAACCATTTCCGTCAACATCATCTGCTATCTGTCCGCTTTCCAATACAGGAATAAGCTGATAAGATGCAAAATATTTGTTATCAGAAGGATTAATCATTACTATAAAATTCTTAATCTTATATCCTGAGATCTTTACTCCATTCGGAACATCCGGCACCACTCCGACTACATTTTTGTCTTCTGATACCAAGAAATTATATGCACCGTTACTGAAAGTATAAGGTGAAGAACTTTCATTCTGACCTACCTCTATAGTTTTATAGTTTAATAAATTTAACGTAGCATTAAATATAAATTTAGTACCCGGCTTTAATATATCTGATGAGATTATACCGTCTTTAGTCTTATCTTTTTCATCTTTATAATCAAATGTATTTTGAGCAAGCTTACTATCCCCTTCATGAGGTGTCAATGAATATATTTTCTTTGCTCCATCAACAAGCAAACTCACCTCGTTTATAAGCGGAGTTATAGTATAGAATGCATAATTACCATATACTGGATAGAAACGGAATATTAAATCACAATCTTTACCACCCATATTTAAATTAGAAAGATATGGACCATCCAATGTAGAAACCTTAGAATCGTTTATTGCTATATGATCTTTAAAATCATCGGTACGAGCCTGGCAGTTCTTGTAATTGTCCAAACTGTAGTTATTATAACCCTGCAATTCTCTAACTATATCACGCATACGGTCAATAATATCATTGCTGGAATTATACTTACCATAGAGTAACTTCTTTCCGTCATCTTTCAAGACTTCAAAGCAGAAAGGCTCTCCCCAATACTTATTATAAGCTCCAGCCTTTACACGTAATTCATAATGAGGAATTCCGTCATTGACATAAGTCATCTCTTCACCGGATAGTGAAGGATCATTAATATCATAACCGCTTTTTCTTTGACATTTAGTGAATGGAGACAACAGTGCAACTCCCTTATACATGTTTCCTATTTTTTCAATAGTATAATGTGCATCTTCTTCTGAAGTTATATAAACAGAAATACGATAATAGCCATTATATGAATCATCAGGATCTTTAAAAGTATTTAAGCGATCAGGAGCTACATTCTTCTCATAGAACAATGTATTGGCAAAATCTGCACCATCACTAAGCAGTTTTTCCAAGCTGCTCCTCAATCTATAATTCTGATTATTCGGCTTTGTAGCTGTCGGATAATCGCTTTGCTCGCCACTCTTTGTAAACACGTAATCGTGAAGCTTGGAATCCAAAGAGTTGACAACGTCATCGAAACCTATGAAATAGAATGTACCATTATGAAAATCTTTTGAAGAAATCTCTGTTACATAAGCCTTTTTCGATGTTTTATAAGTGAGTTTTACCGGCTCTTTTGTATTTAAAGCGCCGTTTTCTCTTCCGCCGTTGCAAAGATAGATGCTCTGCAGCTTACTATGGGCATCAGCATCCTTTCCGTCATTGACAGTAATATGGCCATGGTCAGCAATACTATAAGAATATTGTGCTACATTTACATAACCTCCCTGAGGCCACCCGCCTACATTATTTTTAAAACCAGGCTCACAATATATTGTCCCCTTATATAGCCCTGACTGTGAAAAGTTCATTTTGTCTCCACCTCCATTAGATCCGGGACCGAAAGACACCAAATATGGAACCGACATTGATGGAATTTGCGGCGCATAATCTGAAAGATTATAGTCATCTGTAACGTCATTACCAATAAGTTTGCCAGCTTCTCTTAAAATATTAGGCAAATGATTTGATTGAGTGGTATTATTATGAATATTATTCTGCATGAAATCATAAGAATACTTGTTACCGTCAGCATCAGCTTCTTTAAAAATATATGTATAAGGTGACACATACTTGTTCTGATAGCCTCCGTAACCGGCTCCTTTCTGATTTTTAGTATCATACATAGTGTAAGTACCTTCTACATGCCACTTTCCCCACTGTTCTGTAAAAGCCATCATGTAAGCAACACGCTTTTCCTGATATTCTACAGACCATGTACCAGTAGCAACGTCGATGGTAAAACGATAGGAACCGTCAAGAAGCAACTTGTCACGAGCGGCCTCCGTTAAACGGCATACTACACCATATTGCTGATGAGACCCATCCGGACTGACAATTTTGTCTACAACTTCAAGATTTTTTCTTATATCTTTATTAGTATAAATGTCGCCAAACCTAATTTCCCATCTTCCGTCTTCCGTATTTTTACCGGTATAATTAGTCAAACGACCTGACTTACGCTTCTTTCCATATATCCAAAACTTATTGTCATTTTGTAAAGCACCGGCCGGTACCAAAAGCTCAGACAAAGCTGTTTCAGTTTTATTGCCGGAACCATTATGCATTGAAAGAATTGTAGATTCCTTGGCCAAATAAAAGCTGAATCCTGGATTTTTAAAATAATTATGAAATTCTGAAATGAATTTATCCTTTAATTCATTTTCCGTCTGCTTAATAAGTCTGTCACGCTCAGCAACAAACTTATCTATAAATTCATTTGTATATGTCTGGCGTAATTTTTTGAAATTAGCAGCTAATTTAATTTTGTCCCAAAAACCATCTTTATTAAACTCTTTTTGATATGAGCCATCAAACTCAGACTTATCTGACCATTGCCATGACTTATAGCCATCTTCAAACAATCTGACACAATTTAAAAAATTTTCATAGTCAAAACCTTCCTTATCTTTTTTAACAGGACTGTTCACCATATAAAGTTGGTGCAGTGTTAAAGACTTAGACGATTTTCCGTCAACAGATATAGTTTTACGTAAAAAATCCTGCTTTGTGCCATTCTGATCACAGTAAACACCAAAATTAAGGAAAGCATTATATATATTGCTTCCGTCAGCAATTTGTCCGTTTTCTATATCAAATCCACCGTTATCATAAGGATATTGAGCAGGAATATCAATATAATATTTGCTGTTAGAACCTTTTACTGGCTCTAGCTTAAGAGCTGTATTAAAAAAGTCCATGCCACTCGCACTTTGCCTGCAACTCTGCGGCCCTAACAGATAATAATTCTCACGTGATTTCTGCGCCGACGTGCCCAGCACCGTCAACGTCAGAAATAAAATAAGAAAAGATAATACTTTTTTCATTATAACTAAGTTTATTAATTAAAAAATTTCGTTGTTTAATGTTGTAATGCAACCTTACCAAACTGACACATTTTTTTATATTATATTAGTCACATTCGAATACAGCAAACGGCCAAAATGGCTGCAATTAAACATCCCTTTTTTATCAATCCTGCTGCAAAATTAAAAAATGCTAAAATTATACGGTGTATTTTTTGTAACAGAAAAGTGTAAATTTTGTTAAGTTACTGCTTTTTGTGTATTATATTGCATCTCATATCGTTTAATTAATAGTATTTGTGTTTAAATTTTCGACAGGAAATAAATCAGCCAGTTTGTAAAGGTAGACAAAAACGTCATGTTTGTAACAAACACAAACATATTTGCAAGATTTGTGCACCTGCCAGATTGCACACAAAAAAAGGGACATTTATTTTCAGCCACTAAAAAATCATCTTTTTTATCCACGTGTAGGGGCCGCGCCCCGTGCCGGCCCACAAGAAATGTCATAACCGCTGAAAATAATCGTGTTGGCAAGATATTTCGCAACGTGTAGGGGCCGCGCCCCGTGCCGGCCCACAAAAAATGTCATAACCGCTGAAAATAATCGTGTTGGCAAGATATTTCGCAACGTGTAGGGGCCGCGCCCCGTGCCGGCCCACAAAAAATGTCATAACCGCTGAAAATAATCGTGTTGGCAAGATATTTCGCAACGTGTAGGGGCCGCGCCCCGTGCCGGCCCACAAAAAATGTCATA
>OMUH01000032.1 GCA_900314195.1 uncultured Prevotella sp.
GAAGGGGTATCCTCCGAAAAGCTTAATGATTTGTAGTCACAAACTTGACACTCTAACTTCAAAGACGTAAGTCAACAAAGAATTAAGATGATACAAAGAAAAATTAACGCAAGACCAAGGGAAAAATTAAATTTCCTCACTCCTGATGAAGTAGTTTACAAAAAGACTTCGCAAATTTGCACTTGCTAATTGACTCCACCATTTAATGTTATTAAATCAAGTGAAAAATGTCGGGTATTTATATACACATACCTTTTTGCAAGTCAAGATGCATTTATTGCGGGTTCTACAGCAGTACGCTGTCGGCGCTTGCCGGCCGGTATGCTGGCTGTGTGTGCCGTGAGCTGGCAGTGCGAAAAGATTACCTTGCTGATGCTGTACAGACTGTATATCTCGGTGGCGGTACGCCGTCGCAGCTGTCGGCCGCGCAGCTTGACAAGATCTTTACAGCCATTGATGACGGCTATGGACTGCCACGTGACGGCGAGATAACCATGGAGTGCAACCCTGATGATATCACGCCGGAATATGCTGCTTTGCTTGGCCGGCTGCCTGTGAACAGAGTGTCAATGGGGGTGCAGACATTCTCTGATGAGAGGCTGCGCTTTCTTCACCGCCGTCATACTGCCAACGGGGCACGCGAGGCTTTCAGACGCCTGCGTGCAGCAGGAATCGGCAATGTAAGCCTTGACCTTATGTTTGGCTTCCCCGGTGAGACGGTAGATGAGTGGGTGAGTGACATTGAAGCTGCTCTTGAACTTGAGCCGGAACATCTGTCGGCATATTCGCTGATGTATGATGACGGTACGGTGTTGAGCCGTATGTTGGAAAAGGGCGAGATAAGGGCTGTTGACGATGATACGTCAAACAGAATGTATGACGTGCTTATGGATAAGCTGTCGGCTGCAGGATACGAGCATTATGAGATAAGCAACTTCGCAAAGCCTGGCTTCAGGGCGCGGCATAACAGCAGCTACTGGCATGCTGTGCCGTATCTTGGCATCGGCGCTGCCGCACACTCGTATAACGGTACGTCAAGGCAATGGAATGTTGCTGATGTCAGACGATATATTGATGGAATAGAAAACGGAAGGCCCGAGACGGACGGTGAAAAACTCGACACACGGACGCGCTATAATGATATGGTCACTACGTCACTGCGCACAAAGAATGGAATAGAACTAGAACAGGTGAGAAATGTGTTCGGTGAAAAATATTATGACTATCTGCTTTCATCGGCGCACATCAGTATTTCGGCCGGCCATCTGACCGTTCATGACGGCCGTATGGCACTGACGCGCAGCGGACTCTATGTCAGCGATGATGTGATGAGTGATTTGATTATGCTTGAATAATTTGCTCTGTGTATCTTGTTTATCTGGAGATGTTTATCTGGAGATGTTTATCTGGAGATGTTTATCAGAGAATGTGCATCTGGAAATATGAATCTGAAGATGTGTATCAGAGAATGTGCGTCTGAAGAAAAATAAAATCTGCAATATCTGCATTCTGCAAGCAAAAATATGCTGAATGCTTTGCAGATGCCGCAGATATTGCAGATTTATAATGCGATGCTGTTATACAGTATTTTGTATTGAATTCGCTTATTGCCTGACTGGTGTCATTGTTGTTGCAAAAGTAATTGAGCTTATTTCAGCAAATCTGTGTATAAGGCGAAATACTTCCATAATGCCGGTGAGAGCGGAGCTTGTTTTATGTCTCCCCGAATGAGCATACCTAGAACTTCGCGGCGGTCTATGAGCGTTACCGTGATGTCCTCGGTGCTGTCAAGATGACGTTTGCCGGAAGGAACGACTCCTTTGGCAAGAAAGCTGTACATGTTGTTGTCCTGTACGCCACCCTGGGCATATTCCTTAGACAGCAGCGTCCACGCTCCGCCGCCGAAGCCCGTTTCTTCCATCAGCTCTCGGCGTGCTGCATCAAGCGGTAGCTCGCCTTGCTCTACGATGCCGGCCGGTATCTCTGTGAGAACATCCTTTACGGCATGCCGGTATTGGCGTTCCATGACAAGACGGCCGTCGGCCGTCTCGGCCACGACACACACTACAGGTGAGAAATGCAGATGATAGAACTCATCATAGACGCGTCCGTCGGGCAGTTCGACGCGCTCGCGGTAGGCATCAAGGTGCGGACGGTGAATGATATTGTCAGTTGACAGCACCTTCCACTTCATACTGGCATCGTTGAAAACGTGACTGCGCAGGTCTTTTGTCATCCAAATGTTAGTTGCTGTATGTCCCGACTGTCCAACCTGATGTTTTATATTCACAAAACCATGGTGTTCATACATGCTAACGGCATTGCCGAATTGTGAGAATGTCTCAAGGTATGCCGTGGTGTATCCTAAAATTGTAGCTGAATCAATAGCTTTTGCAAACAGCCGTGCGCCTATGCCTTTTCCGCGATAGTCTTTGTCTATGTAGAACTTGACAATCTCGCACCATCCTTCGGGAAGTCCTTTTGTGGGGTAGACGCCGCATGAGCCGATGACGTGTCCGCCTTCTTCAGCAACCCATAATACTGCCATCGGATTGGCGTAGAAGAGTTCGTATTGCCGGTCAGTGTCCGGGTCGTCGTAGACGGTGTTGTGCTTTGGCATGTCAAATTCATCAAATGCGCCGCGTATTATCTCTGCTATTCGCGCATCGTCATCCTTTGCAATTCTTCTTATTATCATCGGCGAATGAATTATTTGTCTGTTTTTCCGGTAAGGAAACGTTGTTGCCACTCACGGTAATAATCAGGCATGTCGAGCATTAGCTGTCCGTTTTCGTCAATGAACAGCTGAACGGTGTCGCCCTCCACGCACAGCTTGTTGTCTCGTTCGCGGTAGATGCGGTAATGAAAGTCAAGGCGCGCGCCGTGCTTGTATATATAATATGTGTGAATGACCGCAACGTCGTTTATAGACAGTGGAGAGACATAGCGCACGTGCATGTCGTAAACAGGCGCGTAGATGCCGCTGCGCTGTATGTCAGCATAGCCTATGCCTGGATACTGCCGGCCGAAAGCTTCGCGTCCGTCCTCAAAATATTTCACGTATGAGCCATGCCACACCACGCGCATTGAGTCAATCTCGCTGAACTTGACTTGCACGCGGCATATATTTTCAAGGCTCACGGCACCTTCGTGCCATGAGCCGTTGTTGTGTCTGTCTGCTGACATCATTAATTGCTTTTAAGGTTTAAACACTGTGTCTGCTACCGACGTGTTGAACTTGAACGCAGAGAAAGTGTATAGCGTGTAGCTGCCGTTGCGCTGATTTATGCGAAGAGATTCAAGTGCCGACGTGCGGCTGTTTACCTCGAGCACAAAAGATGTGAACATCATTCTCTTCTGTTTCTTGGCGTCGGCAGTCTTCGGCACGATTGTTACGACGACAGTTGTGCCTTTCTGCGACACGCTGACGCCCGGCAGCTGGTCTACATCTGTCTTTCCGCCGTTGAGAACGGCTTTGAATACTGAATAGAACGTAGCGAACTGCGCATTAGTCTTGCTGCTTGTAGTGTGTTTGAAACCGTTCATCTTCATTGTGAACGTTGTCCCGTTCATAATCAGCTTGTTCTTGCCGTTCTTGGAAGATATGCTCACCTTGTCGGGCGATTTCATCCACATGGTGCCCGTTTCCGTTACTTTGTTTTTAAGTGCTTTGTTTACGCGATTTACGGTAACAGATGCAGTGGCCGTATTTGCCTTGGAAAAATGTGATACGGCTTTCTGAAACGTGCTTTGTGCACCGGCAGATATGAAGCACGCAATGCTGAGTGCCATTGTCGCGATAAAATTCCTCATGCTCATAGTTTTAATATACTTATAATAAGCAATGTTTAAAAAATAACTTCCACATGTTTTCAGCAAGAGATGTGTCCACTTGCAGGGTGCGGCCCTTGTGGCCGTCCGCAGCCTAAAAACATGCGGAAGTTATTTTTTGCGCTTTACTAAAATGTCTTTTATATGATTTCCAATCGTCCGGTCAGAAAATTATTGGTCAGAAAGAATAAGAAACCTGTTGAGATAATTAATTTTCGTGTGTAGTGTGTTTGATTATTTATGTATACAGTCCGCCGTTGATAGAAATTACATTACCAGTGATGTAGGCAGCGTCGGGAGAAGCCAGGAAGCCAATCAGCGCAGCCACCTCTTCCGGCTTTCCGAAACGTCGTGCCGGAATTTGCTTTTTAAGTTCGGCTTCGTCAAGGCCTTCCACCATGTCGGTCTGTATGAACCCCGGTGCCACAGCGTTTACGGTGATGCCGCGGCGTGCTGTCTCCTGAGCAAGTGCCTTTGTGGCTGCTATGATACCGCCCTTTGCAGCTGAATAGTTTGTCTGTCCGGGCAGTCCTTTCAGTCCGCTGAGGCTTGCCATGTTTATTATGCGGCCGTATTTATGAAACTGCATAGCTGCAAGCAGCGGCTGTGTGACGTTATAAAAACCGTCGAGAGTGATCTGCAGCACGCGGCTCCAGTCTTCATACGGCATGAGCGCCATAAGATTGTCGCGGCGTATGCCCGCGTTGTTGACGACCACTTCGATATATTCTTCCTTGTGTGCGTCCTGCCATTTGCGCAGAGCCTCGTGAGTCTGTTCGCGGTTGCTGACGTCAAACTGCAGCAGCTCGCCGTCCTGGCCGGCTTCACGCACAAGCTTAAGTGTTTCTTCAGCCTTGGCAGAATTGCTTACGTAGTTTATTAAAATGTTATAGCCCATAGAGGCCAGTCGGACTGCGGTTGCACGGCCTATGCCGCGGCTGCCGCCTGTTACCAATGCGAATTTCATATTTTCTTATGTTTTGTTTCTTTATCTTTAGTCTGTTTGATGCATTTTGTTTGATGTAATGGCATCAGATGTTCAGATACTCTTTTCCAATGTAGCTTCGTCCGAGCACTTCGGCACATGCCATTAATGAAGTCATCACTACGCCTTGCACGCCGTGCAGGATAAGACTTTGTCCGGTCAGCAGCAGGTTGGGAACCGGTGTGCGCGGAGTAAGAAATGTCTGCATAGGGTGCCGGTAGTCTTTTCTTACTCCGAAGGCCGATCCGCCTGGCGTTTCCGTGTAGCTGAGGTATGTAGCCGGTGTACTTGTATATGTCTCTTCAACCATATTTCTGATGCCGGGTATGGCGGTTTCTGCCATGGCCAGACATTTGTCAGCCATTATATTCTTCCACTCTTTATAATCGGCAAGCCTGTTCCCAACTGAAGTCTTTAACCATTCGTTATTCAGCATTTTATCCGGTATCGGTGTAAGAATGTCAAGCTGTGTGGCCCATTCACCTTCTTCCGGAACATAGCAGCTTATCATTATGCCCTGCGGAGCAGTGCTGTCATCGTTCCATACATCCCATACGTTGTCTGCCGTATATACATATTTGTTGCAGTTGAAATAACGCAGACGTTGTGGCTTTAGTCTTACAGACAGCGTGAACATTCCGGCGGTATTCTGCAAATTGGACATGCGCATGCGGTATATGCGTTTTATATGATTTTTTTCTGCAATCATTGAGCATACGGCAGCCGGATGTATGTCGGCAATGAATGTGCCAGCCTCATATCTGTTGCCGTGTTGTGTTATGACGGCAGAGATGCCGTCGGCGCTGTCAGTGATGTGCTCAACGCCGTCGCCGGTTATTATCTCACCGCCGTTTTTCCTTATTCCGCCGACAAGAGCCTTTACGATGTCGTTTCCGTGGCCTTTAAGACGCCATGCACTTTCGGCAAAGCCGGAGTAGCAGTGGGCATAGCTGAACAGGGGCAGGCTATCCCTGCGCAGTTCAATCTTCATAGCTGCTGCCGATGCAGCGTTTATAAGACGCTCGTCTTTAAGTGTTGCCTTCAAATATGGCCATGCACCGGCAGAATAGCCTTGCATGGCACGTTCCCAGTCGGCTGAGTTCTCAGAAAAAGTCAGTGGTAGCATGGCGGTCTGCGATTGCAGCATTCTCGTGTATTCTGATATACCATTCGCGTTTTCCGGAAAGTATTCAGCCAGTTGCGCTTGTAGATTGTCAAATCCCGATGGCAGACGGTAATGATTGTCTTTTATGTAAACATCCTCAACACAGCCTGTGTCAAGCTGTTTCCACGGCAGCGCAAACAGTCCGAGGCGTTTGAAGATGCCGTGCAGAGACTGTCCTTCTCCTAATCCGCCAATATAATGCAGTCCTGTGTCGAAGCTCATCCCGTGTCTGACATAGCTCTGCATGCATCCGCCGGCCTGCCGTTCTTTCTCTATGACGAGCACGCTGCGTCCGGCCTGTGCCAGAACATTTGCGCAAACGAGGCCACCCAGTCCGCTGCCTATGATAACTGCATCGTATCTCATTTTTGTCTGTTAAGCAAACGGTATACGGCGGGCTGAAGAACGTACGAGAGCACTACAGACGACAGCAGTCCGACGAGAGTAGGGAAGCCGACCGAGCGTATTGCCGGATGCACGGCAAAGAGCATGCTCGACACTGTAACTATCAGAATGAATGCGCTGAAGAATATGGCGCTCTTGTGATAAGCAAGCAGTCCTGAGCTTTTCCCGGTCAGTCCGTCCATGACGAAGATGCTGTAGTCTACGCCAATGCCGAATATGAATGTAGATATGATGATATTTATCATGTTGAACTCAACATGCGCCATGTTCATTGCTCCGAGCACCACGAACCAGCTCAGCAGTATTGGCATAAAGCCCAGCAAAGTGTTCTTAATGTTAAAATGGAAGCTGAACAACAGCACCACCAGTACAAACAGCATGGAAATCCATTGAAGCATGTTGAAATCGCTGTTCATCATGTCAAGCGTGTCGCGCGTGTAATAATATGTGTCAAGCACGAGCATATTGGGTTCGTATGCTATGGCATCGCAGATACGGTTGTAGTCTTCGCCGCGACCAATCTCGTTGGCTTTGTATCTTACAGACGTGAAGCACAGCCATTTGCCGTCATACGTCCTCTCCATCAGCGTAGACAGAAATCCCGGTGGCAGCACGCTGTCAGCATAAATCTCTCCGGTGTCATAGTGCTTGTTAACGGCATCGAAGAACGGCTCAAAGGCATCAGGCTCAATGCCGTTCTGCGGCGCTGTTGTCGCGATGAGTGACCTTATGCGTGCCTGCCGTTCCGGCGTCCAGTAGCTCTGCCACGCCTTTATGCGCTCCCGCTGTATGTTCTCAGGAACGAAAATGGTGTTGGTAGGAGTGTAGCCCTTCACAAGTCCGAGCTTCTGCAGCGAGTCAAGCTTGCTTTGCAGGGCAGAGAAATTCTTGACAGCCTCTCGCATGCTGCGTCCCGTTGATGCGAAATAGCGGCTTCGCTCGTCTGATGCCGTCTTGCTGCTCAGCAGTTTCTCGGAGTAGCCTGTCATTTTGCTTGTATAGCCCAGGTTGTTCATGTCGTCGTCGAAATGTGTGCCGCCGGCTATCCAGAAGCCGGTGCAGACAACAACGATAACGACGATGGCTGCCACAAGAGGTTTCTTGCGGTCGAAGGGATAATTGTTAATCTTTCCAATGATGCGGAAAGCCCATTCGTTCTTTTTGTTTGTCTTTGTGTTGAGCAGTTGTGGCAGGAATGCGAGTGAGAAGAATGTCGTTCCGGCAACGGCGAATGTTGCGAACAGTCCGAAGTCGCGCAGCAGGTCAGTGTTGACAAACACCAGTCCCATGAAAGAGCCTACCGTGGTAACGCATGCCAGCAGCAGAGGCTTTGTCTGCTCACGCACTACGCGCTCAGGGTCATTGACATATTTAAAATGGGTCAGAACATGCAGTACATAGCTCATGGCCACACCGAGCACTACAGAGCCTATGCCGAGTGCGAGCAGCGAGAACTGTCCCTTTATGAAATACATCATTGCCAGTCCGAACAGCGTTCCGAATGCTACTGGCAGAATAATCAGCGGTATGGTGTTCCAGTTTCTGAAGCATATGCTGATGAAAACCAGTACTAGAATCAGCGAAACGATAACCGAGTGTGACAGGTCGTTCTTTATGGTCTGTGAGTTATAGAATCCGCTTGCGGGCGTTCCGTGATAAGTAATTCTTATGTCTGGATGGCTTACAGCGAAACTGTCAATGAGCGTGTTCAGCTTCTCAAACAAGCGTGAGCCTGAACCGGTGTTTGTCGATGAGTAGCGTGGTGTTATGAAAGCCACGCATACCGTAGAGTCAGGCACAAAGAAGTGGTTGTTGATGGTGCGGTAGCTGCCTGATGCGCCAATGACAGGTGCCATCTTCTTCTGAAACACCTGTCTCATGCCTATAGGGTCAGAGCCTATCAGCTCAGGATAGGCTTGTCCGAACGCGCCTTCAAAATCCTTTCTGTTCTGCTGCATCTGCCTTTGCATGTGTCTGGCATTGAGAAGGGTGTCAAAAGCGGCATAGTATGATGTGTCTATATATGACGGAACATGTTCTGTCAGATAGTCAATGACGTTGAACATATCGTCATCGGTAATCTGCCAGAACACATTGTCAATGGCACGCCCGTTTTTCTTGTCAGCCTTGTCGGCTGCGAGCAGTGAGTCTACAAATTCATCACAGACGGCAGCCGTATGCTCGGTGTTCCGTCCTTTTTTGTTCTCAAAAAGCAGGAATGTCTTGTCTTTTATTCTCAAGTCGGAGAAAGCAAGCTTTGTAGTGCCATCGTCATTTTTCGACGACGGCATCAGCTTGTTTATATCCTCCTCCAAATGGATTTGTGCGGCAAAGAATCCGAACAAAACGAACAATGCTATCATGCTTGTCCAGAACACAGCACGATGGCCCTTGAAGTATTGATATATTTCAATAAATAACCTGGTCATATTTTTGTCATTTCTCCCTTAAAGTCGACATAAACCTTATCAGCATCGCTTATCTGCGCAGTGACGGCTACTGTTTCCCCCATGTCTTCACAACTTATGCTTACATTCAGTTTTGAATTTTCCACAGGCGTTGCCACGGCGAGGAAACGGCATTTCTTCACCTTGCTCATTGCCAGCTTGTGTCCGGCAGTCAGTATGGCAAGTTCCTTTATCGTCTCCATATTGCAAACCCCCGGGCATACCGGACGTCCCGGGAAGTGTCCGCGGTAGACGTCGCAGTCAGGCAGCAGCTCTATGGTGTAAACTGTTTTCTGGTTGTCAGCCGACTTACCAACAACATGATAAAAGTTGTTTTCAAGTAACATAAGAAAATTATATTGTTTTGTTAAAAGAGAAAGACAACACTCAATAAGATGATTTCTTTAAAAACAGCGTTATTGTCAGATAAGAATAATGTTTAAGAAAAAAATAAAAATAAATTTCGCTGTTCTTGTAGTTTTGCTGTGCAGAACGCCTTTTTATTTATTCTTATTGTCGTTTTCTATGAAAATCTTCATTCTGGTGTCGGCAACGACCTTTCCGTCGTCATCTGTAGTGGCTCCCTTAAGCAGGGTGACGCCCTCAGCCTCCGGTCCCATTTCAACAACGGTGTGCAGTGTTGTTCCTGCAGCCGGCCTGTAGTGACATGTGAAATGGCTGACCTCGCCAATGAAGCCTACCGGTGGTTCTGTGGCACCGTTCTGTAGAGCCATATAGCCGGCCAAGGCCGATGCCGACTGTGCAATATGCTCAATCAGCCCGGCCTCGGCAATAAGGCCGTCATCGTCAATGAAGAAGTTTCCGGCCTTTATGCTCAGTGATGTGAATCCCTTCTTACCGTCAACAGACTCGAGCCTGTCAACCATTTGTATAGGGTCCCGTTGCGGTATGAGGGTATTAATATCTTCAGAAACTGTCATTTTTATTTTTGATGGGTTTCAATGTAATCATACAGATCATTGAAAGTCTCTATCTTGCGCAGGTCCTCAACAGGAATCTCTACACCGTATGTATACTGTATCACAGCGACAAGATCTACAAGGCTCAGACTGTCAAGGTGCAGGGAGTCTTTAATGTTGGCGTCATCTTTAATGTCAGCCTCGTTGATATCAAACTCCTCAGCAAGTGTGCTCTTTGCCTTTTCGATGATTTCTTCACGTGTCATAATAAATAATCTTTTAAATTAATACTTGTAATAATTGATATTGCTTTTAATTTTAATAAGTCACTTCACGTGTAATGTAAGAAAACGCTTTCTGCATTTTGCTTACAGGTTCTTGACTATCAGTGTAGAGTTGGTGCCGCCGAAGCCGAACGAATTGCTAAGGAACATGTCGAAGTGAGCCTCTTTTGTTTCCGGAACAATGTTTATGCACTTAGTGTCGTCGTCAGGATTGGCGAAGTTGATGTTTCCGGCAATGAAGTCGTTCTTCATCATCAGCATGGAATATATCATTTCGCTTGCGCCTGCCATCCACATCTCGTGTCCTGTCTGGCTTTTTGTCGATGTTACCGGCACCTTGTAATCGCCGAATATCTGTGCAATGGCCTTTGCCTCACGGCCGTCTCCGGCCTTTGTTGATGTTGCGTGAGCGTTTATGTAGCCAATCTCAGCCGCGCTGACGCCGGCGTTCTGCAGTGACAGCTCAAGAGAGCGTGCCGGACCTGCTACATTTGGCGTGGATATATGGTCGCCGTTTCCGGAGAATCCCCATCCCATCACCTCGCCGAGTATAGGAGCACCGCGTTTCACGGCATGTTCATAATCTTCAAGAATAACAGTGGCAGCGCCTCCGCCCGGAACCAGTCCGTCGCGGTCGCGGTCGAATGGTCGGCTTGCCGTTGCCGGGGCATCCTCGCGTGTCGAGAAGGCCTGTATGCCGTCAAACGAGGCCACGCTGAACATGTTTGCCTCCTGTGCGCCTCCGCAGATGACGTAGTCTTGCAGACCTTGTTTTATGAGCAGTGCGCCTAGGCCTATGGCGTGTGAGCTTGAGGCACAGGCAGCCGATGTCGTCAAGTTTATGCCGCGAAGCTTAAAGATGCACGCCAGGTTCATCGTCACCGTCGAGTTCATTGACTGGAAAATGGCACCGCTGCCGCACATCACTGTGCTTTTAAACTTGCGGAAACGGTCAAGGGCGTTCATTGTGGCTTCAGCCACAGAGTCATTGCCGTAGATGATGCCCACTTCATGCTCGTTGATGAAGTCCTGGTCCATCTTCGCGTTTTCAAGGGCAGCACGTGTGGCCATATAGGCATATTCAGCCTCCTCGGGCATGAAGTGACGCTGGTTACGGTCGAGATACGGTTTCAGGTCCGGCTTCTTGATGTTTGCGCACAATGCCGAACGGAACCCTGCGTCCTTGCGCTCCTGGCTGAACACAATTCCACTTTTCCCCTGATAGAGAGAGTCACGCACCTCATCAAGGGTGGTGCCCAGGCACGACCAAATGCCTATACCGGTAATAACAACTCTTCTTTCCATTTCCTTATGTTTTTTCTTGTAAACAATATTTTTTATCTATTTTTTTGCCGAAATTCTCGGTAAAATCATGTTCTTGGCCGCTGCCAACATCACATATTTATTATATAATAGTATGTACTATTCAATTATAGTGTTATTCAATAAAATGCGTAATTAAATTCAAAGAATCTGTTTCCCCGCCTTACAGCATTTTTTTGTAGCAGCGCCGTCTTTTTATTATTTCCGGGTTCATAGGCTTCCACTGCGACAGTTCTTTCACGTTGTCCTCTAGCTGCGGCCCTGTCTCGGCCCATTCAAAACCATATTTCTTGTATATTGGCAGCAAGTCTTCGAATATGAGCGCGTTCAGTCCGAGGCCCTGATATTTCGGGTCGACAGCTATGAGCAGCAGGTCGGCCCCCTTCTCATGCTTGAACTTCAGTGATTTAAGCAGATACCACCATCCAAGCGGCAGAAGCCTGCCCTTAGCCTTGCGGAAAGCTTCTGAAAGGCTGCCCATGGTGACGGCCATCGCCAGCAGCTCACCCTTGTCGTTCTCAACAATAGGCATAAGGTTAAGGTCTACCACGTTTATATATTTGGCAACGAACTGCCTTGCCTGGTCCATGTTGAATGACGAGAAGCCATAGAGCGGGGCATAGGCAGTGTTCAGAAGGTTGAACAGCTTGTCAGTGTATGACCCTTTCAGCTCTCTTGCTGTCAGCTTCCGCACGTGCATGTGAAACATCTCACGGCACAGCCTGGCCGTTTTGGCATATCTCTCTGGCAGTTTGTCGGGCAGTGTCACATAGACATGTACCCAGTCGACAGCTTTCTCAAAGCCGAGAGCTTCCAGATGTTCCGGATAATAAGCGTAGTTGTAAATGTCAACCATTGACCCCGAGCGGTCGAAGTCTTCAACAAGCATACCTTCCTTGTCAAAGTCGGTGACGCCGAGCGGCCCCTGTATGTTATCCATTCCGGCGGCTTTTCCCCATTCTGCAACTGCGTCTAACAGTGCAGCCGACACTTCTTTGTCGTCAATAAAGTCAATCATGCCGAAGCGCACAGTCTTTGCGTTCCATTTGGCGTTGGCCTTGCGGTTTATGATGCCGGCAATGCGGCCCACCGGATTTCCGTCTCTGTAAGCCACGAAAGCCTGTACTGATGAGTTTTCAAGTCCGCCGTTTGTGCGCGGACTGAACTGAGCCCTTATGTCAAGGCTCAGGTCCGGGACATACTGACGCGAACCTTCATACAGATGCAGCGGGAAGTGAATGAAGTCATTCATTTCCTTACGCGTTTTAACTTTAATTACATTTATATTACTCATCGGTGTGCAAAAATACTAATTATTATTGAAATAGTGGTTGAAAACTAAAAAAATATGTCGGTTTTTCTATGAAACAAACATTTAATGTACCCTATATAACATTGTGAAGAGTTTATGCAGTCCAATGGCCTGTATACCATTTTCTTTGACATTTATTTTGTTTTGCCGGCGCATTATTGTACCTTTGCCCTTACTTTTTTAAATGTCTAATTAAAGAAAATGGGAAAAATTATACTGACCGGCGACCGTCCTACCGGAAAACTGCATCTCGGACACTATGTTGGATCTCTGCGCCGCAGGGTGGAACTTCAGAATGCCGGCGACTATGACCGCATGTTTGTATTCATGGCTGACGTGCAGGCTTTGACTGACAATGCGGACAATCCTGATAAAATACGCGAGAATATAATTAATGTGGCGCTTGATTATCTTTCTGCAGGCCTGGACCCGGCAAAATGCACCATTTACATCCAGAGCCATATTCCGGAGCTTGCAGAGCTCACTGTTTATCTGATGAATATCGTCAGTGTCAGCCGTGTGCAGCGTAATCCTACCGTTAAGACTGAGGTCAAGATGCGTGGCTTTGAGAATAACTCCATACCTCTCGGTTTTTTCTGCTATCCCGTGTCACAGGCTGCCGACATCACGGCTTTCAAAACCACTACTGTTCCTGCCGGCGAAGACCAGGAGCCAATGCTTGAGCTCACGCGTGAGCTAGTAGGCCGTTTCAATCAGCTGTATGCCCCCGTTCTCGTCGAGCCGTCTATCATGCTGCCCGAGAATGCCACGTCGCGCCGTCTGCCGGGCACCGACGGAAAGGAAAAGATGAGCAAGAGCCTCGGCAACTGCATCTATCTCTCTGACGATGCAGATACCGTCTGGCAGAAGGTAAAAGGCATGTACACAGATCCTCTTCACCTTAATGTCAGCGATCCGGGACATGTAGAGGGCAACGCCGTGTTTACATATCTCGACGCATTCTCTACCGATCAGGACTTTGCCGACTTCTGGCCGGAATACAAGAACCTTGATGAGCTGAAGGCTGCCTACACAAAGGGTGGGGTGGGTGACATGAAATGCAAGAAGCTGCTCAATAATGTCATCAACCGTATGCTCGACCCTATACGTGAGCGCCGTAAGGAATATTCGAAAGACATTCCAGCCATATACGATATTCTTAAGAAAGGTTGTGACGATGCGCGTGAGGTGGCCGCACAGACAATGGATGAGGTCAGAAAAGCCATGCGCATAGATTATTTCAACGACAAAGAGCTTATCCGGCATCAGCAGGAGATGTTCAACGCCAAATAACGGCTATCAGTTTTTTGTAGCATTTTTTTATTGAAGTTTATAAGTCCGTGCGTGTAACGGGCTTTCGACCTTTTTCTATACCCCGAACCATGTGAACGAAAGCAAACTCATTATACCGAATGGCGCAAGACATAGTGTAAACGCAGTGCAACGCTTCAAGATGATGATTACTATGATTCGCGGTTAAAGAACAATTATATAACGAAGGCCATCACCCGGCATTATTGCTGAGTGGTGGCTTTTTTTGAAAGACAAAAAGATAGTTGCTTAATGTCATCTATACCAAACTGTTTATCTGCAATATTGGTATAAATTTCGACGAAATCATTAATAACCATATTCACAAGATTGACTAATTTTGCAATCTGAAAACAAATAAAAGAAAGGAAAATATTATGTTAGGCAATTTCAGTTATTCAAATCCTACAAGACTTCACTTCGGCAAACAGGCTTTGGACAAGCTCGGTGAGGAACTCAAGAACTACGGCAACAAGGTTATGCTTGCCTATGGCGGTGGCTCTATCAAGCGCAACGGCATTTACGACAAGGTTGTCAGGGTGTTGAAAGACGCAGGCAAGACCATTGTCGAAGAGCCTGGAGTTATGTCTAATCCCGACATCGAGAAGGTACTTGAAGGAGCAGAGCTGGCTCGTAAGGAGAACGTGGACTTCATTCTTGCTGTCGGTGGCGGATCTACAAGTGACTTTGCCAAAGCTGTAGCTGCATCTGCATGGCAGGAGAAAGATGTATGGCAGTATTATTTCAAGGAGCATCATCAGTTAGACTGCCGTTGGATACCGGTAGGCGTTGTTCTTACTATGGCTGGCACTGGTTCTGAGATGAACAGTGGTTCCGTTATCTCATCACATAAGGAAGAGCAGAAGTTGTTCGATTACTTCAAGAACCCTGACTTCGCTATTCTCAACCCGGAGTTCACCTACACAGTACCAAAATACCAGATGGTAGCAGGTATCTATGATATTATGTCGCACATACTTGAGCAGTACCTCTCTGGCACTGATGACAATACCAGCGATTACATTGCAGAAGGTTTGATGCGTTCACTCGTTTCAAGTTCACGCAAGGCATTGAAGAATCAGGAAGACTACGAGGCACGCAGTAATATAATGTGGACAGCTACATGGGCACTCAATGGTCTCATTGACTGCGGAAAGTCTACCGACTGGGAAGTCCACATGCTCGGGCAGGGTCTTGCAGCAGTCACAAACGCAACCCACGGTCATACCCTTGCAGCTGTATCAGATGCCTACTACCGCCTTATCATTGACAAAAGCGATGATGCCGTAGCCCGTTTCAAGCGTCTTGCACAGACAGTTTGGGATGTCAACCCTGAAGAAAAAAGTGACAAGCAGGTTGCCATAGAAGGACTTGAGACAATGGAGAGTTGGATGCGTGAGCTTGGACTTGCAATGAACATTACAGAGTGCGGTGGCAAGGCAGAGGACATTGAGAAGTATGCCAATGCAACATTCATCAACAACACCGGTTATTACACCCTTACACGTGAAGATGTGATAAACATCTTCAGGAAGAGCCTTTAACCCAACTTCGGACACACACTCTGAATACGACATTTCTTTTGCAATGAGACAGAGCCGGTGCGCGGCCCCTACACGTTGCGAAATATCTTGCCAACAAAACATGCTGATTTTTAGATAATTGTATATGCGCCTAATGACAAGCAAGAATATAATCAACGCGTA
>OMUH01000027.1 GCA_900314195.1 uncultured Prevotella sp.
TGCAATTATGCAAATAATTCGTTGATTAATAACAAGTTAATTTATAGAACATCCCATAAAAACAACCGGCGCAATAAAAATATAAAAAGCAATCCGTTACATTTGGATGTTGTTCGTCAATGCAGTCTTAAACAGTAATTTGTTGCATACAGAAAAACTACAAACATCAACATCAATAGTACTAAAGACTTGTCCACTAACATAGGCAATCCTCCCTTGTTTTTTATATCTGTGTTAGAAGAACTGTTCTTCTAACCGCTGCTAATTTAGATAATATTTTTTTTAGAACCAAGACTTTAATTGTTTTATTTACTGACTTTAACTTTATTTAGCAAATAACGGTTTTAAGGTAACTATTCAGCTTGTGATAAATTTTTATCACGTTGGTGATAATGTTTTATCACGCTTATGATAATTTTTTATCACCTGTGTGATAAAATATTTTGAGAATACTCTCAAATTTCGTTGTCTGTTCGATAATTAGAAAGAAAAAGGCTTTGTCCTTTTTAGAAAAAGAGCTAACTTTGCATTGTAAATTTTCCAAAATGAAGCTAAATCGGCAATCATGCTTATGTCTTTTGATTTAAAATTGCGCGGTTAGGGCTTTTTGTAAGTAAAGATGCGTCTTTTCAAGAGGAAATTTACGATTAAAGAAAATTCATAACTCGTTTTATTATATGGGAATATTCGGACTGTTTAACAAAAAAAAGAAAGATACTCTTGATAAGGGACTTGAAAAGACCAAGGACAGTGTTTTCGGCAGACTGACACGTGCCATAGCCGGAAAAAGTAAAGTTGATGACGATGTGCTTGATGATTTGGAAGAAATCCTTATTACATCAGATGTCGGCGTAGATACCACGGTAAAGATTATAGACCGCATAGAGAAGCGTGTGGCAAGAGACAAATATGTGTCAACGTCAGAGTTGAATGCTATTCTCCGCGAGGAGATAGCTGCATTGCTGTCTGAAAACAACAACGGCGACAACAGCGACTGGTCATTACCGGTAGACCATAAGCCTTATGTTATCTTGGTTGTTGGTGTTAACGGTGTAGGCAAGACCACCACCATCGGCAAGCTGGCACATCAGTTCAAGAACGCTGGCAAGAAAGTTTATCTTGGCGCTGCCGACACCTTCCGTGCGGCCGCCGTTGAGCAGATTCAGATATGGGGCGACCGTGCCGGCGTGCCTGTCATAAAGCAGCAGCAGGGCTCTGATCCTGCGTCTGTTGCTTTTGACACTTTGCAGAGCGCGAAGGCTAATGATGCCGACGTCGTTCTTATAGACACTGCCGGACGTCTGCATAACAAAATAGGATTAATGAATGAGCTTAAGAAGATTAAAGACGTCATGAAAAAAGTTGTGCCAACGGCACCAGATGAGGTACTGCTCGTTCTTGACGGCTCTACCGGACAGAATGCATTTGAGCAGGCCAAGCAGTTTTCGCAGGTGACCGACATAACATCTCTTGCCATAACCAAGCTCGACGGAACAGCCAAAGGCGGCGTGGTGATTGGTATCAGCGATCAGCTTAAGGTGCCTGTGAAATATATCGGTTTGGGTGAAGGCATTGACGACTTGCAGCTTTTTAATAAAAATGAATTTGTAGACTCTCTGTTCAAGGGTATAAAATAAACATTAATCAGCTTAGGCTGTTTCATGTTAAAAACAATACTCTGTCAGATAGCTTATGATGACCGTTTCATTATGCGGTTATAAAAAAATATAGAGAAAATATATACAGGCTCTAAAAAATACAGAGAGTCAGTACAGAAGCATTATGAAGAAGAACCAAATAGATTTAGTTACAATGGGGTGCTCAAAGAATCTTGTAGATTCTGAACAGCTTATGCGTCTTTTTGAGAAAAACGGTTACAGTTGCGAGCATGACAGCAAGAGACCTCATGGTGAGATAGCCGTGATAAATACATGCGGCTTTATAGAAAGTGCCAAGGAAGAAAGCATAAACACCATTCTGGAGTTTGTAAACGCAAAGAAAGAAGGACGCATAAGGAAGGTCTACGTGATGGGGTGTCTTTCCCAGAGATACAAGAAAGAACTTGAAGACAGCATTCCCGAGGTAGATAAATTCTATGGTAAGTTCAATTACCGTGAGCTGCTTGATGACTTGGGGCCGGCTGACCGGCCGGCTGAAGGGTTCACGTCAGTCAGGAATGGTCTGACAATGCGTCATCTCACCACGCCGTCACATTATGCATATGTAAAAATAGCTGAAGGCTGCGACAGGCATTGTGCTTATTGCGCCATACCACTTATGACTGGTCCGTTTGTCAGCAGGCCTGTTGATGACATTCTTTCTGAGGTCAGGGAGCTGGCTGCCAACGGAGTGAAAGAGCTGCAGGTAATAGCTCAGGAACTGACTTATTACGGCATAGACATAGACGGCAAACCACATATTGCTGAACTTATAGACAAAATGAGCGAAGTGGAGGGTATAGAGTGGATAAGGCTTCACTATGCCTATCCGAACCAGTTCCCGATGGATCTGCTTGACGTTATCAGAGAAAAGAAAAATGTATGTAATTATCTTGACATTGCGCTGCAGCACATCAGTGACAACGTGTTGTCAAGAATGCACAGACATGTGACGGCAAAGGAGACGAGGGAGCTCATAAGTGAAATACGACGCCGTGTGCCCGGGATTACACTCCGTACAACGCTGCTCGTTGGTTTCCCAGGAGAAACGGAGGAAGACTTCAGGGAGTTGCTTGATTTTGTAAGGGAAGAACGATTTGAGCGTATGGGTGCCTTTGCTTATTCAGAAGAAGAGGGCACATACAGCGCCATGCACTATAAGGACGACGTGCCGGCAGAGGTCAAACGGCGCCGCCTTGATGAGCTTATGGCTTTGCAGGAAGAAATATCAGCAGAAGTGGAAGCTGAAAAAGTCGGCAAGGTGCTAAAGGTTATAATTGACCGCAGAGAGGGAGATTATTATGTCGGGCGCACAGAAGCAAGCTCACCGGAGGTAGACCCGGAAGTGCTTATACCGGTAAAGGAAAAAAGACTTATGAAAGGGCATTTTTATGATGTGCTTATAAAAAACAGCGACGAATACGATCTGTATGGATCAGTTGCGAAAAAATAAGGATATATGAATAACAAGGCATTTATAGCAGAACTGTCTGACAGGACAGGCTTTACACAGGAGGATACACAAAGACTCGTACGGGCTGTGATAGATGCGATGACCGTTGAGTTTGAGCATGGAAACCAAGTCTCTATAGACAGGCTTGGAACGTTTGCCGTAAAGAAACGGCTTGAACGGGAAATAATAAATCCTGCTACGAAGCAGCACATGCTTGTGCCTCCAAAACTCGTTCTCAGCTTCAGACCGGCTGCCACTGTAAAGGAAAAACTTAAAAAGGAAGGGGAAAAGGATGAATAAGCTTAATGTATCAGACCTTTACAAGGTTCTTGTTGAGAAATACAGACTGTCTGAAAATGAAGCAAAAGATTTCATCAGTCAGATGTTTTTGCTTGCCGGTGAAGCCATCGACAAAGAACATCTGCTGAAGATAAAAGGGCTTGGCACTTTTAAAATGCAGCATGTTAAAGACAGGGAAAGCGTAGATGTCAATACAGGAGAACGCATTGTGATAGCCGGTCGTGACAAGATTGCCTTTACGCCTGACGCCATACTCCGTGATATTGTGAACAAGCCTTTTTCGGCTTTTAATACTGTTGTAAAGAATGACGGCGTTGATTTTGAAGACATAAACCGGCAGACTGATTTTGAAGCTGAAAAGGCTAAGGAGGCTGTTGATGACGTTGATGATTCTGAAAATCCGGAAGAAACAGATGAGACTGAGAAAAATCAGCCGGCTGATATTGATATGTCTGATGCTTCAAGCGACAACGCCGCAGAAACGGTGACCACAGATAATAATTCGTCGTCAGGCAATGTTGAAGAAGCTGACAATGACGGCGGCTGCGATGATGCAAATAAATCTGATGATGCAATTGCCGCGGAGCAAAATCAGAATATCAATGATGGTACTAAGGCTGGTGACGGTGAACAGCCAGATGATAATTCTGAAATCAGCGATGACAATAAAGATACCGTTGCTGTTACATCAGAACCTGCTTCAGATGATGCTGAGCACCTTAAAAATGTAGAGACGGGTCAGCAAGAAAACGACAAGCATGAAGATGCAGAGAAAGAAAATGCCGGGCAAGAAACAATAGCGGAGATAAATGACAATGCCGGCACAGATGTCTCGGAAGAAGAGCATTCAGCAGCTGGAGAAAAACGTCCGCCGGTTAAATGGTGGAGTGAGGATGAGGATGATGAGCAAAAAACAACAAAGCGTCCTGCCGCAAAATGGGGTGACAGCAGCAGTTGGAATTTTGGTGATGATGCTGCAAATGAAAAAGATGATTCTGCTGACGTATCTGGCGCAGACAGTGATGAAAGCTCAAATGTAACGTCAGAAAATGATAACAAGCAGAAATCAGTTTATGATGATTCTGCAGAGAAGAAAGCTGCTGCTGATTCAGAAGAAAAAAACAACACTTCTGACGGCAGTACCAATTCGGCGAAACGACCGCCGGTGAAATGGTGGAGCGAAGAAGAAAGTAATGATGAGACAGCTTCATCAAAGCAAGATAATTCTTCGCAAAAAAAAGAGAAAGCCGTTGAGGGTGACAGCGTTGCTGGGTCATCATCGGAGGAACAAACTGAAAAGAAAAATGAACGTCCGCCTGTAAACTGGGGTGATGATGCCAATTGGAATTTTGGAACAGAAACAAAAAGACATGAAAAAGCAGAGTCATCGGCGGATGAGAAAACGGAAGCCGTGGCATCTGATGGCACTGGAGATGTTGAGTTGAAAGTTGTTGGAAGGGCCTCTGTTGTCGCAAGTAATGAAACGGAACATGGCGGACTGACAACCAATAATGAGCAAGCAGACAATGACGAAGAATATGACGATGATGAAGACCATAGAATATCATTGAACCGTTATGTTGTTTATGCTGCATGTTCCTTTTTTGTTGTTGCCGTTGCTTGTGCCGGCTATTTTGGTTTCCGTTTAAAACAAGTGTCCGATCAGCGCGATCAGCTTGTAGATTTTATATCGACAAATGAAAAGGTGAAGCAGGCAAAAATGAATGCCTCTGACAGAAGTAAGGAAGACAGTGCTCGGCTGATGGATGTTCATAACGCTGTTAACGGTGCAGAAAAAGCTTCGGATAACGAAGAAGCTTCATCGGATAAAGAACAGGCGTCGGATGACAACAGTTCTAATTCTGATGATGACGGTAAGAATGAAGACTATAATAAAGATCCTCGGATAAGAACCGGTGCATACAGAATAGTAGGCGTAGATAAAATCGTTAAGGCCAAAGCCGGGCAGACTGTTGAGGAAATAAGTAAAACTTATCTCGGGCCAGGAATGGAGTGCTATATAGAGGCTCTCAACGGACGTGACATAAAAGAAGGTCAGACGGTTAAGATTCCGAAATTAAAGCGTAAGAAGACCAGAAAAAATTGAAGTTAAGCAATTGTTAAAAAATAACTTCTGCATTTTAAGCAAAATATATATTACCGGCCGAAAGTAACCATCAGCCTTGGAAAGTCTGACTCATGTCTAGCCCCAGTCTAAGCGAGGCACGAGCGCGGACTGGGGCTAGACATGTGACACCACTCTCTATGTTCCTCGGAGAGGGACTTAATGCGCTGGAAATCAATATGGTGCATCTTTGAGGCACAGGCCACAACGAACTGATTGTTTTTTTGCAGACAAACCTTGATGGCAATGTTTAATCATATGGAAGTTATTTTTTGCGCTTTACTTGGCAATAAAAAAGCGAGTCGCTCTATGCCCGCAAACTTAATTTTTGAGGAAGTTATTTTTAAATTTTACAATATCTTAATGGAAAGTTTGTACCCTGCAGGCGTAAGGATAATAACAAGAACAAATTCCGGGCTTTATGTGAACTTGACCATAAACTCTGTATTATTGACAGTAAAGATGTTGTGAAATTTGCTGATTTCAAAAAAGCGTTGCTTTATATAGGCGTGACCGAAGCCTTATATCTTGACATGGGAACTGGATGGAATTATTCATGGTGGAGGGATGAAACGGGTGAAGCTCATGAAATATATCCCCAAGTACACGACTACACGACAAATTGGATAACTTTTTATAAATGATTTTATGAATAGACGTGAGTCTTTGCTTTTATTCCTGTCGTTATAAAAAAGCGGACGGCTAAAATAAAAAAACAACTGGCTATGGTTGTTAAAAGCAGCCTTGGCCAGGTGTTTTGTGAAAAGCTCAGTTCTTGCGAACAAGCTTTATGTTTTCCTGATTAATTATATTTCCGAATAAAATTATCAGTTAGCAGATTCGAATTCTTTCAGGAAGCGTGTGTCGTTTTCTGAGAACATACGCAAGTCGCTGACACGATATTTCAAGTTGGCAATTCTTTCAACGCCCATTCCGAAAGCATAGCCAGTGTATACGTCAGGATCAATGTTGCATGCTGCCAAGTCATGAGGGTCAACCATACCGCACCCTAAGATTTCAACCCATCCGGTGTGCTTGCAGAAGCCGCATCCTTTTCCGCCGCATATATTACAGCTGATGTCCATCTCGGCACTTGGTTCAGTGAAGGGGAAATAGCTCGGGCGCAGGCGTATCTTCGTGTCAGGACCGAACATCTCACGCGCAAATGTAAGAAGAACCTGCTTAAGGTCAGTGAAACTTACATTTTTGTCGACATACAATCCTTCTACCTGATGGAAGAAACAGTGTGCGCGTGCAGAAATAGCCTCATTACGGTAAACACGTCCAGGGCACAGCACACGTATCGGTGGTTCGTGAGTTTCCATATAATGTGCTTCATCGCCGGAGGTATGGCTGCGGAGAAGAACATTTTTTGTCACATCATCAGGATCACTCTGTTCTATGAAGAAAGTGTCCTGCATGTCACGTGCCGGATGGTCGGCTGCGAAGTTAAGCATCGTGAATACATGCTTGTCGTCATCTATCTCCGGTCCCTGGAACAACGTAAATCCCATGCGGCTGAAGATGTCGATAATCTCATTGCGCACCAGTGTCAGCGGATGGCGCGTGCCAAGCTCTATAGGGTAAGCACTGCGTGTAAGGTCGAGACTTGCGCTGCCGCTCTCTTCTTCAGCAACTTGCTCGCGAAGAGAGTTTATCTTGTCAATGGCTGTTGTCTTTAATTCGTTGATTTTTATGCCGATTTCCTTTTTCTGATCTTTTGCTACATTCCTAAAGTCGGCCATCAAGGCATTTATTTCACCTTTCTTGCTCAGATACTTTAAACGAAGCTGCTCAACTTCATCGGCATTTTTTGCCGTGAGCTCGCTAACTTCTTTAAGTAATGATTCTACTTTTTCTAAAAGCATATTGTTTTGATTATTTGTTTCTTCTGTTGATTGTATATAATGATTGTATATATATAATGTAATGCGTTATGCAACCTGTTAATTTTTATAGTTTGGAAAATTGGTTTCATCTCACGCAGATATACAAATTTATGCAAAAATAGCAATATTATCTAACACTGCAAAAAAATAAAAAAACGAAATTGAAATTTTTTGTATATTTTTGTTTGCATTCGATTTTTATGCTTATTTTTGCATCTGTTAAGTTTAGTATTGTTATATTGTTATTATGAGAAAAATATTGTTGCCGGTCATCGTATTGGCAATAGTGCTTCCTTCATTGTTTTATACATACGGTTGCACTGAAACAAAGGCGCCGAAGAAAGATTCTGTTCCTATGACATCGGTTGATTCTGATTCTGTAGCAGAGGATTCTTCAGAAAGCATCATCTCGTCGACTCCTATGCCGAAGGCCGCTGATGAGCTTTTTGATGATTTTGTGTTTAATTTCGCAGCAAACAAGAAATTACAATATAAAAGAATTGTTTTCCCGTTAAAACTTTACAGCAACGGTGTATTAAAGAAAGAGATAGGAAGTAGTTCTTGGAAAATGGAACATTTTTTCATGCGGCAGGATTATTATACTGTTATTTTAGACAACAGCCGCCAGTCGCGTTTGGTTAAGGACACTACAATTAAGGATGTAATAATAGAAAAGATTTATCTTGACAGAAAAACAGTCCGCCAGTATATTTTCAAGCGCTTGGATGGTAAATGGATGATGACGGCAATAAACAATAAGCCCATGTCCAAGAATAAGAATGCGTCATTCCTGAAGTTCTACAAGAAATTCGCAAATGATTCAGCTTATCAAAACAGCCACATTTATAGTCCGCTAAAGTTCTCCGGTCCTGATCCTGATGATGATTTCTCAACCATGCACGGTGATCTTATGCCAGAACAATGGCCGGCATTTTCTTCTCAGGTGGTTCTGCCGAAACACATGATTTATAATATCCTGTACGGTCAGAAATATACGGAGAGCAGTACAAAACTGTTTTTTATCCGTGGTATCTCTAATGGCTTGGAACAGGATCTGACGTTCAGGCGTATAAACGGCGTATGGTATCTTACCAAACTAAATATTTAAACATCGGAAATTCAGACATCATCTAATCAATTTTTTCTGAAAAACATTGATAAAATAATTATATAAGATAAAGAATGATTGTACGTCACGATTACAGCTTACTTGAGCATAACACTTTCGGTATAAATGCCAAATGCCGTACGTATATAGAGTTTTCAAACGTAGATGAAGCCATAGAAGCAGCCTGCATGTTGAGAGAAGGCGACGGTAACTTCCTGATACTTGGCGGCGGCAGTAATTTGCTGTTGAAAGGTGATTTCAATGGAACTGTCGTACATTCAGCCATAAAGGGCATAAAAGAAAAGAATGCAGATAACGACAATGCTGCGGAAACGGTTTTCCTGCAATGCGGCTCAGGTGAGAAGTGGGATGATGTTGTTGCTTATGCTGTGGCGCACAAAATGTATGGTGCGGAAAATCTCAGTATCATACCGGGTGACGCCGGGGCTAGCGCCGTGCAGAATATAGGTGCTTACGGTGCTGAAATCAAAGATGTACTTGAAAATATTGAGGCCATAGAAATATCTACGGGAAACATCGTAAATATTTCAAATTCAGATTGTGACTATTCTTACAGACAGAGCCGTTTCAAAAAAGACTGGAAAGATAAATATTTAATAACACATGTCACCTATCGTTTCTGTACAAAATTTGTTCCGCGCCTTGACTATGGAAATATTCGCACCACAATATGCCGGATGAAAGGCTTGGTCCCAGATAACTTGGATATAAAATCAGTGACGGCAGATGATGTGCGCAAGGCTGTGATTGAAATAAGAAATTCAAAGCTGCCTGATCCTAAGGTTCTGGGCAATGGCGGCAGTTTCTTTATGAATCCGATCGTTGATGCAGAAACACTGAACAGGCTGCGGGGGGAACATCCCGACATTCCTTTCTATGAGATGCCGCAAGCTCATGATGGCGGAATGAAATATAAGATACCGGCCGGATGGCTTATAGACAAGTGCGGATGGAAGGGTAAAAGCCTTGGACGTGCCGGCGTACACAAGAACCAGGCTCTCGTGCTTGTTAATCTTGGTGGTGCTACGGGGCAGGATATACTTGGTCTGTGCAAGCGCATTCAGAAGGATGTCAGAGATAAGTTCGGTCTTGATATAAAACCGGAGGTCAACATAATCTAAATCTGTTTTTCCAAACTTTTGTATAGACATTGTTGTATGGATTGTCGTCTTGATTATTTTAAGAAATAAATATGAAAGTGACTTTGCTTGGAACCGGAACGAGTGGAGGAGTGCCGGTGCTCGGCTGCAATTGTGAGGTATGCCGTTCACGGAATCCAAAGGACAAAAGGCTGCGTTGCGCGGCTCTGGTTGAACAGGATGACATTCGCATTCTTATAGATGCAGGTCCTGACATACGTCAGCAGCTTCTTGGACAGACATTCAAAAAGATAAATGCTGTTTTCATTACGCACAGCCATTATGACCACATAGGCGGCATGGATGACCTTCGCCCTTTCACTTATGCTTTCAATGGGCTTGACATTTATTGTGAGGCATCTGTTGACGCTGATCTGCACAGAATAATGCCTTATTGTTTTCCTTCTGACCCACGTCTTCTTTATCCCGGTGCACCGGTATTGCGCGTGCATGAGATTTGTCCCCATGAACAGGTGAATATAGGTGCCATTCAGGTGATGCCGCTGCGAATAATGCATGACAAACTGCCAATATTAGGTTATCGCTTTGGTTCGTTTGCTTATATAACGGATATGAAGACGATGGGCGATGAAGAATATGAATATCTGAAAGGGGTGGATTATCTTGTCATCAATGCGCTGCGGTGGGAGAAGCCTCATCACAGTCATCAACTTGTCGGCGATGCCATACGTGTCAGCCGTCGTATAGGCGCAAAACATACATGGTTTATACATCTTACTCATTACATTGGTTTTCATGATGAAGCTAACAAGCGATTGCCTGAAGGCTTTGAATTCGCCTATGACGGTCAAGTCTTGAATTTATAGTCTGTGAGCCGGTGTGACGATACAGTCGGTAAGGCTCACTCCAGTATCTGAAGGCTACATATTAAAGCACCGGCACAGTTAACTGCTGTATCGACTTATAAAAATGTTTGGCAATGTTTGAAAATTAACTTCCGCAATATTCTGATTATTTTCAAAGTCCGAGGCCGAAACAATTGTCTTGGGGTCAGCTTGGCGGTTTGCCGTGGCTGTGTACATCCTTTGTGGCACCAGTTGCCATAGACAGAAAAATGCCGGCCCCAAAATAATGTTCGACTTCTTTTGGGATGTTCTATAAATTAACTTGTTATTAATCAACGAATTATTTGCATAATTGCA
>OMUH01000055.1 GCA_900314195.1 uncultured Prevotella sp.
ATCTCCGAAGCTCCGCCTTCCCGATGCATGTCGCGTTCCTGTCGCATGTCCATTTCTATGGCACGCAGTCTGCAACGCCACTCACAGCCCCGGAGGGGCTGACTCATGCGTAACACCAGTCTAAGCGAGGCACGAGCGCAGACTGGTGACAGAGACGCGCAACACCATTTTCTACGTTCCTCGAAGAGGGACGTAATACACTAAAAATCAAGAGCCCACATCGGCGAGGGGCTGAGCACAACTAATTGATTATTTTCGGCTGCAAACCTGGAATGTTTAAATATGTGGAATGTTTAAAACAAAGAAGGTATATTCCGTGTGTCCACTCAGAATATACCTTCTTTTGACTTTTATTTCACAGGAACTTTCGAGGCTCCAAAAAGCACACAATTACGACTCTTTCAAGGTGAGCTAAAACGCTATTCGGTTATCTCTAAATAGGAGAAACGACAGCCAATTATCTATATGGCAATAGGGTTACAAACGTGTATTTGCAACTGCCGGAAATTACTTGCCTTCCGTAATTCCTAATTCCGCGGCTCTTTTCTTCAGCAGTTTTATAAGCGGCTCGCGTTCGTTCTCAACTTTATTTTCGAGCACGGCGTTTTTGATGCATTGCTTCAGCTGGCCCACCTCGCGCGACGGCTTGAGATGGAACATCTCCATTATCTCGTTGCCGTCTATGCACGGCTGGAATAGGCGTTTGTAGTCGCGGTTTTTAAGGTCTTCGAGCTTTGCGCGCACCTTTCTGAAATTGTCAAGGAAGGTAGCCTTGCGCACTTGGTTCTTGCTTGTTATGTCGGCCTCGCAGAGCGTCATGAGGTCGTCGATGTCGTCGTCGGCATCATTGAGCAGGCGGCGCACGGCACTGTCGGTAACCTCATTGTCGGCAATGGCGATAGGGCGCATGTGCATGTCGACAAGCTTCTGCACATAGTGCATCTTCCAGTCCATGGGCAGCTTCATGCGGCGGAATATTTTCGGCACCATGTTGGCACCAATGCTGTTGTGATTATGGAACGTCCACCCCGTGCCCGGCACCCAGCGTTTGCTTTTCGTCTTGCCTATGTCATGGAGCAGGGCGGCCCAGCGCAGCCACAGCTTCTTCTCTCCGAGGTCGCGGCCTTCGCGTTCTTTCTGTTGCTGTGCGGTGCATACGTTCTCGAGCACCTCAAGGGTGTGCTCAAAATTGTTCTTATGAGCCTTTCCGTTGCGTTCCTCAACGATGTCAAGGGCAGAAAGCTCTGGCAGAATGATGTTAAGCAGGCCGGAATCCTGCAGATAGTAGAAACCGGTTGACGGATGCGGTGCAAGCATAATCTTGTTCATCTCATCGGCAATGCGTTCGCTGCTGATAATCTTCAGCCTGTCGGCGTTGCGTGCGAGAGCCTCACGTGTCTCGTCCTCAATCTGGAAGTTGAGCTGTGTGGCGAAGCGTACGCAGCGCATCATGCGCAGCGGGTCGTCGGAGAAGGTAATGTCGGGATCAAGCGGCGTTGCTATTATGCGCTCTTTGAGGTCGCGTATGCCGTCGAAGGGGTCTATGAGCTCGCCGAAACGGGCGCTGTTGAGGCATACCGCCATGGCGTTGATGGTGAAGTCGCGGCGGTTCTGGTCGTCTTCAAGCGTGCCGTCCTCAACGTGCGGCTTGCGGCTGTCGTGGCTGTAGCTTTCTTTGCGCGCGCCGACAAACTCAACCTCCATATCGTTGTATTTGACCTGTGCCGTTCCGAAGTTGCGGAACACAGACAGGTGTGCCCGTCGGCCAAGACGTTTGCGCAGCTCTGAGGCTACTTGTATGCCGCTGCCAACGACAACGACATCGATGTCGTTGGACGGACGCTCGAGGAACAGGTCGCGCACGTATCCGCCGACGACGTAGCATTCGAGACCGAGGCTGTCGGCGGTTTCAGAAATAAGATGGAATATTTTTTTGTCGAGCAAGCCGGCAAGCTGCTCATTGGTAAGCTCTCTCATTTAATCTTTTACCCGTGTTTTTTTTCGGACAGCAAAGTTACTAATAAAAAAGTGATTAGCTTTGCGTGTTCATCACTTTTTTGTAAATTTGCAGCAAAATGAAACCAGAAACAACAGACAAACCGTCGCTGACGGAGACGGAATTCAAGAATGTCATAGATGAATGCCGCGGACTCTTTGTAAAGAAGCTGCACGATTATGGTGCGTCGTGGCGCATGCTGCGTCCGACGTCGCTGACGGACCAGCTCTTCACCAAGGCTAAGCGCATAAGAACGCTTGAGGTGACGGGGCAGAGCCTCGTCGGCGAGGGCATCAGACCGGAGTATATGGCTCTTGTCAACTATGGCATCATGGGACTCATACAGCTCGACCGCGGATATGCTGACCATATTGACATGACAACGCAGGAGGCTGAGAACCTTTATGACCGGTATGCCGGAAGCGCCCTTGACCTTATGCGCAGGAAAAATCATGACTATGGTGAGGCATGGCGTGACATGCGCACGACAAGCTACACGGATTTTATACTGACGAAGATTGAGCGCGTGAAGCAGATTGAGAACAACGACGGCAGCACGCTGGTCAGCGAGGGTATAGCGTCTAATTATATGGATATAATCAACTATGCCGTGTTTGGCGTGATCAGACTGACCGAAGCCGCTGACAAGCAATAATACAATTAGCGCGAAGGTAATAATGAAGGAACGACTGAAGGTTATTGGCGTTAATCTGTGCCGAGTTGTCGTGGGACTGGTATTCGTCTTCTCGGGCTATGTGAAGGCTGTCGACCCGATAGGCTCGCAGTATAAGATTACGGATTATCTGACGGCGCTCGGCATGGGATGGATGCCTGACTGGGTGACGCTGACGGCGTCGGTACTGCTCTCGGCAGTAGAGTTCTGCACGGGCATATTCCTGCTCCTTGCCATACGGAGGCGCATCACCTCGCGTGTGCTTCTTGCCTTCATGCTCGTCATGACGGGCATTACGGTGTGGCTTGTTGCTGCCAACCCTGTGAAAGACTGCGGTTGTTTCGGTGATGCGCTGCACCTCACAAACGGGCAGTCGCTGGCAAAGAACATTGTGCTGCTGGTGATGAGCGGCGTAATCGTCAGATGGTCGCTGTGCATGAAGAGAATGGTGACGAGGGCCACGCAGTGGATAACGATAAACTACACCGTGCTGTTCATACTCGCGACAAGTGCCTGGTGTCTGTGGGCGTTGCCGTTGATTGACTTCAGGCCTTACCACGTGGGTGTGAACATTCCGGAGGCCATGGCCATTCCTGACGGTGCACCGCAGCCACAGTTTGACACGAAGGTGCTGATGGAGAAGAATGGCAGGCGAGAGTGGTTCAGCATTGATGACTATCCGGACTCAACGTGGAAATATATAGATACGAAAACGGAACAGGTGTCTGAAGGGTATGTTCCTCCTATTCACGACCTGTCGATAGAAAATGCCGTTACCGGTGATGATATTACCGACAGCGTGGTAAACTACAAGGGGTATATGTTCTTGCTTGTGTCGCCGCATCTGGAGCAGGCCGACGACAGCAACTTCGGCATCATAGACCAGATTTATGAGTACGCGCAGAGTAAAGGCTATGGGTTTCTGTGCCTGACGGCGAGCGGCGCGAAGGCCGTTGCCCACTGGACTGACATAACGGGAGCTGACTATCCCTTTGCCATTGCTGATGAGACAACGCTGAAAACGATGATACGCAGCAATCCGGGACTTATGCTGCTCAAGAACGGCACGATAGTGGGGAAGTGGAGTCATAACAGGCTGCCGGCTCTCGATGAGACATCGCCGCGGATAGAGAAGACCGGGACAGCCGCCGGCAGCAGGCTGACGGCGGCAGAAAACACGGCGCGTGCAGTGCTGTTCTTTGTTGTGCCGCTGGTGCTGATTGTGCTTGCAGACCGCATGTGGGCATGGAGCCGCAGTCTGCGCAGCAAAGAGGCTGACGTGGAGAAGAAAATAAAAGAAAATTCTGACAAATTAATATCAACTTTTAAAAGCAATCAAAATGAGAAAGAAAATCGTAGCAGGCAACTGGAAGATGAACGAGACCCTGCAGGAGGGCATAGCCCTGGCAAAGGAGATAAACGACAGCCTTAAGGGCGACAAGCCGGCTTGTGGCGTTATTATCTGCACACCGTTCATTCATCTGGCTTCTGTTTCAGAGGTTATCGATCACAGCGTGATTGGCCTGGGCGCAGAGAACTGTGCTGACAAGGAAAAAGGCGCTTACACCGGCGAGGTGTCGGCAGCTATGGTAAAGTCTACCGGTGCGGAATATGTCATCCTTGGCCACTCTGAGCGCCGTCAGTACTACAATGAGACTCCGGAAATCCTGAAAGAGAAGGTTAAGCTTGCTCTTGCCAATGGCCTGAAGGTTATCTTCTGCTGCGGCGAGACACTCGAAGAGCGTGAGGAAGGCCGTCAGAACGACGTCGTAAAGGCTGAGCTCGATGGCAGTGTTTTCAATCTTTCTGCTGACGAGTGGAAGAACATTATCCTGGCATACGAGCCTATCTGGGCTATCGGCACCGGCAAGACCGCTACCTCTGACCAGGCTGAAGAAATGCTTGCTTACATCCGCGGCATCGTGGCCGACAAGTACGGCAAGCAGGCTGCTGACGACACTACCATTCTTTACGGTGGAAGCTGCAAGCCGGGCAACGCAAAGGAGCTATTCGCAAAGCCTGACATCGACGGCGGACTGATTGGCGGTGCTTCTCTGAAGGCTGCTGACTTCAAGGCTATCATTGACGCATGGAAATAAAATGCGTCTTTGGCCGGAACGGTACGCATGGCGTTTAGCTTGAAACTCTTTTTAAAATAAATTTTATGTGATTGATCCGGCTGGGCTCGGCCAATGGCCGTGTTCTTGCCGGATTAATTTGTTTGTATTTTTTTTGTAAGGTATAACAGCATCCGATAATTTTATATTCTATGAGACTCATTCTGGCTTTTCTTCTTATGACGGCTGCACATTCGCTGTCTGCTCAGACCTTTCTTGACAGACTCCAGTCGCCTGTCAGCGGACAGGGCACTGTGAAGGTCGAGGAGAGCAGGGAGATAGACCGGCTTGTGAACGGTGCTGACGACAGCCAAAGTGCAAATCAAAAAACGGCAACGGCCTCTGCACGGCAGATTCAGAAGCATGCAGAGCAGACTGAGAAGCAGGCTCCGCAGCCTGTCAAGAGAGAACAAACGGTTAAGAGGGAACAACAAACCCGGCAGCAGGGCTCGGAAAGCCAGCAGCGTGCTGTGCGAAGGGAGAAGGAACAGCAGCAGGACGAGGAGCGCGCGGAGACAGCAACTGTTGACACGCGTAAGAAGGTGATGCGCGGCAGCTATAAGGTTACCGGATACAGAGTGCAGGTGTTTGCCGGAGGCAACACGCGCGCCGACAGACAGAAGGCAGAAAGCACCGGCAAGACAGTAAAGATGAATTTCCCTGATCAGCCTGTTTACGTGCATTTCTATTCACCAAGGTGGATATGCCGTATGGGCAACTACAGAGAGCTGTCGGAAGCACAGGAATATCTGCGCAAGGTAAAGGCCTTAGGCTTTCGCAGCGCAACGCTCGTGAAGGGCAAGATTACTGTTCAGAGGTAGACGGATTGGCGCATTTCTTCTGAATGAGACATTTCTTTTACACACATAGTTCACATATATTTTATATTATATAAAAACTTATTATATGACGGCCATTTTCAAAACGGCTTAATATAACGACATACTCAAACAAATCATTATGAACCCGGAAACAGAATTCAGAGACGGCCTTGATGAGCTGGCCGCACATTATAAGGAAATACTAAGACTGCTCGGCGAGGATCCGCAGCGCGAAGGACTGCTCAAGACGCCTATGCGCGTAGCTAAGGCCATGCAGATACTGACGCGCGGCTATACGCAGGACCCTCATAAGGTGCTTACGGACGCTCTCTTTGCCGAAAAGTATAATCAGATGGTAATAGTCAAGGACATTGACTTCTTTTCCATGTGCGAGCATCACATGCTGCCGTTTTACGGAAAGGCACATGTGGCATATATTCCGAACGGTTACATAACAGGACTGAGCAAGATAGCACGTGTGGTTGATATTTACAGTCACCGGCTGCAGGTGCAGGAACGCCTGACGCAGCAGATACAGCAGTGCATACAGGACACGCTGAAGCCTATGGGTGTGATGGTGGTGATAGAGGCCAAGCACATGTGCATGCAGATGCGCGGCGTGGAAAAGCAAAACTCAATAACTACTACGTCGGCCTACAGCGGTGTGTTTGAGTCGGCAAAGACACGCGGTGAGTTTATGAACCTTCTTCGCGGCGAGAGCAAGAGAATTTAGCCATTGACAGAAAATGACATTATGACTGTTCAGTGAATGTTGCAGGATAAATAAAAAACTATTTCCACGTGCAGTGTGCGGCACTTGCTGCCGCCAGCAGGTGGAATTTTTTGTTTTCTGTTATTTGTGCGTGTGCCTTAAACATAACATTCAGTTTGCAGACGGCTTGATCATGCAGCGCCGTGCGCCTGTGTTTTCATTTTGCGTTCTTGCTGTCGCTGGACGGTTACGCTGAAAAATATAGTAGACATTTATGAAAGACAGAATCATACGTTTGATAAATCAGATGCAGAACGGCATATATGACAAGGATACTGAGATAGCCCTTTCGCTGCTTGCTGCCGTTGCCGGCGACAGCATTCTGCTGCTCGGTCCGCCGGGTGTTGCCAAGTCTATGGTGGCACGGCGGCTTAAGCTTGCTTTCCGGCGTGCACGCGGATTCGAATATCTGATGTCTCGTTTCTCCACTCCCGATGAGATATTCGGACCGGTGAGCATCTCCAAGCTGAAAGAAACGGATTCTTATGAGCGGTGTGTAGACGGCTATCTGCCTACTGCCGACGTGGTGTTTCTGGATGAGATGTGGAAGGCCGGACCGGCCATTCAGAACACGCTGCTCACGGTGATGAACGAAAAGCTGTTTCGCAACGGCAGCAAAGAGCTGCATCTGCCGCTGAAGCTTCTCGTGGCTGCGAGCAACGAGCTGCCGGCGCAGGGAGAGGGACTGGAGGCCCTGTGGGACCGTTTTCTCATTCGCCTTGAGTGCAGGAATATATCCAATGACGCCCTTTTCATTAAAATGCTCACAACTCCCGATGTTGCTTGTGTGAAAGTAAACAGTGCTGATCAGATAAGCAACAAGGAATATGAACAATGGTCAGCCGAGATAGACGGCGTAAGCCTTTCGCAACCGTTGCTTGACGCCGTTATGACTATACGCAAGTCTTTGAAAGGCGTCAGGGTAGACGCCGACAGTGAGCTTCGCAGTATCTATGTCAGTGACCGGCGCTGGAAGAATATAGTGCGCCTTCTCAGAACGTCAGCATTTCTGCAGGACCGCAGTGAGGCTGAGCCGGCCGACCTGATACCTGTTTATCATTGCCTTTGGCAGGAACCTGAAGAACGCGACGCCGTACGCAAGATAGTAATACAAGCGGTCTTTGCTGTTTATGCCACACGTCTTGCCGAATTGAAAAAATCATTGAACGAAGAAATAAAAACGGCAAAGGTTAGAAAGGCTGCCGGGCAGATTTCTGAGCGCAGGCTTCAGCGCGACAGAGACAAGCGGCTTTATCATAAGTTCTATTACCGGCTCACAGGCAAGGGAATGGAGGATACATTCATTATGGCTTCTGACTTTCAGGCACTGCCTTATTATCTCACTCAAAAAACAGATGAAGAACCGGAAAAGGGTATATTGTATAAAGACAAGGCACTTAACGGCTGCCGTGTCGTACGCCTTTATTCCGCCCTTGCCACGGCGCCTGTGGGCAGTGCACTTGTGTCAATATCACGAGACGATGACCATCTTTATATGAATGGTGTGGAGTATGATGTTGAGAAAATTCCTGACGGCGAGGGATCACTGTTCAGCCAAATGCCAGATGCAGCGCAGGACGGCTCAGCAGGCACACGCGATTACAGCAGTGAGATAGATCGGCTTGCTGACGATATGAAGAAAACGGAAGATGCCATCAATGACAATATCTTTGCATCGGCGTCAGACAGGCAGGCTGTGAAAGATTATGTAGCTTTGTTCTACAGAGAGATGGCGTTTACGCGGCAGGATATTAATAAAATCTATGACTGATGGCGGCAGCAGATAAAAACATGGCCTTTTGGGAGCTTTACGAGACTGACGGCTTCATGGACGTGCAGCGTTATCTGAAGGTCGTAGCAGATTTCGTTGCCACCGGCGAAGTGCCTGATGTGGAGAACGTTGGAAAATCGGTTTATGCTCCGTGGGCAACCTTTGATGACCCGCTGCTGGGCTATCTCAAACGTCTGATGTCAGACCCTGTTGTGCAGGTAAAGGTACTGTCGGGCAAGGCTGCCGCAAGGCTGTTTTATGTCACCGTAGGACGCTTTGTCGTAAATTGCCTGCATAACACACAGTTTGAGAGCAAGCGCACATGGACGGAATACAGGCATAGTTGCGAGGTGGCTGATTTCAGTCCGGACAAAGAACGCCGGCATTGGGAGAGCATCGTGGCCGAAGTGGGAGAGCGGCATGGCGACGACGGCTTTGACAAACAGTTTTTCACACAGCTTTTTTCTACATCCGGCGGTGCTGACAGGCAGGAAAACTGGGAGAAGCTGCGGCATGACTGGCAGGAGGCCATCTTCAATCATCTGTGCTTGAAAGAATCGGAATGGATAGACCGGCAGGGACGGCAGGTGCCCATGCAGCTTGATACAGCTTACAAGCAGATGAAGCAGGTGACGCAGAGCATGAATGCCGATGATGATGATGCTGCCGCGGCCTATGACATGATGGACGGAACATGGTCGGAGTCGGAGTTTGAACGACAGCTGCAAGTAATCAAGCTGCGTGACCGTTATCCCATTCTCGACGAGATTATAAAGAAAATGGGGCGGAAGGCAGATGAAGCCGGCACGGAGCGTCTAAGCTCTGCCGAGGGCATGGAAGTGATGCTGCATCATTCCGGCGGTAGCGACATAGACGGCATAACCATAGGCAATGACGTAAACTCACTGTTGCCATCGGAGTGGGCGCAGTGTGCTGACGAGACACTTGAGAGATTGTTCGTTTATAAATATATCACCAAGCATCTGCAGGTGTTTCGCTGCAAGTCAAATGTCAGCAAGCCGACCCGGCGCCTGAGCTCAACATCGGCCAGCAGGCTTGGCCCTGTCATTGTCTGTGCCGATACGTCAGCCAGCATGAAAGGCTTGCCCGAACGTGTTGAGAAAGTATTGCTTGAACAGCTCACGGCCATGGTGCAGAATGCTCAACGCGACTGTTTCTTTATAGATTTCTCTGTGGCTGCCTACCCCGTAGATCTTAAGGCACGGCGGTACAACCGTCTTTTGAATGCCTTGGGAACTACAGAAAAAGACATGCCGAGAAAAGAACCGGTCATACCGTTCTTAAACGGCGGTACAAATGCCAGAAACATGATGGAGATGATGTTTTCTCTTCTCGACGGACAGCAGTATGCAAATGCAGATGTTCTTTGGATAACCGACTTTGATATACCTATGGCCGCGGCCCTTGCCGGTAAAATGGCCGGTTACAGACGCACCGGCACTCGCTTTTACGGCCTTCGGATTACCGACGGCGATCAAGAATCAAAAAACACTCCCTGGGAGTCATATTTCGACAAGGTCTACACACTTAAATACCGCAGGGTAAGAAGATTCTGAAATATTGTTGTTCCAGCGGACTTTATATTTGCTTAGTTGGCAAGGTCTGAACCATGCGCAGACAAAGGTTGTATATTTATTTGTATGTTGATGCATGAAATGCAGCCTGTTTATTTGATTGAATTCGCATGTGTATGCTGTATTCCTTCCATGTATCCTTTTTGTTTTGGCCTGATGAGGCTGTATGTGTTTTGCGGTTGGCAGAGTGGACCGATGTTTTTTACGTTAATCTTTTGAAAACTGAAAAAATGTTTGTATCTTTGCAAACAGTTTTGCGCTTGTGGCGGAATTGGTAGACGCGCTAGACTTAGGATCTAGTGGTTCAGGCCGTGTAGGTTCGAGTCCTATCAGGCGCACGAAAAACAGCCGTGCTGAACAGTTTCTTTTGTTCTTGCACG
>OMUH01000026.1 GCA_900314195.1 uncultured Prevotella sp.
GATTACATTGTGACATATTGTCTTCCTATGTCGAGTTAAATGAAAGAGCCCTTGCACCATGGCGAATGCCTACCATAGCTGAGATGAGAGAATTGGAGGAAAAATGCACTTGGGGACGATATTACCTTGATGGAAAAAGGGGATGCCTTGTCACGGGGCCTAATGGCAAGAGCATTTTCCTTGCTGATGCAGGCACCTTCAAGAATGGCAGCCTTGATGATGATACAAGCGGCCACTATTGGTCGTCTACTCTTTCTGATTACGACCTTTCAGGCGAAGGCGCCATGGGTTGGATATTGCACTTCAATGACAGTACATACAATGCCTACACCTCTTCTTTCCGCTTCTACGGACTGAGTGTCAGACCTGTGGCCAAATAAAAAAGAGCCAGTATAGTTTATTGACATTGAGTATCTTATCAAAATAAAAAATACGACTATGGGATTTTTCAAGAACCTTTTCAAGAGCGAGGAAGAGCGTCTGCAAGAAAAAGCAGAGGCGGGTGACGTGGATGCCATGATCACCCTCGGGCAGAAATATGAGCACGGAGCGTTTGACGGGACGCCACAATATCATCTTGCCTATAAGTGGTACAAAGCTGCCGCCGACACCGGCAACGCCGTGGCCATCAACAATGTGGGCTGGTGTTATGAGCGTGGGTATGGAGTAAAGGTTGACCTTGCCAAGGCGCGCGGTCTCTATGAGTTAGCTTACCAGAAGGGCGACTGGCATGGCGCCAGCAATTTGGCGTCCATCTACATGGCTGGAAAGGGCGTGCCTGTGGATGAGGAGAAAGCAATCCCTTACATGACGTTTGCTGCACAGCATGGGGATTCGCACAGTCTCTACAATCTTGCTCTGTTCTATTTCACAGGCCGTTATGTCCAGAAAGACCTGAGCAAGGCTAACAAGCTGATGATGGCTGCAGCCCAAGCCGGCCATCCTCAGGCTATCGCGGTGATGCAACAGGCCAATGGAGACCTGAGCAATCTGGAAGTGGTTAGCGACCCCATACAAGTCGCCATGAACGAATATCAGCAGGGTAATGTGGACAAGGCGCTCGCCATGGCCCATTCCTTTGGCGACAACGGCCATGCCGAAGGCTATTGGCTCTTTGCGGGGCTTATCAGCAACTTTACGGCCAACTCCCAATATACCTTCATTAAGATGGATAATGGGAAGATGGCAATTGCAGTGTTTTCCGACCAGAATAACAAGAGTTTCTCCCGCATTGCCACTCTGCCTGAGGAGGTGCGTGAGGAAGACCTCCATGACCTGATTTGGATTTATGCCAAGCGTGCCGCAGACATGGGCCTGCCCGAGGCGCAGGACTGGGTGAAGAACAACAGCAAATAACATTAAAATGCAAGAAGACCATTATCCCATAATCCTTGCTCCTGCTGACGGTGCAACCTTTGTGCCGCCAGCCTCATCGCGCAAGGGCAAGACAAAGAAGAAGGGGCCTTCGGAGCTTATCGCGTTCTCACGGCTGCATCGGCTGGGACTGCGCAGCCTGCAGGCGGATGTCTGCGTGAAGATTAGTGGGCATAACTATGAGCCGGACATGGCATTCGTGGATGTGCAGCGTGGTATCGGCATTGATATCGAGGTCGACGAGCCTTACTCTGTTTCTGGTCATCCGTCTCATTATATCGATGCGAATGGCCAAGATAAAGACGGCCGGCGTAACGAACTCTTCTGGCAGGCTGGCTGGTGGGTAGTGCGGTTCTCCGAGGAGATGCTCTTCCGTCATCCCAAGCAGTGCATGAGAGTTATTAGCGAAGTAATGGTGCAGGCGGGAGCAATAGAACAAATGCCCGAGGCGGCTGAAGGCATACAAGAACCTGAGCCTCAGCCTCGCTGGACGGAGCAGGACGCCTGGCGGATGAAAAACAGCCGTTATCGCAGGACCTACCTCGGCTTCGACCCGATGATGAAGTCTGCCAACGACTATCTCTGTTGCACCCGACTGGCGCTGCCCATCCTATGGCAATCGTTCACCGACAAGCAAATACGGAAGGAGTTCGGCAAACAACTCCGGCACTTCTTCCTCCATTAACAGAACATCTATATAACGCTATGAAGCATCATAAGAAGAAACGTCGCTTCGACAAACATAGCCGACAGACGACAAGGAAACCTCAGCAAACGCAGCCATTACAGTCCGTCGCCATGGCAGCGAGCAACAACGATGTCATCATCTATCAGAGCGAGATGGACTACATCTCCCGCTGCATCCTCGACTACAAAAATATTGAGACCGGTGGTCAGCTCTTCGGCTTTGTCACCCTTGGCGGCACGCCCGTGGTGCTCTATGCCATCGGCCCGGGCCGGCATGCCAACCATCAGTCGACGTTCTTCAATCAGGATCTCGACTATCTGGAGACCGTGGGCAAACGGCTGACAGAGGTCTATGGCCTGCAACATATCGGTGAATGGCACAGCCATCATCAGCTGGGGCTGTCGCACCCCAGCGGCTACGATGCCCGCAACATGCGGACGAACGTGGAAAAGCTCGGCTTGCCGCAGTTCCTCCTCTGCATCGGCGTCTGCGACAACCATTCCTCTACGCTCAATGCCTTCCCCTTCCGCCATGGCGAAGCAGACTATCAGGAGGCGCGATGGATCATCAAGCCCATGAACAGTCCGTTCCGCAAGGTTGTCGATGAAGGACTGAAAGATATCCTCCTCCATCCCACGACAACAATTGCAAACATGCGCGGTCTGAAGACCGATGGCGGCAAACCCGACTATCAGAAAGGCTATTGGCTGCAAGAGAAAGGCAGCGGGCTGGTGCTTAAAGGAATGCTCGATTATGTCAATGCCTTGTGGAACGCCGAGGGAAAGGTAATCCTCGACAGCAACAAGGAAGTGCACATCGTTACGCAACGCCAGGACACAGAGACCGATATTCATTTCGGACAGGGGTTCCCCAACGAGAGCCCAACTGTGATGCAAGGCGATAAGGCGCTCGGAAACACCACAGAATGGTGCTACGATGGTGATATTCTTAATGCGTTTAAGCATTGGTTATCCATCGTTTGACAATTGACGGCAACATGGCTGACAATTGACGGACGCATGGCTGACAATTGACGGACAATGAAGATCTAACTGAAATCATAACAGAATTACATACAGATAAAGACTTTATATTATGATGACGAAAGAAAGATATGCCCTGGAGCTCTCGGTGCTGCAACAGAAACTACAGCCCAACCTCTATCGCTTCATGGACACCAACACCAGCGAGCCCTACCTCATTATGGCGGCGCGCACGAACCGTGGCAACATCTACACCCTGCGCATCGACCTAGAGCACTTTCCCGAGGAGATTCCAGTGGTGACGGTGCTTAACGACATCCGCAACTGTAGCGGGCGGAAGCTCGACCAGGTGAGCGGTTCCATGCACACGCTGGGCCTGCACCGTGGTCACACGCGCATCTGCCATTATGGTCCTGGGTCATGGACGCCGAACGTCTCGCTCTACAAGGTCTACGTGAAATGCCGTCTCTGGCTGGAGATGTATGAGATGCACCTGCAGACCCATCGCAACATCGACTATTACTTAGGACACCAAAGATAAAATCAATAAAACATTATAGCTATGACAAACGAATCAGAACTGGAGCGTATCGCCAATGTGGTGAAGGACACTCAGCATGGAAATGAAAAGAACGAACTCGTCTTCAACGCCGAGACCGGAGAGTTTGAGCAGCGTCCCGTGGACACCCGCGGCGATGGCGAGATTGTGACCGAGATGACCAAAGAAGGATTTGCCGCATGACGACCATCTATCTCTCGCAGAACGACATCCAGGAGTTTCTCTCCTTGGATGGTCCTCAGCAAGGCATCGCCTACGAGTGGGAAGGAGAGAACGTTGTCCATTTGCACTTCCATCCCTTGCGGCATGCCTTTGGCAGCACTGCCCCCTGTCTGTTCACACGTGAGCAGACGGACCGGCAAGGCTGGCAGGTAGTCGCCGACGGGCAAACGGTTAAGGTCTACTACAACGGCATGGAGATGCAGGCGAACTTCATCCCCTCCGAGGAAGAACTCTATTCACGCAGCAAGGGCATCCTGGAGGTGAGCATCCTCAAAGCCAAGCATGTAGCCATCATCGGGCTTGGCAGTTTCGGCTCACAGATAGCCATCGAGCTTGCCAAGGCTGGTGTAGGTGAGTTCTCGCTCTTCGACTTCGACCGCGTGGAGCTCCACAACCTTGCCCGTCACACCTGTGTGTTGCAGGACCTCGGCCGGCTGAAGACCGATGCCATCGAGGATGCCATCCTTGGCAAGAACCCGTATGCCACAGTCCATAAGCATCCCGTCAATATCACCATCGACACCCGGGAACTGGAGGAAGCGGTGAAGGTCTGCGACCTCGTCATCTGTGCCACCGACAACAATGCCAGCCGGTTCACACTGGCGGAGCTGGTGCACAAGCATCAGAAAACGTGCATCTACGGCCGCGCCATCACCCGTGCAGAAGGCGGCGATGTCTTCATCAGCCGCCCAGGGGAGGCTTGCTACTGTTGTCTGGTGGGCAACGACTGGTTTGAGATGCAGAACGAGGAGATCACCGATGAGCAGTCGGCACGGCGCACGGGTGCTATAGCTGCCTACGTCTCCGCAGAGGATGCTGACGCCATGGTGCAGGTGGGCCTGTCGTCGGACATTGCGCCGATCTGCAACATGATGGTGAAGCTCGCCCTCGTGGAACTCTCCCGTGGGCAAAACTCCGGCATACAGAGTCTGGAGCAGGAGTTCACCTATAATTATTATATGTGGGCGAACCGGCGCGAGCGGAAGTATGCCAACTGGCACGCCCTGCCCGGTGCCGGCGCTATGCCGACCATCATACGGTGGTATGGCTCACACATCAAGAAGCAGACTGACTGCGCCGTGTGCTCTCATGTCGTAACTTTGGACACGGGCGAGCAGATAGAGCAAAGACTTGGCCAGCAGGACACTTCGAACATCAACATTGACAACCTCTTAAATCAACTTGGTTAAAGATGAGTGATATGAATGACTTGGTGTACAACCCTGTGACGGGAATGTTTGAACGTCGCAGGGGAAGTGCACAAAACAACCCAAATATGGTCGGGCAGCCGGAGTGGAACCCGCAAGGAAATGCGGGAACTGCTCAATCTCGGCCGCAACCACAGCCTCAGCTTCCACCACTGCCCGTCATCAATACATTCCAGCGGCGTGGGGAGCCCATGGCTGGCAAGCGGTGCAAGTTTATATGGAATGTGTCGCATGCCACCTCGCTGCGGGTCACAGGCCTCGGCGACCTGCCGATGAACAACACGGGCTCGTGCATGATCATGATGGATGCCGGCCCCATGGCCATCACGCTCACTGCAAGCAACGCCAGAGGCATAGCCACGCGTACGCTGAAGGTCTATCCCGGTGGACTCGACTCCGTGCCTCTGCCGGTGATTAACTATTTCCGCAAGGTGGGCGATGCCCGCAAAGTAGGCGACGAGTTCATCTTGGAATGGGAGGTCAGTGGGGCCAAGGAGGTCTATCTCACCGGTCCACGTACGATGCATGTGCTTCATCAGGGCACCTCACATGTAAACATTGAGGACCAACCGCGCACCTATACCCTCACCGCCAGCAACGAAGTGGGCAAGGAAATATCGCAGGAAATCGTTATCGAAGCCGCCAAGCCGGACGTCAAGGTGTTCCGTTCCTCTAACGGCGATGCCCCTGCAGAGATTGGCTCCATGGTGACACTGTCGTGGGAGGTGGAGGACTGCCAGCAGGTGAAGCTCTCCAGCAATGGGGTGACGATAGAGGACAGGCCATTCACGTCAAGTGGGTCAATAGAAGTCAAAGTGGTTGACGAGAACCCGGTGGTGAACCTGGAAGCCAGCAACAGCGGCGTCTATAATCGTTCTGCGATAACCATCAAGACACCGAAGATCAAGGCTCCGGCGTTCAGCGATGTCAGTTTCCAGACTATCAATCCACCGTTGTTTGTTGGCGATGAAGTCCGGCTGTTCTGGAAAGCAGAGGATGCTGAGAGCGTGGAGGTCAGCCAGGGCGACAATGTGCTTTTCCGTGAAGCTCCTATGGGGTCGAGGAAACTGTTTGTGACTGCCCAGTCAATGCAACTGCGGTTCAAGGCAAGGAACAGGAAGTACGAAGCAGAGAAGCTCTTAACCATTGAGGCAAAAGTGCTGCCGAGCATCACGAAGATGGAGAGCTCGGTCAGCGTGTGCAAACCAGGCGACGATGTCACCATCACCTGGGCAACGGAGCATGCCGACAGCGTGACGCTCAATGGTGCGCCTGCGGCATTGGAGGGCAGCATGCCTGTCACCGTTATGTCCAATCCGTCAACAGTGACGCTGCGTGCGTTCTCTGGCGAGAAGTTTGTGGAGAAGAAACTTGAGATTACGGCAGTGAGCAATCCTCAGCCCGTCATCAACTATTTCCGCTATCCGGAGGATGCCGACCGCCACAAGGGCAAGAATGTTGAAGTGGAATGGGACGTGAGCAATGCACAGCGGGTAGAGCTCGTCTTTGGCAAGTCGAAGCGTGAGGAACACCCCATCCATGGCAGCAGGAAGATCAAAATCATGCGTGAGAAGTTCACGCTGAAGCTGATTGCCTACAATGGTGAGTACACCACCCAGAGTGCGCTGACGATCGAGATGGAGAAGTCCATCTGGAGAAAGATATTTGGAAAGTAAGTTATGGCAAGAAGAAGGAAAAGAAAATCATTGAAGTCACGGCTGCGGTCGTTCATCAAGGAGAAGGGTGTCAATAAGTGGGACCGAGGTCTCATTTTGTTAGCCATTGCTGCTGGAGGTATTACGTCGGTTCTGTTGGCATGCTATGCGCTGTTCAAAGGCTCTATCTGGAATTGGGCGCTCCTGGCGATGGTTATTATTTGGATGGTGCTCTCTATACGGGCATCTACGCTATCAAGTAAGAAATACCGCATCGCAGGCAATGCTTGGACAAGCGATCAAGACAAGGCTACAGAAAAGTATGGCTGCCTGGGAATGCTGCTGGCTATCCCTGTCATCGTGACTTTGATTCTGGACTTTCTGGATATTATCCATGTTATTCCTATGGCAAAGGCCACTTCGGGGCTAAGCGACATTGCTGTTGAATCCACAAAAGAGGTAACCTCTTCTGCATTGACCATATTGCTTCGGATTATAGGGTTTATAGCAGCATTTGTCGTATTGTGGCTCGTTATGGCGCTTATTTCCACGCTCTTTCAGGGGCTGCGGGATACGTTGGACCCCGAGGGCGCTCGGCGCAGGGCAGAGGCGGAAGAAGAACGACGTCGGCAAGAAGCCCTTCATGCAAACGATGGTTGTCAGGATGTTATCCTGCTGTTCATCGTCAATGGCATAGTGGCAATATATATTAGCAAGATAGCCGTAGGCTATTTACTCTCAATGATTTAACAAATATGGCAAGACGATTAGGGCCAACAGAATATTATAAGACGGAGTATCACGATACCACTCCCGACGAGAATGGCTTCAGGTTCAGTGCTGACGGCAAACGACTCTTCAGAGCTCCAGGTCGCCTGAAGGAATATATTGCTACGGATGGCGTGGAGATCATCTGCGACGGCGCTTTTGAAGGGCGAGTGACATACGAGTATATTGACCTTCCCGATACGGTAAAACTCATAGGCAGCAGAGCCTTTGCAGGCTGTTCCCGTTTGAGGGATATCCGACTGCCCGAAAACGTCACTGTAGCTGACGATGCATTTGCTGGCTGTAGCAATATAGACAGGTCAAAGATACCGGCGAATTGCTGGATTGTTCCTCCACAAGTCTCTACTCCTGTGTCAGCGCATACGCCATCACCCAATGAGTCTTCTATTAGTAAATGGGGAAATATACTCTTGGCTGTTCTCTTGATCTGCCTTGGCGTATGTGCGCTTGCCTTCCTCGCCTTAGGAGGAATGTACTTTGGAACTACCGAAGTTACCAGATTCGTTTCTGCCGGCCCCGTATTGCTAATTTGCATTGGAGTCTATTTCGGACATTATAACGAAAGCACAAAGAAGAATGGTATAGGATGCGCAATACTTCTTGCAGCAGTCATCGTAGTGTTCCTCGTAGGCGGTGCGCTTCTCTTTGGCGACTGGCTTACAGCAAACAAATAACAACTTATGTGGGTATTTTGGTTAGGCAATAAGATACAAGACTTCAAGGTGAAGTATCTCCATAAGGAGATACGCATCCCGAAGTCCCGGGCTTCAAAGGGTGAACGGGCTGTGGCGGAGGCACTGGACAAGAACGGATACATCTACGAGATGCAGTATCCCTTCGGCTACATGCACATCGATTTCTGCGTATGGCTGGAGGGTAAGCCGTTTTTCATCGAATATGATGGCCGGCAGCACTATCATCCTGTGAAGTATTTCGGCGGCCGCCGACAGTTCATCTTCCAGCGTCTGCGTGACATCGTGGAGGGCTGGGAATGCAAGGACAGAGGAATCCCACTGCTTCGCATCCGTTATGACCTGCCACTCAGTAAAGTAGAAGATAAAGTGGTGAATTTTTTACATGGTTGTTAGAAACAATGACCCATATCGTTATAGTAACGCTCAGTATATAACTTTTTAGACATATGATGAATCCTAATATAGAAGATGAACGTGAAGCTAAGATTAAAATGGCTGAGAAAGAAGCGGAAGAGATATTTGTCAAAGAACAAATTGATGAGCTTAAAAGGCAAAATGCATCACTCAAGCAACGCACTGGGGTGAGTTCCGTTGTACCTGAAGAGATATATGATGAAATACCAGACTGTCTCAATGCAACACCTTTTTTTAATACAGATGATGGCATACAACATGAATCGGACGGATTTGAATATGGGTACATCTCTGATGGTAATGGAAACATGACAAGGCTTATAGACCTTCATAATGCGGACATTGCTTGTAATGTTGAATACCGGGCTTGTAGTGATGAACGCATCTCCTATCTGGAGAAGTTAGCCATGGAGAATCTTGATGAAGCAATGAGAGAGCTCAGTTTCTTTGGCTGCATCCACTGGATATGGGGATTAATGAAAGACATTCTCAAGAACAAGTATGGTATCGACTGGAAAACTCCAGAAGAGGAGGATCCCAGCTTAGAGGTTGACTAAAAGCCTGGTCTAATTACCTTTAATACGAGGCTAGCATCATACTGATTTTTAAAGGGTGACTGTGATATGAAATTAAGTACACTGAAACTCCTGGGCAGTAGCACGAAACTCTTAGGGGCTCTGCCCTTCTCCATGCTGAAGAGCCATTCGTCAAAGGACTATCCCGTCCGCTCGGTGAGTAGTTGGGACGAGGAGAAGAATGATATTCTGGAACGTGCCAACTGGCTGTGCAGGGAAATTATCGTGGATGACCCAGAGAAACTGATTGCGAAGATGCCGGCACAGATTGGACGGGAGTATCAAGGGCAGTGGGCTATCTACTGTTGCTCGATGCTCGCCTTTGCTCTGGCGAACATCAGCCGGCTCTATCCGGACAAGATGGAGAAGTGCCCGGAGCTGATAGCCAAGCTCATCCGTCTGGTCAACACCCCGACCATCCGCTACTACGACACGATGATGTGGCATGAAGATGCAATGGAGACACTCGCCGGGGAGAAAAGCCACATGACTTACCTGAGTATCCTTGCCTGGATGATCACCAACTACAAGATGATTGGTGGCGACGGACAGTTCGACACTCTGCTCGACACGCTCTGTGAGACGCTGCATCGCAGAATGCTCGCCAGCCCTTACGACCTCAACTTGCTATCGTTCCCGTTTAAACAAATCTTCGTCCCCGACATGCTGGTGAGCATCGTTGCGCTGCACAATTACGCGCAGCTCAACGACGGCAAGTATGCTGACACTGTCGAGGCATGGCTTCAGAATGCAAAAACGAAATGGATACACAAGCGAACGGGGCTGTTGGCAGGTATGCTCCCGGGTGCTGGGAGATTCAAGAGCGTTGCCATCCGTGGATCCTATTCCGCACTAAACTGCTCCTATCTCTCTTTGGTGGATGAAGCCTTTGCCCGAGAGCAGTACGAGAAGATGAAGGCTGTCCTCGGCATCGAGACGTCCTTCATGGGCACGAAGCTTTGTGGCGTGAGGGAGTACGTGAAAAAGACGCCGAAACTGAGTCTGAAAGCCGGTGACGCAGGTTTGGTCGTCAACGGTCTCAGCGCAGGAGGAACGGCCTTCGCCCTCGGTGCTGCTACCCGCCTTGGCGATTGGGAATTCCGCAGCAAGATGCTCCGCACTGCCGATGCTGCCGGTGGCACCATCAAGGAGAAAGGCATGCGCCACTACCGCCTCGGCGAGGTCTTCATGGTGGGCGAGGCAACGGCACTGGCGATGAGGACAATGTAAAGGTAGTTATACGGCAATCGTTATCAAAAGATAAACGCTCAAAAAGCTATGAACTGTTGATGGATGAGATAGAAGGAATGCTACTGGAATTTCTTAGCAGATAATCTTACTTAAATGTTGATATTCTAAACAAAAACCACTATCTTTGCACAGGATATTAAACATTACCAGTATGAAGAGACCTTTATTGCCCAAGCACCAAAGGATGTTGCAGGAGCTGGGAACGCAGATCAAGCTCGCCCGTCTGCGCCGCAACCTCACCTCACAGGAGATGGCACAGAAGACTTCGCTGGGCCGTAACACTATCAGTAAGATTGAAGCCGGAGATGACAGCGTTGCCTTCGGCTCCTATTTTCGTGTGCTCATTGCCTTGGGCATGGACCGGGACATCCTGCGGCTCGCCAGCGACGACAAGTTGGGCCGTATGCTCCAGGACGCACAGTTGATAACGCCACAGCGGGCATCATCTAAATAAGTCGCGGTATGGATATCTATGTTTACATTGATGCCATTGGTATTACTGAAGGACCACAGTTCATGGGCGTGTTGCGGGCAGAGAGCATCCGTGGCAAGGAGGTGTTCTCTTTCCGCTACGATAAGGCGATGCTGCGCAACAAGGCCATTGCATATCTTGACCCGGATATTCAGCCATACGAGGGCGAACAGTATGCACCGGCAGAGAAGGAGAATTTCGGTATCTTCCTCGATTCCTGTCCTGACCGATGGGGGCGAGTGCTCATGCAGCGGCGGGAACGCATCCGCGCAAAGGATGCAGGCACTGAGCCAAGGAAACTGCGGCCATCGGATTATCTGTTGGGTGTCTTTGACGGCAACCGTATGGGGGCGCTGCGCTTCAAAACCTCGTTGGACGGCTCATTTCTTGATAACGATGAGCATTTGGCGGCACCACCAATAACCACTCTGCGTACGTTGGAGCAAGCCTCGCTGAACTATGAACGCGATGATGCCGAGGACTCTCCTGAGTACAGGTTGTGGCTTCGCATGCTCTATCAACCGGGATCGTCGCTGGGCGGCGCGCGACCCAAGGCGAATGTCATCGATACGGACGGCAGCCTATGGATTGCAAAGTTCCCCAGTCGCCATGATGACATCGACGTGGGAGCCTGGGAATTTATCGTCACGCAGATGGCAGGTGAATTTGGCATTCACGTGCCGCAGACGGCTGTGAGAAGATATTCTTCACGTCATCATACCTTTCTGACACGACGTTTTGACCGTGATGGCATGCTTGCCAGATATTACTTCGCCTCAGCGATGACGCTCCTGGGTTACACCGACGGAGATGATGCTGCAGCAGGAGTAAGCTATCTGGAACTGGCAGACTTCATTCAGCAGTACGGTACGCCGAAACAGCAACAGGATCTGCATGAACTCTGGCGTCGAGTTGTCTTCAATATTGCCATCTCCAACTGCGACGACCATCTGCGCAACCACGGCTTTATGCTTTCCGCCAAGGGCTGGCAACTCTCACCGGCATACGACCTGACACCCAATCCCGATGGTCTCGGGCTAAAGCTGAATATCAATGAAAACGACAACAGCCTGGACTTCGACCTTGCCATACAGACGGCTCCGCTTTACGGAATGGGCCTGGATGAGGCTGAGCATGCAGTGGAGACTTGCCGGAAGATTTGCTCATCATGGCGCGGGCGGGCAGATGCGCTTGGCATTTCCCGTTCGGAGCAAGACAGAATGGCTTCCGCTTTTAAAACGATTTCTTTCTAATGGCGCAACACTCGCCAGAAGTCCTTGGGCAGGGCGATGTTCGTGATGTTTATGGCATCAGCAAACAAGGGCGCGATGTCCTCTGGCTCGAAGCCGGCAATACCACAGCCAATGCGGGTGACGAGGAAGTGCTGAGACTGATGCTCACGGGCATAGCTGATTAGACAATCAACGTATGGCTTGATGGAGTTTGTTCCGCCCTGCATCGTAGGAATGGCGTATGAACGGCCTTGTAGCCCCGAGCCCTGCCCCTTGACAGCACCAAACAGGCGAACTGCCTTCTTTGCTTCCATCCCAATATGCAAGCCAGCAATGTCGCTGCCGAAGACGAAAACCTCGTTGTGGGCAAGACTGGTGATATAGTCCGGAGTGGTACGTGATGCTCCCGCCTGAACAGCCTTTATCGGACGGTTGAAGGCTATAGCTCTCGGCACAGGCGTGATTTGTGCCATGCTCTCCGATGCCACGAAGTAGTTGCGGAAGTACGGCTTCACGATGTCTTCCATCATTCGTTGGTAACGTACCGTCACCGTGCCGGGACTGATTCCCAGTTGTGAGGCTATCTCCTTTCCCTTGTAGCCATCCACGAGGATGCCATATAGGATAAGACGGTTCTTTCGGTCGTGGCCAAGCTGGCTGGTGCAGATTTCTTGAACGGTGTTGCGGAAGTCCTCTTCCAGCGTGTCATCGGTCATATCATACTGCACAATGCCACGCTCTAGTCGTTCTTCAAAGCTTTCTATGCGGTGGGCGTTGATAGCCTTCAGTCGGTCGAGTGCCAGAAAGCGAAAGCCATTGGCCATCCATGTGCGCAGGCTGACAGTCTCGCGGCGGTCCAGTTGGCGGAAGTCATCCTTCACCAGTCGGAGGTAGTATTCATGGGCAAGGCTCATAAACTCCATATCCATCTTACTGCGCAGGTCATAGCGGCGGTCGAGCAGTGCATACGCCATCTGACAGTATGGATAGAAATAGTCCTTCACCACACGGTCGTCGCCCTCTCGGAAGCCTTCTATGATCTCATCGTCGCTCAGCTGTTTCATACTGCAAAAATAAACAAAATTCATGGAATCTGCCTCTTCAACATAAAAAACATCCATATCTTTTGAATTTTCGCCCTACGAGATTCTTCTATTTAATAAAGAGACAGATTTTTGTTTGGGTTTACCATAATATCAAAGAAAGTTGCTATCTTTGGAAAAGATTGTCTCTATCAACCAATCAAGACCAATGAAGATGGAAAAATTCAACGTAAGGTTTGAATACCCCGACACCCTGAACTACGCCGTCCTGCAGAGCGGGAAGGACGCGAGTGGCAACCTGCTGGAGATTAGCTCTGGCACCGAGTGGCATGACTTGAAAATTATGATCACTGGTGATTATCTCATCGAAAGCTGCAAGATTCTGAGCGTCCTGCCGAAGGATACTCCTGTGAGTATCGATGGAATGCGCCCCACACCCGATGCCGATAAGCTGCGTCGTGCCTCGGAGAGTGTGCAGACAACTATCCGCCTGAGCATGGAACATGATGGTGAGACTGTCTTCGAGAAGAGCTATCCCATCCGCATCCTAGCCTTCAACGAGTGGCCGGGCATGGATAAATATCCAGAATTGCTCGCTGCCTTTGTTACACCGAACGCCCAGGGACTGTCGGCCATCAAGACCGAGGTGGGCCGCAAGTTGCTCACCTTTACAGGCGACTCACAGATTGACGAGTACCAGACCAAGGACGCTAACCGCGTCCGCGCTCATGTTGCGGCTGTCTTCGCCACCTTACGCAGCCTCGGCATTGTCTATAGCACATCAATGATCAGCTTTGAGCAAGGACAGCGCATCCGGCTCGTGCCCGATATTCTGAAGGAACGCACCGGCAATTGTCTCGACATGAGCATTCTCATGGCATCGATGCTGGAATCTCTTGGTCTGCACCCGCTCCTTGTCGTTGTGCCTGGTCACATGTTCGTGGGTTGCTGGCTCATCGACAAATATGCCTCGCTGCCGATACTCGACGATATTGCCTTCCTCCATAATCACAGCCGTAACGGCGTCAACGAGATTGTACTCGTCGATGCCGTGCAGATTGGTTCCGACAGTAAGATGGGCTTCGAGGATGCCGTCGACGCAGCCATGAACTATATCGTTGACAGTGAGACTCCTGTGACTATCATCGACGTAAGCCGTTGCCGACTCGATCGTGTGCTGCCCCTGCCTGTTGAGGGTGAGACGGTGGCCGCCAACGGCATCTCACGCGAAACTGATACTGGATGGATAGAGCAAGGATATGCCGTTGACGAAAACAATCTGAAGCAACAGCGGGGCAAGGACTACCGCCGGAAGATCTGGGAGCGGAAACTCCTCGATTTCACCCTTCGTAATAATCTGCTGAACCTCAAGTGGGGACTCCGCGTCATGCCCCTGCTGCCTGAGAACATCGGTGAGGTGGAAAACATTCTGCAGGCGGGCAAGGAACTAACCCTGGTACCCATGCCCGACCGCGAAGACTCGCTCGTGCCCAACGATGGCCTGAAGCATGGCTATCTCTTTACGGGGCTTGATGAGGACGACTTAGCACAGGAGGTGAAGCATCTCTATCGTGAGAGCCGCAACTCACTGGAAGAGAACGGCGCCAACACCCTGTTCTTGGGCTTCGGCGTGCTGAAATGGTTTGAGACCGAAAAGAGCGTGCAGGAGCGCTATGCGCCCTTGCTGCTGTTCCCCGTGCAGCTCGTCCGCAAGTCGGCAGGTAAATTCGTGCTCCGCGGTCGTGAAGAGGATATGACCGTGAACACCACACTCATCGAGTTTCTCCGCCAGCAGTTTGATATCCATATCAAGGGCCTCGACCCGCTGCCCGTGGATGATAGCGGTTACGACATTGACCTCATCCTCGCCACGCTGCGCTCGCAACTCAAGGACGTGCCACGGTGGGAGGTGCAGAACGGTTGCTTGCTCGGTCTGTTCTCCTTCGCAAAGTTCGTGATGTGGAACGACATCCATACCAATTTCGACAAAATCGTCGCTCACCCTGTCATTGATGCATTGGTGAAACGAAGTACCCTAGCCGGTGAGAAGGAAGCGGTGGATATTCATGAGATAGACGAGAATGTGGAACCCAAGGAGCTCTGTGTGCCCATCTCTGCCGACTCCTCGCAGCTCAGCGCCATCGCCGCTGCCGGCGAGGGACAGAGCTACATCATGTATGGCCCTCCCGGCACGGGCAAGAGCCAGACCATCACCAACATCATCGCCAACGCCCTGCGCCACGACAAGCGTGTGCTCTTCGTGGCAGAGAAAGCCGCCGCCCTGCAGGTGGTACAGCATCGCCTGGAAGGTATTGGCATTGGCGACTTCTGCCTTGAACTCCACAGCAACAAGGCAACACGTAACCACCTGCTCGAACAGTTGCAGAAGGCGCTCAATGCTGTGCATACGGCAGAGCCTGCCGACTACGAGACAAAGTCGAAAGATCTCTTCGAGCGCCGCAACCATCTGCAACATTATATTGATGCACTGCATCAGAAAGGTGACAACGGCCTATCAGTCTACGACTGCATCACTGGGTATGTGAGTATTGACGGCGAACCACTCCTGCTTGATCGTACTTGCATTACTCCTGGTATGAAGGTGGAAGGGATCCGTGCACTGGCACAGAAGATTACTTCATTGGAGTCTGTCTATCATTTGGTTGGCTCTCCGGCAACACATCCTCTGCGTGGCTTGAATGTGACTGATGACTCGCTGACTATCGGTGACCGTCTGCATACTTTACTGGCCACGTTGCAACCACTGCTGCAAAAGGGCAAGGTGGCGATAGAACATTACAGTGCTGACTACACCCTTTTCAGTATCACGGAAGCGTGCGATGGCATGGAACAATATAATAAGGTGGAGGAAGCTAAGGCAGCCCTGTTGCAAACATGGGTGCCTGAGGCGCTCGACTTGAAACCCATTGAATTGCAACAACAATGGGAAGCGGCAAAGGACTCGTTCGTGCTCATCCGCTATTTTAAGAAGAGAGGCTTCGTGAAACGGTTGAAGGTATACTGTCCGGCGATGACAACCGATAATGCCGATGACCAGATTGCTCAGTTGATGAACTACAGTCGGATGCGGCGGGATCTGCCTGAGACTGCTATCCGTGCTGGCTCTCTTCCCGCTGGCGAACGAGAGACTTTGCAACAGCTCCTTTCTGTTTGCAATGATCTCTCAGCCATTGCCACTTTCGAGGACAGCGACTTGAATGCAGTTGCCGTACTGCTGCCTACTTGGCTTGCCAATACCGATAAGGCACGTGACTGGGCTTACTGGTGTAAACAGAATGCAGAACTGGAGAGCATACATCTCTCCCCTGCAGTAGAAGTCATCCTCGCGCAGGGCGACATGCCTGATTTCCAGCATACGGCGGAACTGTTTATGAAAGCAGTATATCGTCAGCTCGCCATCGAGATGATCGATGCCGACCAGGCGCTATCAGGTTTCCGCGGGCCAGTCTTCGAGGATAGCATCCGCCAATACCGGCAGGTGGCGCGCGAGTTTACCAGCCTTACCTGTCAGGAGCTCTACTATCATCTCGTCAGCCGTGTGCCACAGCATCTCAGCGAGCCCAGTGCCAAGTCGGAGATGGGCAAGCTGCGCCGCTATATCACATCCCGTGGCCGTGGCATGACTATCCGAAACATCTTTGAGGAGGTGCCGAACGTCTTGAGGCGGCTCTGTCCCTGCATGCTGATGAGTCCTATCTCCGTGGCACAATATCTGAGCCTCGATAATGAGAAGTTCGACATCGTCATCTTCGACGAGGCGTCGCAGATGCCCACCGCCGAGGCTGTGGGCACCATCGCCCGTGGCCGTGCGCTAGTCTGCGCCGGTGACCCGAAACAGCTGCCACCGACAAGCTTCTTCACCGCCGACACCACCGACGAGAGCGAGGCAGAGTATGATGACATGGAAAGCATCCTCGACGACTGCCGCACCATCGGCATGCAGCCTGTGCCCCTGCAGTGGCACTACCGTTCGAAGAGCGAGAGTCTAATCGCATTCTCCAACCAAGAGTATTACGAAGGACAGCTTTTCACATTCCCATCTGTCAGCGACCGTGTGTCGATGGTGCGCTTCGTACCTGTCGACGGCACCTATGACTTTGGCCGCACCCGTAGCAACCACGCCGAGGCTGAGGCTATTGCCGATGAGGTTATTCGCCGCTGGTGTGACCCTGTGCTCCGCAAGAGCAGCATCGGCATCGTGGCGTTCAGTAAAGTTCAGCAGGACCTCATCGACGATGTGCTTGCCCAGCGTGTTGCCGGACATTCGGACCTGGAGGCAATGATGAAAGACTGTGACGAGCCGCTGTTCATCAAGAATCTGGAGAATGTGCAGGGAGATGAGCGTGACGTAATCCTCTTCTCCATTGGGTATGGCCCTGACAAACGTGGTCATGTGTCGATGAACTTTGGCCCGTTGAACAATAAAGGTGGTGAGCGGCGATTGAACGTTGCCGTGAGTCGCGCACGCAAAGAGATGGTGGTGTTCTCAACCCTGAAACCCGAGCAGATTGACCTCCGACGAACTAGTGCCAAGGGTGTGGAAGGACTGAAGAAGTTCCTGGAGTTTGCCCGCGATGGTCATATCTCCGTGCCGAGTTCGCAACTTGCTGGTACAGCAAAGCCTGTGAGCACCGTGGAGGCTATCGCCGCAGCCATCAGGGATATGGGCTACAGCGTGGATACCAATGTGGGCCGGAGCAGTTTCAAGATTGATATCGCCGTGGTGGATCCAAAAGATAAGAGTCATTATCTGCTGGGAATCCTCTGCGATGGCGAGAACTATTACGGTACGAAGACCGAGCGCGACCGTGAGATCATTCAGCCGTCAGTGCTCCGTGGATTGGGCTGGAATCTGATGCGCGTGTGGAGCATTGACTGGTTCGTCAACAAGGATAAAGAGATAGAACGCATCCGTGAGATGTTACAGAAAGCTGAAGCCGGCCAACTGAAAACGCCCGAAGTGCCAGCACCTTCAAAGATACTCTCTCAGCCAAAACCTATAGAAGAGCCACAGACTCCGTCTCTAGAAAAGCAGACTGACGCTACGATAGACGACATACCCGCAGACAAGCTCGACAATGCCATCCGTTTCGTCGTGTCGCAGTCCATCTCTATCCCAGTGGACGAACTGAAGAAGGCGACAGCCAAAGCCCTTGGTTTTGCCCGCAATGGCAACCGCATCGACCAAGTGCTCACAGCCCGCATCAATGTTCTCGTAGATTCTGGCGTACTGTGTCGGCAAGGGGATGATATCACAATGCCAAACTGATTAGAAAGATAATAATTAACAACAGCAAATAGATTATTACGGGACTGAGAATTGATGAAATGAAGAAAAAAGGCCGACGCCGGTGATACCGACACTATGGTGGACTTAGCTATTGAGAGTGAAAATATCATAGAAGATTTCCGTGTTCGCGTCATTTTGCGAACACGCAAAGCAGAATATCATAGACTTTACCGAGCGTTCGCGTGTTCGCGAGGTGTTCGCATTAAAAGAAAAAGGAGCTACGATTTTGTCGTAACTCCTTGGTTTT
>OMUH01000069.1 GCA_900314195.1 uncultured Prevotella sp.
CTGCTCTATACCCAGGAGGAAAACCTGCGCCAGCGGAAGGCCTCATATGAAGAAGTGGCTAAGGAACGAAAGGAGAAGGGACTGCCTATCATGGATGCCATGGAGGCATGGATGAAGGTGGCCTGTAAGACCACCACACCGTCAGACTTATTGGGGAAGGCCCTGGACTACGCTTACAAACTCTGGCCCAGGATGAGAAACTATGCCCTTGACGGAAGGTATCACCTGGATAACAATGATGTGGAACGCGGACAACGTCCTTCTGTCATGGGCAGAAAGAACTATCTCTTCAGCCATGATGACAAGGGGGCTGAGGACAATGCCGTATTCTACTCGCTGCTTGAATCCTGCGATGTCGTACAGTTGAACCCTCTTGACTGGCTCACCGATGTCCTTGGCAGGCTAAGAGACGATATGGATGAAGAGGAAATTACACAACTTCTGCCATACCAATACAAAAAATCCCGGGAATAACCTCGGGATTTTTTGTTTGATTACAGGACGGCCTAAATCGAATGGTTACTCTTAAGCTATCCTTTCAGCGGATTCCATCCCTGAGCCGGCATGTCAAATTCATTACCGTCGCGTGTAATCATTCTTATGCCTAGTTCCTCCTTTGTTATATAACCAATTCTGTGAACATTTTCCATGTTGCCTATTTTCTCATTATCGCCGATTGGCACCGTGAAAAGCAGCTCGTAATCCTCTCCGCCGTTAAGTGCACAGGTCGTTACATTCATATTCAGCTCTTCGGCCATGATTGCAGTCTGATAATCTATCGGCAGATTCTTCTCATATATGCGACAGCCACAATGACTTTGTTCGCAAATATGATGCAGCTCACTGCTCAGGCCGTCAGAAATGTCAATCATAGATGTAGGCTTGATGCCAAGCTCTGCGAGCTTCTGCTTTATGTCGCCCCGCGCCATTGGCTGAAGCTGCCGTTGTATAAGATATTCCTTTCCGGCAAAGTCAGGCTGGAAGTTCTCTGCCTGCCTGAGCTCTTTGGTCAATCGCTCAACAAGAGCCTCGTCACCCTTCCGGTTTGCCTCCTGTAGTTTTTTGTTTATGTCATCAAGCTGTTGATAATATACATTTTTTTCGCGTTCAAGGAGTTGCAGTCCCATGTATGCCGCACCGAGGTCGCCGGTCACGCATATAAGATCAGTTTCATTAGCCCCGTTGCGATAAACAATCTCATCCTTCGAAGCCTCGCCTATACACGTAATTGAAATGGCAAGCCCGGTATACGACGATGAAGTATCGCCACCGACTATATCAACATTCCATTGCTCGCAAGCAGCGTGCAATCCTTTATAAAACTCCTCAAGGTCTTCAACCTTGAAGCGCTTTCCGAGAGCTATGCTGACAATCATCTGCCGTGGCGTTCCGTTCATGGCGAATATATCGCTGATGTTCACCATGGCCGATTTGTAGCCAAGATGAAGCATGTCTATATAAGTAAGGTCGAAATGCACGCCTTCCATCAGCATGTCAGATGTCACAAGAACCTGCTTGTCAGGATAGCTGAGCACGGCACAGTCATCGCCGACGCCGTAAACAGTTGACTTATTCTTATTTTCTATATCTTTGGTAAGATGCTTTATAAGGCCAAACTCACCAAGTTCTTTTATCTCCATTTATTTACTCCTCTTAATGATTTCGCGGAATATTTCAGTCATTCTTGGCTGCGCAGCATTGGCGGCAGCCTGCACTTCTTCGTGGCTGACTTCTACCGGCACATCAAAGCCTCCGAGATCAGTAATAACACTTATCCCGAACACCCTCATGCCACAGTGGCGCGCCACGATAACCTCCGGCACGGTGCTCATACCGACGGCATCACCACCAAGCAAACGATACATACGATATTCTGCCGGTGTCTCGAAAGCCGGCCCCATGTCCCCGACATATACGCCGTGTTTAACTTCTATGTTCTTTTCCTTTGCAATTTCGTCAGCCAGCGCAATAAGCTCATGATCATAAGCCTCATGCATGTCAGGAAAACGCGGACCGGTAGGGAAATTCTTTCCGCGCAGCGGACTTTCCGGGAAAAGGTTTATATGATCAGTGATAATCATCAAATCGCCGATTTTGAAAGACGGGTTCATTCCGCCCGATGCATTGCTGACAAAAAGCGTCTTGATGCCGAGCTCATACATTATCCTGATCGGGAACGTCACCTCTTTCATTGAATATCCCTCATAGTAATGGAAACGGCCTTCCATTGCCATTATGTCTTTTCCGCCCAGTTTTCCGAAAATCAGTTTTCCGGCATGTCCCTCAACCGTTGAAACCGGGAAATTGGGTATGTCACTATATGAGAACTCTGTTGAGTCTTTAATTTCATCAGCCAATTGTCCAAGGCCTGTTCCCAAGATAATGGCAACCTTAGGATTTGTGGCTACTCTCTGTTTTAGCCAGGATGCTGTTTCTTGAATTTTTTCGTACATAGCTTATAATTTTATCATTGAAAGTCTGCTCTTGTTCCGGCTGCATGAACCTTACTTTTATCGGCTGTACATATATGTTTTCACGTACCTCCTGTGACAGACCGTCAAGGTTCAAGAGCCTGACAGAATCTTTTTCTGTTGTTATAATCAGTTTCGTTGACGGCATGAGATGAAATTTATTGTTTATCTCAGCAACGTCATCTTCTGAGAAATTATGATGGTCGGGATATGACAGTGAGCGCAGCCTGTGGCTGTCGAGTTTCAAATCGAGAATCATCTGTCTCGGTGAGGCAATGCCAGTCAGCAGAAGCACATTGTCGTCTGCGCTTATGCTGCGCTCCGGCTGTTTGCAGTCAGGGAACAAAGGCACAAGCGCCTTGTAGTCGAACGTTGAGAAGAAGAGCTCCTGATACGGATACAGGTTGAGCGCCTTCGTCAGAACCCTGAACTCCATAGGCTTAAGATCAGCCGGGCACTTGGTGACAATTACCATGTCAGCCCGTGATTTGCCTTTTACCGGCTCGCGAAGGCGGCCTACGGGCAACAGCCGGTCATAGATAATCAGCCGGTGATAATCCGTTAAAAGAATATTTATTCCCGGTCTGACATAACGGTGCTGGAAGGCATCGTCAAGGAGGATTACATCAACATCCTTTGTCTGCTTGTCATGCGTCAGGTGATATATACCGTCGACGCGTTTTTTGTCAACTGCCACATATACATCAGGATGACGGAGATGCATCTGCATGGCCTCGTCGCCTATCTCCGCTACTGTCGAGTCCTCGCCGGCAAGACGGTATCCGCGGCTTCTGCGTTTGTAGCCGCGCGACAGCACAGCCACTTTCATGTTGTCATGCAGCAAATTAACAAGATATTCCACATGAGGCGTCTTGCCGGAACCGCCTACGGTAATATTGCCGACTGAGATGACAGGAATACTGAAGCTTCGGCTTTTCTTTACCCCTATATCAAACAGCCAGTTGCGGAGGGTCACCGCAGCGCCATATATCCAGCTCAGCGGCGTCAGCCATTCGTTCAGTTTTATGAAGTCGCCTTCTATTCTTAGCTTCTTTATCATATATTTCAGTTGAGTGTGATTTCACTTGGGCAATGAGCCTGCAGCATGCTTGCCTCTTTTAGCATCTTTAACCGCATAACCGGCTCATACATTATGCCAAGAACATCCTTGAGCTGTTCTGACAAATAGTTATCTTTCTTTTTATTGCCGTTGTCAAGGATCTGTTCAATGAAAGACACTGGATTATTGCATACAACCGTGTGATAGCTGTCGGCAACTCCTGCAAATGAGGCTGCCTTCTTCACTGCCGCGTCAAGGCCGCCGATCTCATCTACCAGCTTTATCTTTTTCGCATCAGTGCCGAGCCATACATGTCCCTGGGCTATCTTCTCCACATCGTCAACAGACAGCTTGCGGCCGTCGCAGACACGCTTGCGGAACAACACATAGCCACGGTCTACATAGCTCTGTACAGCCCCGAACTCTGCAGATGTCATAGGGCGGGCATAAGAGAAAGTGCCGAAATTGCTGTTTTTATTTGTAGACACCTCATCAAACTTTATTCCAAGCTTTGAAGTCAGCAGCTCTGATGCCGACGGCAGCACTGCAAATATGCCTATGCTTCCAGTCAGTGTAGTAGGCTCAGCCACAATCCACCGGCTGCCCATACTCATGTAATAAGCCCCTGAGGCTGCCGCACCCGACATAGAAACGACCACAGGCTTTTTCTTGTTTATCTTATTTATCTCATGCCACAGCTGCTCAGAAGCGTAGGCATCACCACCGCCCGAATTGATACGCAGCACTATGGCCTTTATGTCATCATTCTTTGCCATTTTCTCGAGATCGGCAATAACGTCATCGCAAACAATATTGTCATCTGCCATGCTGAGCATTTGCTGAGGTTTGCTCTGCACGATTTCTCCCTGACAGTAATAAACGCCGACAGCACCGCCGTCATCAGAATCTGCAACGGCACTGTTCATATCGCCGACACTGACCTGTTTTATTTCATCATCCTTATCTATTCCGAGCTGTTTCTTTACTATGTCTTTTATCTGGTCATTATAGCAAAATCCGTCAACGAGTTTCCGTTGTTTATATTGCCTGACATCGGCAAGAAGGTTTATGTCGTCAGCATAACCGTCGAGCCTGGCCGTGTCGATGCCGCGTGATGCCGAAACATCTTTAAGCATAGTCTGCCACGAACCATTCAGATAGCGTTCGGTCTGTTCTCTGTTGGCATCGCTGAGCTTGTCTTCTGTGAATTTCTCCGTTGCGCCTTTGAATTTCCCCACCTTGGCTACAACCACATTCACACCTATTTTTTTCATCAGTCCCTTGTCAAACTCCACAACAGAGCCCAGTCCATGCCAGTCGAGCATGCCCGACGGATTTATATAAATCTTATCGGCAACAGAGCTGACATAATATGCGCCCTGTGAGTATCGCTCACCATAAGCAATAATCCATTTTCCTGATTTCTTAAAGTCAAGAAGTGTGTTTCTGAGCTCCTCATACAAGGCAATATTTGACAGTGTCATTCCTGCTTCTATATATATGCCTTTTATATGTTTGTCGGTCTTGGCCTTCTTTATTGCCGAAGTCATATCACTCAAGCTTACGGCGGTGTTCGAGGTTCCCTGCAGCATGCTCATTATATCATCAGAATTTTCTGCATAATCACTGATGCGCCCTTGCAAATTAAGCACAAGAACAGAGTTGTTTTTTATGCTGCTCCTGGCGTTGCCGGACACCATCATGCCTGCTAATCCGATAAAAGCGAATATCGAGCACAACACAGAAAATATGACCAGCCCAACTACCGTTGACAATGAATTTTTTAAAAAGTTATTCATGAAATGATTTTCGATTTATAATTAGAAATTAATACATGGCAATACAGATTTTCCCGTATCAAACGCGGATTAGTTCACATTGACAAAATTACAATAAATCAGTTGAAGGTAAAAATTTTTTTATATCAAAAATCACAGATTAATATTCAAAATAAAAACTTTGATTATTTTTACATGTGTTAACTTTGCATCAAAATTTTATGCAGAATTAATTTTCAGGCAATTAACCAGCACTGTTCTGAGCATAAATTTAATGCAATGCTACAAAAAACTTCTACTAATCAATAGGGCTTAAATAATATTTTACAAATGTATACAAAAAGAATTTTTATCATTGCTTTGTCACTTGTTACGGCAGTATGCCTGAACGCAAAAAGTAAAAAGCAGGCATGGCCGGACTGTACTGAAATCGACTCATGGTTCAGTGACACGGCAAAAGTTGACATACAATCGTTAGGCAAGCAGTATGTGATAACCGATTATGGTACCGTTAATGACAGCAACATAGTTCAGACAGCTGCTATTCAGAAGGTTATCGACAAATGCTCTGCCGAGGGCGGAGGCGTTGTCGTGATTCCGAAAGGCACATTCCTTACCGGGGCATTGTTTTTCAAAAAGGGTGTCAGCCTTTATTTAAACGACGGCGCAACACTGAAAGGCTCTGACAGAATAGCCAATTTCCCGATTGTTGAGACACGCATCGAGGGGCAGACGTGCAAATATTTCGCAGCACTTGTAAACGCCGACCATAATGACGGATTTACCATTGCCGGACACGGAACCATTAACGGAAACGGATACCACTACTGGGAAGAGTTCTGGATAAGAAGACAATGGAACCGTGAGTGCACAAACAAAGACGCACAGCGCCCAAGACTGACATACATTTCAAACTGCCGGAATGTGACCGTTCAGGATGTAAGGCTTATCAACAGTCCTTTCTGGACAAACCATGTCTACAAGTCTGACCATGTGAGGTTCCTCGACTGCTATATCTATGCTCCCACAAGCGGAATGAAAGCACCGAGCAGCGATGCCATTGACCTTGATGTCTGTCATGACGTGCTTATTAACGGATGTTTCATGAGCGTTAACGACGATGCAGTAGCACTGAAAGGCGGAAAAGGCACATGGGCCGACAAGGACACTGCCAACGGCATTAACTATAACATTATTATCCAGAACTGCCGGTATGGTGTGGTGCACGGCTGCCTCACCCTTGGCTCTGAGAGCATCAACGACCATAACATCATTTTAAGAAACATAGAGGTTGAAAATGCCAACCGCGTTTTATGGCTGAAGATGCGCCCCGACACCCCGCAGCATTACGAATATGTCACCGTTGACAATATCAGCGGAAACGTAGGCAGCTTTCTTGTTGTAAGACCATGGACACAATTCTTCAAGATGGACAATAGAAAAGACATGCCAATGAGCAGATGCAATAACATTACCATAAGCAACATCAAGACATCATGCATGAATTTCTTCGATGTCGGATTGAGTGATAAATATAAGCTAACCGACTTCGCTTTCAGAAACATAAACGTGACTGACAAGAAGAACAAATTTTCTAAAGAACTTATAGAAAACACCGTTGCTGACAACATTGTGATTAATGGCGTGAAGATAAAATAACTGCGTGCTTAGCGCGGATATACAAAAACCTGATAATTATATTTTGTCTATGACAAAGAGATTTATGACATTAGCATTGTTTTTCTGCGGCTTGATGTCGGCAGTAGCAGGAAACAACTACGATTTCACGAAACCCATACCAAGATATTCCGACGAGAAAGGATATGGATATGACATAAACGAAAGCCCAAGCAATAAGTCAAACGCACCTTTCTACTTCAGCGTAAAAGTGCCGGACGGCAATTACAGGGTTTCCGTGACCATTGGCTCAAAGAAGAAACAGGCATCGACAGTCATCAGGGTTGAGAACCGCAGGCTGCTGCTCGAGCAGACGCCGACGAAGAAAGGAGAGTTCCTTACTTATACATTTACTGTTAACAAACGCAGCCCTTACGACGACGGCGGACATAAAATCGTGCGCATTAAAGAAAGGGAAAAAGATTATTTCAGCTGGGACAACAAGCTGACCTTTGAATTCAACGGCGACAGGCCGGCCGTCAAAAGCATATCTATAGAACCGGACACAACGGCCACTACAATCTTCCTTTGTGGAAACTCTACTGTCGTCGACCAGTTCAAAGAGCCGTGGGCAAGCTGGGGACAGATGTTTCCAAGATGGTTCTCAGACAAAGTTTCTATATGCAATATGGCTGAAAGTGGTCTTACTGCCGGCAGCTTTATCTCTCAGGGACGTCTGGAATATGTCATCAGAAACATTAAAAAAGGCGACTATGTGTTCTGTGAGTTCGGACATAACGACCAGAAGGAAAAAAGCCCGGGCTCAGGCGCATGGTATAACTTCAGTTATAATCTGAAAATATTCATTGACAGGGTGCGGAAAGCCGGCGGAAATATTATTTTCTGCACTCCTACACAACGCCGTTTCTTTGACAAGTCACGCAGACACATTCTCGAGACACACGGCGACTATCCTGACGCCATGAGGGCTGCGGCAGTAAGGGAAAATGTTCCGGTTATAGAATTGCATGACATGACACGCACATTCTTTGAGACACTTGGCTATGACAACAGCACAAAGGCACTTGTACACTACCCTGCCCACACATTCCCCGGCCAGGACAAGGCACTTGCCGACAACACGCATTTCAATCCGTATGGCGCCTATGAAGTGAGCAAAATGGTTGTCATGGGACTTAAGAAGATTAACAGTCCGCTGGTTGAATTCCTTCGAGGCGACTGGAAAGATTTCAGTCCCGCCGAGCCAGATAACTATAATACATGGCAGTGGCATCCAGCTGTAATATATGAGCTTACCAAGCCTGACGGAAATTAATTGAATAATATGATACAAAAAAATGCGGTTAAAAAATTAACCGCATTTTTTGTGTCATATTTTATACTTATTCAACTCATCTTATTCTGTCAGCGCTTCTGACAAGTTCCTCATCGTTTTTTATTCCCTTGTGCGCCATAGCACACAAAATGATGCTTACAAGCGGCAGGCTTACAGACCAGTTCATCTTGAAAATACCCAAAACAGGAAACGTCTCAAGTACACTGTATATATAATACACATACCAGATACCGTAAAGCACAATCTGTATGGAGCAAAACTTCATTTGCAGCGTCCTGTTCTTGTACAGGAATATTGTAATGACGCAGAGAGCACAGTTGAGAACCAACACGGCATAAAGAGGCCAGCCCATATATGATGAAAACGAAGCTCCTTTCAGGCCGAGATTATTCACAATCAGATCAGTGCCCATGCTTGTTCTCGGAGCTATTGTTCCAATAGGCAGGCAAAGACAAACCAAAGCGCATATTAATGACAGAAGGAGAAATAAACTTTGTTTTCTCTGTAACATCGCCAGATATTATGTCAAATATTGTCTTTATCGCTGCTGTCCTGCGACGGATCGCGCCAGTAAATCTGATTTTCAATAAACTCCTGAGTTGCCAGCAACGTTGGCTTCGGAAGCTTTTCATAGTAACGTGATATTTCTATTTGCTCACGGTTTTCAAAGACTTCTTCAAGTGATTCATTGTAAGAGGCAAACTCTGATAACTTCTTGTTCAAATCCTGCTTAATTTCTATTGCAATCTGATTGCTTCGCTTTGCAATGATTGCTACACTTTCATAGATATTACCGGTCTGTTCCCACAAAGTTGACAGGTCACGGGTAATGGTATTTACAGGGGCCTTTGATTTCTTATAATCCATTTGCTATAACTGTTATTGAGTTTATTATAAAACTTTTTTATTTTTTTCTGACCATACAGTTGCGCTCAAAGCTTGTATTGCTGTTCATGAGCGCTGATCCACTGTTTGCATTCATCTATGTATTTCTCGGCAAGCTTCCGCTCCTTGCTGTCAGGATATTCGTTGACGAATCCATAGCATTCGTCCTCAGCGTCCTGATAACGTTCCATCTGCTTGCTTTCAACGCTCATACGGGCAAGCTCATATTTTGACCTGAACAACAATGAAGAGAATTCCTCACGCTTGTCGCTGTATGGATAATCGTTGAGCGCGTTCTGCGAGGTAACGACGCAGGCAAGATAATTGCTGCCGCCGTCGCCGCTGTTCATATTTCCGAAATAATGCCCAAGGTTGAAATACAGCTTCGCGTTAAGCAGCTCTTTCTCAACGAGCTTATCCTGCAAAGCTATCAGCCGGTCCTGAGCCTGGGTCTTTTTCTTTGCCTGCGGATAAACATCAAGATAGTCCTGGAATGCATTTATTGCTGCAAGCGTCTGGCTTTGGTCCAATGCCGGTTCCGGAGTCGACTGATATAGTGATTCGCCTATATAGTAATCAGCCATCTCTGCATATTTCCCCTTGGGATAAGTCTGAAAATATTTCTTGAAATAATCGCTTGCCGTCTCATAATCCTGCATCATAAATTCAGACATGGCAAGCATATATAAGCTTTCCTCTGCATTGTCGGTGCCTTTTTCAATGGTTACAAGTTCCTGAAGCAAGGTAATGGCACGCCCGTATTTGCCGTTGGCAAATGATTCCTTGGCGTATTCATATTTATATTGGTAGTCGCCGAACTTATAGACGTTGTTGAACTCCGTTGCGCAACCGGAAAAAAGCAACAACATGCTCAAGCTGCCAATTATTATTTTTCTCATCTATATTCGAATATGAAATTAAGAAGCTTTACAACTTTTCATTAGACTGCAAAATTACATAAATTCCTTATACATAACAAATATACTCTGTTTTTTTTATTTTTTTATTTGCTTTTTAACTACATTGTCCTGCAACGGCTGACGTGTGAATAATCACAGTATTCCTACAGAAATACTACAGTGCCGATGCAGGAATACCGGAGTATCACAGCAGGAATACTTTTACCGTCCGGCACGATGTTACTACTATGCATGTTGTTTAACCACTATGAAAAAAAGGAAACAGCCTCACGGCTGATTCCTTTCTCAAATATCATTGTTACAAGAAAAATATTAAAAAACATTTATTTCGAATATGCCATAATATCTGAATAATCGGCCAATATACGTCTTGCACCTTTATAGCGGCGCTGGTAATATGGCTCATTGCTGTCAGACTCTGTCACGCCGTTTGAGCAACTTGCATGTATGAACTTGAAACTTCCGTCTTCATTCACCGAGCTTATTATTCCTACATGGCCGACACCGCGTGACCTGCTGCCGCCGAAGAATACCAAATCGCCCACTTTCACATCATCTTTTTCAACAGAAAGACCTTCTGTGAACTGAGAACGCGAATTGCTGTTTATCTTTATATTGTTTGAACCGTATACGTAAGAAGTGAAGCCGGAGCAATCAAATGACTTCGGACCCTTTGAGCCGTAACGGTAAGGAGTGCCTATATATTTTTTCGCTGTTTCTACAATCTCGTCACCGGTAACATTGAACAGGCTTTCCACTTCGCTGTCATAATCTGAAGATTCAGACTCGTAACCGGCATCGCCAGCAGGTGTTCCGGCCAGTGCAGCATTAACCGGCAACATTATTAAAATAACAAATAATATCCTTTTAAAAATTATCTTCATTATTTTATGTTTCAAAATTTTCTTTCTTTTTGTATGAACAAAGTTAATAATCTTATTTGCTTTGCGAAAACGAATGAATATTGTTGAGTGTAAACAACACGAAAATAATGGTGAACGTAACAATCTGATTTATTTAAATACGGCAATAGCTGCATTTATATACCATAATTATGCTATAAAACATACAGCAAATATTATCGTGCAGAAACAATTTAATTTCATGATTTACCTTCATTTGATAATTAATTTAACTAACTTTGCATTGTACATATAATTGTATATATAAAGGCTAAATGTTTTTTACTATGACAGAGAAAAAGCTCACATTATATATTAACCTGTTTTTCTTTCTTGGCTATATACCTGCCATCACGCTGCTTATGCCGACGGAGAGATGGTCGCAAAACAGGCCGGTGTTGTTTTTTGGAGTTATTCTTTATCTCATAATTGCTTACCTTGTGTTGGTTCAGATAAACATTCCGGGATTGTTTCTCCGGAAACATTATATAAAAGGTTCACTGAGCTTGTTCGGCTCTCTTGCCGTTACTTTCGCCTTCTCAAAATTTGCAAAATGGCTGAACGTTTATGACCCGAGCGGCGTCGGAAGCATTATAGGTGCCACACGAATTGAGTCAACGGTATGGTTTCTGTTCTTCGTAATTCTCGGCTATAGCTTTTTCAACAATATGCTTAAAGAGTCGGCACAACTTGCGCATTCGCGAGAGGAATTGGAATCACAGCGCGACAAAGCCGAGCTTGCAATGTACAAAGCACAGGTAAACCCTCACTTCCTTTTTAACACGTTGAACACTTTGTACGGGCTCATACTTACTGACTCTGACAAAAGGGAAGAAGCATTCGAGAAATTTGTAAACATGTGCAAGTACACATATAACAATGCAAACCGCGATTTCATTTCCATCGAGGAAGAAATAGAATACCTTCAGGAATATGTTGACCTGCAGAAATTCAGGCTCGGAGAAACCACGCATGTCAATACGAATTATGCTACAGACAGCAATGACTATGTCATAGCGCCCATGCTGCTTGTGAATTTTCTTGAGAATGCCTTCAAATACGGAATATCATCCACTGAGGAATGCATAATCAACATTGAATTGAAAGTGAGAAAGGGTATTCTGCTGCTTGTTGTATATAATTCACACATCAACACAAAGGTGAAGGCTTCTAGTCATAACGGAATGAAAAATGTCAGACACAGGCTCAGCCTGCTCTATCCTGATAAATATTCTCTGAAGAATCACCAGGATAAAAAGGGATATACGGTAAAACTAATGATTAATCTGAACAAATGAGCACAAATTTAAATTGCATAGCAGTAGATGACGAGCCAGTTGCATTGTCTATAATAAAAAAATACTGCGACAGACTGGGAAACATTTCCTTGACAACATACACAAATCCTGAGGTGGCGCTGCAGAAGGTGCTCGTTGAGAAGCCCGATATCGTTTTCCTTGATATTGAGATGAACGGTATAACTGGGCTGGAGATGGCACGGCGCATTCCGGAAGGCATCTGCATTATATTCACAACAGCTTATGCCAACTACGCGCTTGAGGGCTTTGAGGTTAATGCTGTTGACTTTCTTCACAAGCCTTTCTTCTACCAGCGTTTTGTAAAGGCCGTGAAAAAAGCAGAAGAATGGATAAAAATGCGGAAGGTTATATACAATGCCAACAAGCCGGAACGACTTATTACTATTAAATCAGACTATAAGAATGTAACTGTATCTGTCGACAATATTGTTTATGTCGAATCTATGGATAATTATGTGAAAATACATTGTGCAGACAACTCGCAGATTACATCTCAGATTAGCCTTAAGAAAATGGAGGAAATGCTGCCGGAAAAGGAGTTCATGAGGGTGCACAAGTCATACCTTGTTTCTATAAACAAAATTGAGCACTACACGAAACAGAGCATTAAACTACGCGGGTATGACACTGAGATTCCTATCGGAAGGTTCTACGGTATCAAACTGGCTGATTTTCTGAAAGACAAGCTGAAACATGTTATAGGCCTGTCTGAATAGCTCGCAAAAAAACGTTGCATGTTTATTACATGCAACGTTTTTTTTGCGAGCTCAAAATTGCCTACCAGTCATTAAGGTCAGCCTGACGCTCAACCTTGTCTTGTATTTTCTTATCAAGTCCGGCAAAAAAGTTATAACCGGTAATACGCTCAACATCATCAACGGAATTAACGTATGCATCTTTGGGACGATTGCCGTCGGTGTTGCGGCAGATAAAGCCGATAGACTTGGGACTGTCGCCAAGGGTGAGCACAACCTTAAAGAATGCGTCGGGAACAACCACCTTATGCTTTCCTATACGCTTGTGTTTCTTGTTTAGGTAAATCGGGCCGCAGGTTATATACACGCTGCCATATTTCCGCGCCCAGCTACGGCACAGCGTTTCTATCTCATTCCAGTCGCCGCGGTTTAAGTTGCTGTTTTGCGGACATACATTGGTAAGCAGAAAAGATTGCTCCATTGCCTTCATGCTCCATTTATTGTCGCCGGCAGGACACATATGCCCTCTGTCATAGCCGCTGCGCATGTAGTCGTATGTGTCGGCACGCGGTGAGGGCACCTCTTCATCCTCATGAAACTCAATACCCTTTCTTTTCATAGTGCCACGGCAATGGGCCGCAGTCAGCTGCCATGTAACCCAGTTTGGCTCAAGGTTGTCTGAGTTATAAGAAGCCGTATATCCTTCGCGCACAAGTATCTGTTCTTTCAAGTCTTTCCGGCGGGCTGGAAGCATGACCGACAGCTTTGTATCGGAACCGGCTGACGAATATTCTGTTTCTGCATTGTCCTCTGCATTGTCTTTTGCCGCTTCGCTTTCTGAGTGCTGACGCGCAGCAGCCTCAGAGAGTTGAAGGCCGCCGTTTCCGTGCCTGTCATTGCCGGCCTGCCCGCAGCTGCAAAGGAGCAACAAACAGGCTGCAATTATTATATTTATCCTTCTCATAAGCGTAACCAGATCATCTTATGATAATTTTCTTTCCGTTTCTGATATAAATGCCGGCAGGCAGACCTTCTGTACTCTTTCCTACATATAAGCCGCTTAAATTATATATGCCTGAAGGCTCGTTTGATTCTGAAATGGCGGTTTCCTTAATAGCTGTGGTTTCTTTATCCTGAAGATAATAGAACGTAATCACACCGTCAGAATTCTCGGAAATATTGAATATTGGCTTGTTCAGCCCGACATAGTTTACTGATTGCTTATAAACAATTGGCTTTACTGATGACGTATCAGTCAGGAATGTGTTGTTTGACGTGCCGGGGAACGGGTCGCCGGAAAGGCTTGCATAATAAGCCTTGGTGTCTGACGCTTTGCTTGAGTTCAACAGAACACCGTCGGCTGCGACAACAGTCATGCGGGGCTGGCCAAACGTACCGTTCACTCTGTTCTGGCTCAGCAAGAAGGCTGACTTGTCATAGTTTACGTGAATTGCAAGCATACCGTGACCGTAGGCCTGTCCGTTCCAGCCGGTTTGCTGTATATTCTCAAGAACATAATATTCATTTATGTTGTTGTCGTTGGTCACACGATAGGCCGTTCCGCCATCTGAAAGCGGCTTTAAGGTAACAAGGCCCTTGTTTCTTTCTGTCAGATTTGTAATTGACGACCATCCGAAGGCCTCACGTTCCCATGCCGTATAGGCTGCCGGACGCGTGCCCCATCCGCCGGGATTGTAGCAACCGGCATCCATGATGCTCCATGTTTCCATTTCCTGATTATTTGCATTCTGTGTATCTGCGGGCATGTCGGCAGTAACATAGAAGTCTGGCAAGCCAAGACAGTGGGAAAACTCATGAATGAAAAGTCCGGTTCCGCTGATACGCTTATATGGCGCACGCGTGTACACACCCGGCATGCCGTTAAGCTCATTGCTTATTCCGCAACGGTAAAGCCGTTTCCCGCCATAAGTGCGCGACGAAGACATATTGAATGATTTCGGCCAAAGACAATCAGCATCATTGCCTGAAAGGTTCTCACCGTAACCGGCATAGATGACATACACAAGGTCTATGTAGCCGTCGTTGTTGGAGTCATAGTCTGCGAAGTTGACCGAATCGCCGACAAGTGACATTGCGTCTGTTATCAGATCAGTGTAATTCTGGTCGCGGCCAGGCACATTGTTTGTGTTCCTGCCGTAATAGCTCAGCGGCTTATCTACTGAGACCGGACCTACAATGTCAAACTGTGGTGTAAACTTGCCGCCGCTCATTTCATCAAAGTAAGCTCTTACATTACCGTAATTAAGCTTTTCACCATTGGCGTAATTAAAGCTGGCATCGTCTTTTCCGTTAAGGAAATAATCAAATGACTTTTTCGGATTTGGCAGAGAGAATGTTGTGTCTGTAAAGTTCACAAGTATCACCAATGCTTTCGGACTGCCTACGTGCGGGAATAATGTTGAAGAGTTGGCCACAGGCTCACGTCTCACAGGCAGATTTTTCTTCGCATTAGAGAAGAACAGGCTCTTACTGATTTTAATAGGTGTGAAATCGTTGCCTTTACGTTCAAGAATGTTGCCTTTGTCATCTGTATACCAAGCAAAGTTCTCATCGCCGTTTAGATAAACGGTTATCTTCGTACCGTCAGACTGCGTATACGTTGATGGAATACGCAGTGCCTTTATTGCATGTGCGTTAAATACTGATGCGAGCAAAAGCACACAAAGTAGTATCTTTTTCATAACTCAATAGTATTTGTTTTGTTAATAATTATTTCTTGCTGTAAATGATTTTTATGAGAGTTTTATGGATGTCAGCAATTTGCATATAACAATTCTGATTAAACGGCTCACATATTATATAATGTGAATTCATTCGAACCGGAAAAAATTTTCAGGCAATTGTCGATGATGACATATATTCTTTGCTTTATACTTGCTGTTTCCTTTTACTGTGATTTTATTTTCCTGTTTTTTCTGCCAAAGAAATATTGCCCTTTATTCTTGGTTCTACGCCCATATTCAACTGCATGTTCCGGACAGTGATGATAGCAGTTAAAGCAGGCCAGGCATCTTCCGCTGTGCTTCCATTGCGGCAACACGCCTTTTTTCCACTCAATGTTGTCTACAGGACATGATGCCGCGCATATTCCACAGCGAAGACAACGGTTTTCAACTACATGAAAGGGTTTGTCAGTCACAAGAAAATGCTCAAAAAAAGCACCAAGCACTACAGAGTTTATCCATGGAAAGTGACTCTCGTCAAGCTCACGCACGCCAGTTACACGATTGTTTATAACCTCTGCTATATGCTTAATGCGTTCCGATGATTCTGTAATCTTTCTTTTTTCATTCACATCGTTGTCAACGTCCATGAATGGCAAGCCTACGTATGTCTCCGGCATCAGAAGCGAAAAAACAGAATCTAGCTTTGTTATTCCATGGTCTGCGAAAGAAGCATTTTCTCGCATAGCGCTTAAAAGATAATCCAACGTCAGCCCTACGTCATCGCCGGCAGTAAAAAGCGCATAAGTATACGGAGAAACCGGCGTTTTTCCATCAGCCAAATTTATATGCAACCGTTTTATGAACTCACGCACTATTTTAGGCGGCCGCCACCCATGAACGGGAAAAGCGAAACCTAACGGTTCTCCGGCAGCCAGCTCACAGACACACGTTTTCTCGCCGGCAAGCAAATCCGGTATAAAGGCCGTTTTCTCGCCGGTAATTCCGGCAAGCCGTTTAACAGCCCACCGTGTGTTTCCTGTTGATGAGAAGTAGAAAATCATAACTGCGTGTTTACTGAAACGTTTTTTCTTTTGCGGAATCGTATCATACCAATGTTTTTTTGCTTAGCGCACCAAGCACAGCTCAACAGTGTATGTAATTTAGATTTACTGATTTCTCTGTACAAGCTGCATCTGCCGTGTTTTTTTTATGGCAAAGGCGACTATGGCTGGTTATCTGTGCCACACAACAAAATGCAATACGCTAATCTCTCCACTTATGAAGGTGCCAAGTCACAACACCCCAGATAAAAAACTGATCTGCTGCACTTATCTTTATGGGTTGATATTTTTCGTTGCCAGGAACAAGCTCTACATATCCTTCTTCCTTATGGGTGTCATCGAAGTATTTGATTGTAAACTCACCGTTTATGAATGCCACGACCACATCGCCGTTATTGGCAAACAAGCTCCTGTCCACAATGACGAGATCGCCGCTTTTTATTCCGGCATCTATCATGGAGTCTCCGCGCACCTGAGCATAGAACGATGTCGACGGATGCTTAATCATATCGCGGTTGAAATCAATCGGCTCATGCTGATAGTCGGCAGCCAGACTTGGATAACCGGCACGTATTGCAGGCACAGCATCCAAAGGCAGCACCGATGAGAATTCGCCATTTATAATCTTTAGTTCACTCATTTTTGCTTTTTAATTTTGCTGGCACACGCTTTATATGCAATGCCGCGAATGCAAAGATAAAGCATTTTTCAATAAGTGACAAAAGATTAATGATTTAATATGACTGAGAAAAACGGGGGGTCTGAAAGCAGAACTGTTTGCAAGAAATCCTTGTCATAAAAGAAAAACGCACCTTATGCAGTGTAAATACTGCATAAGGTGCGGCATTATCTCACTATTTTCCCGCCATTAACTCAATCTGTCTTTTCTTGAGACAACAAGCGGAAAGACTTGAAATTTCGTGCGGGAAATGAATCTTAAAATTCTGATGTGAAATGGAACTTTATGTTCTTGAAATCTTGCTGAGCCATTGAAAGCACATAACTTGAATCAGCAAGGAAGACATCACGTCCTTCAATGTCCTTCGCCATATATTGATACTTGCGTTTCTTGAATTCGCTCAGTTCATCGGCATCATCAGCCTCTATCCAGCATGCTTTGTAAAGATGAACCGGTTCCCAACGGCATTTGGCGTTATATTCATGTTCAAGACGGTATTGGATAACCTCAAACTGAAGCTGTCCAACCGTTCCGATAATACGACGGTTGTTAAACTGATTGACGAACATTTGGGCTACACCTTCATCCATAAGCTGGTTTATGCCTTTTTGGAACTGTTTTGATTTCATAGGGTCATCATTCTCTATATATTTGAACAGTTCCGGCGAGAAACTGGGCAACCCACGGAAATGAAGCTTCTCTCCCTCTGTCAACGTATCACCTATTTTAAATATTCCATTGTCAGGCAGTCCGACAATATCACCCGGCCATGCTTCGTCTATCGTACTTTTACGCTGTGCCATAAACTGAGTCGGCGACGAGAATCTGACAGTCTTGTCAAGCCGGACATGATAATAAGGATGATTGCGCTGAAACTTTCCCGAGCATACCTTGCAAAAGGCTATACAGCTTCTGTGATTAGGGTCTATGTTGGCCGTAATCTTAAAAATAAAGCCTGTGAACTTGGGTTCATGAGGCATTACCGTTCTCTCCTCGGCCTTTGTAGGCTTAGGGCACGGTGCTATCTCAACGAAGCAGTTCAGCAGTTCCTGAACACCGAAGTTGTTAAGAGCTGAGCCGAAGAACACCGGTGCCTGTTCAGCTTGCCGGTAACTGTCTACGCTGAAGTCGGGATATACTCCGTCAACAAGCTCAAGATCGTCGCGCAGACGTTTGGCACTGTCCTCGCCGACATGCTGTTCCAAATCAGATGAAGATATGTCAACTGCGACTTTCTCAGTAACCCTCTGCTTGTTCGGTGTAAAGAGATTAAGCTGATGCTCATATATATTATATACTCCCTTGAACTTCATGCCCTGCCCTATAGGCCATGACAACGGTCTGACATGAATATGCAATTCCTGTTCAAGCTCGTCAAGAAGGTCGAAAGGATCACGTCCTTCACGATCCATTTTGTTTATAAAGATTATTACCGGCGTGTTGCGCATGCGGCAAACCTCCATAAGCTTGCGCGTCTGGGCTTCAACGCCTTTCGCAGAATCGACGACAATTATTGCCGAATCAACGGCTGTCAGCGTGCGGTATGTGTCCTCGGCAAAGTCCTGGTGACCCGGCGTGTCGAGGATGTTGACCTTATAAGGCTCCCCTTCCTGGCCTTCCGGCAGATAGTCGAACTCCATAACGGATGTCGATACGGATATTCCGCGCTGCTTTTCTATGTCCATCCAGTCAGACGTTGCCGTCTTGCGTATTTTGTTGTTCTTTACGGCACCAGCCACCTGTATCTGTCCGCCGAAGAGAAGCAGTTTCTCTGTCAGCGTGGTTTTTCCGGCGTCAGGGTGCGATATGATGGCAAATGTACGTCTGCGTTCTATTTCGTTCATAGATATTTGTTAAGTATTTTGTTTCAATCTTTATTTTTCAGTATCGGCAGTTTCAGCTTCGGCAAGCAAGGTCTTTTCACATTTCACAAGACTGTCCTTCCAATAAGGAATTCTAATGCCAAAAGTATCCTTTATCTTTGTCTTGTCAAGCACGGAATATGCCGGCCTTGTAACCGGACTTGGAAACTCATTGCTGTGACACGGTTGAATGTCGCAGCCGTCGTTGCCGGCTATACGCGCGATTTCAACAGCGAAGTCATACCAGCTGCACACACCTTCATTTGAGAAATGATATATGCCGGAGTTGCCAGCGTATTTGCGGTTTTCAACAATATCAAAAATAGCTTCTGCAAGGTCGCCGGCGTATGTAGGCGTTCCACACTGATCAAAAACAACTTTCAAAGACGGCTTTGTTGAGGTAAGATTAAGCATTGTCTTCACAAAATTATGTCCGAACTCACTGTAAAGCCATGCAGTGCGCAGAATGATATAATCACAGCCCACAGCCTGTATCTTCTGCTCGCCGTGAAGCTTGGTAAGGCCGTAGACTCCGGTAGGAGTACCCTTCTGATCTTCGCGGCACGGAACATTGTATGCTTCACCGCCAAACACATAATCTGTTGATATATGCACAAGAAGTCCGCCAACTTCCTTCATCACCTTCGCAAGATTTTCCGGAGCCACGGAATTCAGCGTCTCCACGATGCCGCCGGCCGTTTCTGCCTTGTCGACATTTGTCCATGCCGCACAGTTGACGATGCAGTGAATGTCATTCTCCTTAACCATCTTTCTTACGGCAGCTATATCTGTTATGTCCAGATTGACATAGCCATCGGCAATATCTGAGAAAAAATATTTATCCTTGCTTTTCTTCGAAACAATTTGCATCTCGTGGCCTAACTGTCCGTTTGCGCCTGTTACCAATATATTCATATCAATTATCTTTTACAAAATTATCAACATTCACAAAATGATTACACATTCTCGTCATCATCAAACTTAAGTCCTTCTGTTTCATTCTTCAAATAATAATCACTTAAGAGTCCGACGAAATTAGAAATTTCCTTAAGCGCGTTGGCCGTCTCCGGCGTAACGGTCTTTTTCTGCAGATCGAGGAGCATCTTGCCGTAAAGAGCATCGAAGCATGTCTCTATCTCACCCTTCTCATACTGGGTGACAACTGCCGTCAGACTTGCATTATAGTTGTCGGCACGCTTGTTTTTAGCACGCAACTCAACAATATAAGGCAACACCTTATAATACTGTGAGGAATAAAATACGAATTTATCCGACTGCATAAGCCTGTTGTGCAGGTCTACAAGATCTTCAAGAACTATATTGTTTATATTCAGATGTCCGCCGTCACGCTTTCCCTCCTCGTTCATCATCCTTATGAGGTTTCCGAACCAGTCGGTTTCATCATCAATCTGCTCCTGCGTGTAATCAGAAAATTTGCTTATATATACTTTTTTTATAAGCGGTAACGAGCATCCCATAGCCCTTATAATGTCTTCTATCTGCCACATGTAAAGCAAATATTCGGCTATGCTCTTCTTTCTTAGTTTCTGCGCTATAAACATATAGATTTTTATCTGAAATTTAGTAAAAGCTTTATTATTATAATGTGATTGGCTGCTGCCACCAAATCAATGTCCTGTCACGCTGAATGACTCAGGCAACAAGTAAATGTTAAATATAGTTCCTATCAGTGCTATCAAGGAAAAAAATACAACAACACTGCCTATCACCCTGTTGATGATGACGACACCTTGTTCATCAAACTTACTTTTTATCTTGTCTATAAGCCATGTAAGCCCGTACCACCATAGCAGCGCGCCGGTGATAATGCTTGAATAGCCGATTATCATTTCAAGCGGATGCTTGGGTATTATAAACGCGAATTGTGCGAAGAGTGCCATGAACAGCAATATGATAAGCGGATTGGAGAACGTTATAAAAAAGCCGGTTACTCCGTTGTTCCACAAGCTGTCTTTCTTTCCCGAGCTCTGGTGTACGTTCTTCAACGGGTTATTGAAGAAGCTGTACAATCCGAATCCGAGAAGCATGAAGCCTCCGCACAGCTGCAGATAGAACTTATAGCTCGGATTGTTGATAAAATCCATCACAAAGCTCATACCGAAACCGGTTATCATAGCATATATCAAATCACTGATGGCTGCCCCGACACCGGTGACAAAACCATACCAGCGACCCTTTTTCTGAGTGCGCTGCACGGTAAGGATGCCCACCGGCCCCATGGGTGCCGACGCACAGATCCCTATCACCACGCCCTTGAGGATAACTTCAAGGATATCTACGTGAAAAATAAAAATAGAATTCATATCAGTTTGCAAAGGTAGTGCAAATAAGCTGAAACACAAAAAATTAATGTCCATTAATAAAAAACATCATATATAAAATTGCAGATAAAACAAAAAATGCTATCTTTGCATACGAAAAAAAATAAAGAGCTTATTAATGCTTTAGAAGTCATGGATATATGCAACATTTTTCCAACGGCTCAGAGCGTTGAAGCTATATTTTTATTTCATTACAAACAGGCAAACAATACATAATTTTTATAATTTTCATTAATAATAAAACTATGGTTATAGAAAATGTTCATGCAAGGGAAATCCTTGATTCAAGAGGCAACCCGACAGTAGAGGTAGATGTTACTCTCGACAATGGCGTAAAGGGTAGAGCCAGCGTTCCGTCAGGCGCATCAACAGGTGAGAATGAAGCACTTGAGCTGCGCGACGGCGACAAGAATCGTTTCGGCGGAAAGGGTGTTCTCAAAGCTGTTAAGAATGTTAATGAAATCATTGCACCGGCATTGAAGGGCTACAATGTTCTTGAGCAGCGCAAGATTGACTACAAGATGCTTGAGCTCGACGGCACTCCTACAAAGAGCAAACTTGGAGCAAACGCTATTCTCGGCGTTTCACTGGCTGTTGCACACACAGCTGCAAAGGCTCTCAATATTCCTCTTTATCGTTACATCGGCGGTGCAAACACTTATGTATTGCCTATCCCGATGATGAACATCATCAACGGTGGTGCTCACTCATCTGCACCTATCGCATTCCAGGAGTTCATGATTCAGCCGCGCAACTTCAAATCAGAGAAAGAGGCTATCCGCTGCGGAGCAGAGGTATTCCATGCTCTTGGCAAGCTGCTGAAGAAGCGCGGTCTTTCTACAGCCGTAGGCGACGAGGGTGGCTACGCTCCTGAGCTCAACGGCATAGATGACGCTTTGGAAAGCATCTGCCAGGCTATCAAGGACGCAGGCTACGAGCCGGGCAAGGATGTTACAATCGCTATGGACTGTGCATCTAGTGAATTTGCCAAGCAGAAAGACGGCAAGTGGTATTACAACTACAAAGAGTTGAACAACGGTATGCCTAAGGATCCTAACGGCAAGGAACTTGACGATGAAGGCCAGATTGCATACCTGAAAGAGCTCTGCGACAAATATCCTATCAAGTCTATCGAGGACGGTCTTGACGAGAACGACTGGGAAGGCTGGCAGAAGCTTACAAAGGCTCTCGGCGACAAAGTTCAGCTTGTTGGCGACGACCTCTTCGTTACTAACACCAAGTTCCTCGAGAAGGGTATTAAGATGGGCGTTGCAAATGCTATTCTTATCAAGGTTAATCAGATTGGTTCTCTCACCGAGACCCTCGAGGCTATCGAAATGGCTCACCGTCATGGCTACAACACCGTTACATCACACCGTTCTGGTGAGACAGAAGATACCACAATTGCTGATATCGCAGTTGCTACAAACTCTGGTCAGATTAAGACCGGCAGCATGAGCCGCACCGACCGTATGGCTAAGTACAACCAGCTTATCAGAATTGAGGAAGAGCTCGGCGGCGTTGCTAAATATGGCTACGACAAACTGAAGTAATTCTTTAATTACACAGAAAAATAAAAAAAGGTTTCCTAAGTTTTAGGAAACCTTTTTTATTTTTTGTTAGTGATATGCAAAAAAATAACTTCTGCATTTTTCAGCACATAAGCATAAGTCCGCATCTGAATCAATCGTCTGTGTTTCGCCCGTCCATGCCCATTAGCTAATTATTGCTGGGAAAATGCAGAAGCTATTTTTTCTTCGATTATTTTTCTTCTTGAAGCGTTGCAGCCCTGACGCGGCTCAGCGTCTCCGGCGTCATCTGCAGATAGTTGGCAATATAAACCAGCGGCGCTCTCAGCACGACCTGCGGTGACAGTTGTCTGAGCTTCTTATATCTGTTCTGAGCACTTTCAAAACGTATCAGGTCAGCATGTATCTGACTTATGATAAGACTTTCCTCAAGAATTTTTCTGTAAAGCATCTGAATGTTTACATTCCGTATTGCCTCTTCCTCAAGCCTTTTCTTTGGAAGCGCGAAAAGATATGTCTGTTCAAGCGCCTCGACCTGTAATCTCGACGGTTCTTCCTTGAACAAGCTTTCTATGCACATAAAGATAGTATGGTCAACGCCAAGGTGTTCAGTCACTTCCTTGTCGTTTTTAAAATAGAATTGTCTGATAAGACCTTGTTCTATATAATAAATGTTGCGGCACACATCACCCTCCTTCAATATCATCTCACCCTTGGCGAACTTCATTGGAACGAGCATGCTCTCCAATATGTCAAGCTCGTCATGGGTCATGGTGCTGTATTTTCTTGCGAGCTCACGTGCTATATCTCTTTTGTCTACGACCGGTGCTTTCATGTTTCTTACTCCTATAGAATAATTAATTCTGTATAAAAATAGCTTTTCAGACCGTGCAGTCTTTGTTTTCTGCGGCATGTGCACGTTCGCATAAAGCAACATGACACCGCATCTGATTGTTATGATTTATTTAATCAAGCTTCAACACGGCAAGGAACGCCTTTTGCGGCACCTGTACATTGCCGATTTGCTTCATTCTCTTCTTTCCCTTTTTCTGTTTTTCAAGCAATTTTCTCTTTCTGCTTACATCGCCACCATAGCATTTTGCTGTCACGTCTTTACGCACTTGCTTTACTGTTTCACGCGCAACTATTTTAGCGCCGATGGCTGCCTGAATGGCAATGTCGAACTGCTGACGCGGAATCAGCTCTTTCAGCTTCTCACACATACGGCGTCCCATGCCTACGGCGTTGCTTTCATGGGTCAGAGATGATAAGGCATCAACAGGCTCACCGTTAAGAAGTATGTCAAGCTTGGCAAGCTTTGACGGACGGTAAGAATCTATATGATAGTCAAACGACGCATATCCCTTTGAAATACTCTTCAGCTTGTCATAGAAGTCGATGACAATCTCACCAAGAGGCATCATGAAATGCAGCTCCACGCGGTTACCGCTGACATATTCCTGATTTATAAGCTCGCCGCGCTTGTCAAGACACAACTTCATGATTGGCCCGATGTAGTTTGTTGACGTTATAATGCTTGCGCGGATATATGGTTCTTCTATGTGATCTATCATGGTAGGATCCGGCAGTCCGGACGGATTGTGCACTTCCTTCATGTGTCCCTGCTTGTCATAAACGCGGTAGCTTACGTTTGGAACCGTCGTTATCACGTCCATATTGAATTCCCGGTCAAGCCGTTCCTGAACAATTTCCATGTGAAGAAGTCCAAGGAAACCACATCTGAAGCCAAACCCAAGGGCTACGCTGCTTTCCGGCTGGAAGGTAAGAGATGCATCGTTAAGCTGAAGCTTTTCCAATGAGGCGCGCAGGTTCTCATAGTCATTGGGATCAATCGGGTAAACACCCGCAAACACCATGGGCTTTACCTCCTGGAAGCCTTCTATGGCCTTCGTGCACGGATTGGCTACAGACGTCACGGTGTCACCGACCTTAACCTCAGTAGCATCTTTTATTCCGGAAATGATATACCCCACTTCCCCGGCATCAAGCTCTTTACGCGGTACCATATCCATTTTCAGAACGCCGACCTCATCAGCATCGTATTCCATGCCTGTGTTGAAGAACTTCACCTTTTCACCTTGTCTGATACATCCGTTTTCAACCTTGCATAGAACGATTATACCTCTGAATGAATTGTATATAGAATCAAAGATCAGAGCCTGAGCCGGCGCATTGTCGTCTCCCTTCGGATGCGGAATCCGCTTCACCACAGCTTCAAGTATATCTTCTACTCCCTCGCCGGTCTTGGCCGACGCACGGATAATGTCCTCATGGTCACAGCCTATCAGGTCGACAATCTCATCCTCCACCTCGTCGGCCATGGCATTGGGCATGTCTATCTTGTTTATTACGGGTATTATCTCAAGATCATGCTCTATGGCCATATAAAGATTGCTAATTGTCTGGGCCTGCACACCCTGAGTAGCATCGACAACCAGAAGGGCACCCTCACATGCAGCTATGCTCCTGCTGACCTCGTATGAAAAGTCAACATGGCCCGGAGTGTCTATAAGGTTCAGTATATATTTCTTTTTGTCAGCAGCAGTATACTCCATTTGTATGGCATGGCTTTTTATCGTTATGCCACGCTCACGCTCAAGGTCCATATCGTCGAGCATTTGCCCCTCGGTAATCTTTATGGTTTTCGTCTTTTCCAGCAAACGATCGGCCAATGTAGATTTTCCGTGATCAATATGGGCTATGATACAGAAGTTTCTTATGTTGTTGATATTGTCCATTTTTATCCTATATTATAATTGCAAAGTTACTCATTTTTTTCTTTAATAATTATTATATTTGCATAAAAATAAGTAAGCAAAGATGAGAATAAAAGCATTTTTATTAGCCGCCGTTACTGCCGTCCTTTTTTGCGGATGCGCAGAAAGTGTTGCCGACCAGGCAGAACAGCAGGCGAAAGATTTCACACGGAAGATGTGCCCTACACCTTATATAAATGATGAACGGACTGACTCTGTTGTTTTCGTTAAGGACGGAAACATATACACATATTATAAAAAGCTGCGTGGGAAAGCTGACAATGAAAAGCTTATTAACAAGTTGCGTCAGCAGCTGCGCTCGCGGCTTCTTGAAGATTTAAGAAATGACATACAGAGCAAACGCATGAAGGAAGAAGGCTTCGTTTTCAAATATGTATATCGCAGCGACTCAACGGGCAAAACACTTCTTGTAGAAACATTCACAAAGAAGGATTACGCACAATGAGAAAGCAACTCCTTGACTTCCCTCCTTTATCTTGATTGCAACTATGTTTTTCTTCCAAACAGTATTGGCAAAAGCTGCGGGCAGACTAAATTTCCTTTATTTCATACATAAAATAAAAAAAAAGTGTTCAAAAATTTGCAAGAATGAAATGAAAGCAATACCTTTGCATCGCATTTGAGAAATATGCTTGTTAATTCGGTTAACTCAAGGAAAGATGGGTGAGTGGCTGAAACCAGCAGTTTGCTAAACTGCCGTACAGTTATTTTTGTACCGGGGGTTCGAATCCCCCTCTTTCCGCAGATTTGGCATGTTTAATGCAACTAACGGTCGGTTCATCTAACGGTTAGGATACAAGATTCTCAATCTTGGCATAAGAGTTCGATTCTCTTACCGACTACAAAAACGAAAGCTATTGTGATTTTCACAATAGCTTTTTCATTTTATATCTGTAAATTGAGAATATTTTCCCCAACCTTCTATTTCCTTCATTAGTAAAGCAAATGGTCTTAAATCATTAAAGTTATTAGAACACTTTAACCAAGAGTTATAAATACATTGATATTTACGCTACATATCACTATGTTTTTGTCGTGCAGGCACGATATTCTTCATTTTATGAATCATGTCAGTACTCCTATAAGAATACCAAAATATTCCAACGATGATACCACAGTATTTCTATAGGAATACTGCGCTGTAACCCTGAATCAACCTGCTATACAGGCGACGCAAGATAATCAGACTGCGCCGAAAAGCGGTATCCATATTCTGCGGTAAAAAGCAAGGAGATAACGCCGTATCGGAAAGAGTGAGCACCATAGGAAAGAATATATACGCCATTTTGCTCCGGATGTACTGTCAAGGTGCTTACTGCCTTTCCTGTAAAATCCCAAGGCCACGGCCTTGACGTCGTTCAAAGTACAATGTTCTACGCCTATATTCCCGTCACCCCGAAGAGTTACACTATTGCCTTCTATACGAATTATGCGGTGAAGGACATATCTTTTTTTTGAGACTTCCGCAAGTACTACATCACCCCTCTTTACTCGTTCCGCCTTTTTCAGCAAGCCGGTGTCGCGGCCGTCCTCAAGAAACGGACGCATTGAATTGCCACCAAGGCGAAGGGTTACTGTGTGCCCCTCATCAAGTAAAGAAATGACCTGAGGTATAAGTTTTGCATTCGGCAACACTGACTCTCCGCGCTGAATTAAGATTTCCTTATCATTCTGTTGCATATCTCAGCAGATTCTTTATCGGGCAGACAATGAAGAACGTAGAAACTGATTCTTTTGATAATTTTTTCGGCCGTGTCACAAATATTATCAAATATTCCATTATCCCATCTCATGCTTGAAGTAGCAGAAACAAACGTCGCGAAAGCCTCCACAACTGACATCTTGTCTACCGAGTTTTCTTTGGCACGGGATATTTTCGTTATGGCAGCAAGACGTGACCTGACGCGTCTGTAACACGGAGTTTTTCCGCTCCATGGCCCACCGTATATATATACATCATCATCAATTACTCTGACAACAGGACTGTCATCGTTAATCAAATCGCAGCCATCAAGGAAACGAACCCATAAACCGGTCTGTGTGCTTTTTCCCGTACCGCTCGGCGCCGTAAAAGCATAAGCCCAACCGTTCTGCCTGACAACAGAAGCATGCAGAAGTACGGCGCCGTGACTGCTCGCTGCGAATGCGAAAGAAAGCATCAAAGCATTGTTCAAGCCAAATGAGCGCATGAAATAGTCGCCGTTCAAAGCACACTTTAATTCAGAAAAATCTGCATTGGCTACAAGAAGGCAGCATTCACGCTTATAAATATCATGTATGATAAACTGGTATCCTCCGGAAGTGATGCTGTCAACCGTAGTGAGCCCGTTGCCTGTATCAAATGTCCTTATACGTTTGCGGCTGCTCTGAGGAACAACGCCAAGCTTGTCATCTACCGATAGTCTGAAAAGATTATCTGAATCAGAGCCGCCGTCTTGACCGGCAGAAAAGCCTTTGAACGAAGGCAAAAGCGTTTCTACATCAATAAGCGTATTGACTTGCTTTATTGATATAAAAAAATCTGCAATTATATAGTAGAAATCCTTTTCCGTATTCATGTTGTCAGGCGTCCGGAGGATAATTTAAGCAAAAGCTATGACGCAGTGTGAAAATCTGACTTTATTTATTTTATTCGATACAAATAAGAATACATACAGTCATTCACGTTCATTATTCAAAGGCAAAGCTCACTTCTGCTTTGCCTTTTTACCTTTCGCCTTGCCGCCCGAGGCTGCCACGCTGTCGTATGGTTCTATTCCGGAGAACTTAAAATCAGCATTGCTGATTTTCTTGACAATGAAATTGCCTTTTTTAGGATGCTCATAGCGCTTAAGCATTTTCGCGTAACGCTTCTCCACCTTCTTCCTTTTCGGCGAAAAAACAACTATGCAAGTAGCGTCAGTGACACCTTTGCTCTTCAAGTAATCACGAAGCTGATAGCTGTAATTGTCGCGGCTGACAAGAAAGCCGGTTCGCGACTGAAGGTAGCATGAGTCTACGCCCTGTATGCTTGTGAACGCGACCGTTGAGTCATTAAACGAACAGGCGAACCCATACATATATACGCGCGACATTCTGTTTGCCGCATTGGACAATGCCGGCAGCAACAGCAAAAGCGCAAGCAGAACCGTCTTGAGATGCTTTATCATATAAAAAAATTTAGTTTTTAATTATCATAGCAACCGCTGACGATTGCTATGGATTACGAATAAACGTGACGGATGTGAAATTACAAATTATCAAGATTGACCATCTCGCCGTGCCGTTTCTTTCGTTCTATAAGGAGCGAAATCAATTTCTTCTTCCGGCTCGGCTGAATCATCCTTCTGATAAATATGTTCGGAATAGCAACGCCGACAGCAATAAAGAGCACGACGAGTGAAGCATGAACGGCATTATTGAACGCAACCGTAAGCTCACCAACAACGCCCTGCATGTCTATGAAGGCAAACAGCGACCTGTACATTAACACTCCTGGCACCATTGGTATTACACTTGGAATGGCGATGACTTGATGCGGGATATGATGCCAGTGGCAGGTGCGCGTAGCGATAAGCGACACAAGGGCAGAGCCGCAGAAACTGCCTACAATGAGTCCCATGTCAAGTCCGATGTTATTTGTGCTCGGACCGAGATTAACAAAGTTTCTCGTGCAAACAGCAATTATTCCGCCCAAAGCAAGAGCCGGAAGAATGCGTTTCGGAACATTATATATGGTAGCAAAGCCCATGGCAGAGATAGCCGCCGCTGCAGCATAAGTAAAGTAATTATGATGCGGCGTCATACTGAGGTTCTTAACGAAATTGTCTATGCCGCAAATTTGAATGGCAAAGGCTATTCCGAAAGCCATGGCAAGCACTATCATAAGGGTTGTTACTGCCCTTGTAAGTCCTACCTGAACATAGTCTGACAGCATGTCGCTCACAAAATTTATCATCGGCACACCGGGAACGATGAACAGCGTACATGCCATCATCGGATGCCATGGCGTATCTGAATGGAATATTGATGGTAAAGACGCGGCAATATCAGGATTAAGCGAGATGAAAGAAGAGAGCCACGCCAGAAGGGTGGCAACAAACGCGCTTATGCCTATTCCGACATAAGTGTTTACTCTCTTTTTGCCAAGCCACATTTTCAAACGAAACCCTAATGCTGCGGCTATTGACGCATAAAAGAACGCGACCCAGTCACAACCGAACTGAATGCAGAAACCGCCACAGGCAAAGCCGGCAGCAATGGCAATCATCCATGGAGTGTAATTCTTCTTTATATGCTTGAGAGCATTCAGTTCCTGCTCATAACGGTCAAGGCTCCAATCCTCTTTTATGGCCTGCCAAAGCATTTTGCTGACACGCGAGATAACTGACATTTCAACACAGTGATGCGGACAACGCTGGTATTTTGAGAAACTGTGATGGCTGTCACTGATGTTAATCATTATTATGTTGTAGTTCAAGTACACATGAACATTCTCCTGCGGAAGACCGAGAAATGCCTCGGCACGCTCAAGATTTCGGAAAATTCTTGGACTGTCGGCATTGCTTTCCATGAGAATGGCACCAGTACGACACAATAAATCTAGTTTGCGCAGCAGAGTCTGAACGCCGTCTTTTTCTTCTATGTCATTAATATTTTCTGACATCTTTTAAATTCTTCAGTTAAACTTATATTTTAGAAACGACTATTATTATATCTTTTGCATCTGTAATGTTATCAGATAAGAACTATTCTACAAGCTGTTATATATGTTAATTGCTAATTGCATAACAATATTAAAATTATCTGAATCAGTATTATGCGCAGGAACATTGCCACCGGATAAACCATCGTATAGCCTACCGACGGAGCGTCTGTGGCCGTATAGTCATTGGCATAAGCAAGTGCCGGCGGGTTTGTATTCGAACCGGAAAGGACACCGAGAAGAGTGAAAAAGTTAATGTGGAATAACAATCTGCCGATGATGCCGCCAAGCAGTACAGGAACCATGGTAATTATCAGTCCGTAGCCGGCCCAGGTAAGTCCCTGGCTTGTTACGACGGTATCAACGAAATCCTTTCCTGCCTGCAAGCCGACACATGCGAGGAACACTGAAATACCGATTTCACGAAGTAATGATACGGAATTCATAGCGGAGAAGCTTATTCCGTCATGACGTGACCCGAAATATCCCATCAGGATTGCTATGATAAGCGGACCGCCGGCCAGACCGAAACGGACTGGCTGAGGAATGCCCGGAATGACAAAGGGAACATGTGCGAGAATGCAGCCCAAGGCAAGTCCTATGAAAATAGGAATAAGATTCGGATATGTCAGTTTACGCGAAATGGCATTTACTTCTGACTCAACATGTGTCAGCGCACTGTCTGAGCCGAGCACCGTCAGCACGTCGCCGGTCTGAAGCTTGAAATCAGGCGATGCAACATGATCTACGCCGTTGCGCGTCACCTTAACTATATTGGCACTGAACCGTGCGAGCAGATTCAGATCAGAGATGGTCTTACCGGATGTCTGCTGACTCGATACGATTATTTGCCTCAGGTGCATCTGATGCTCATACTGGCTCCAGTTGAACGTTGTGCGGCGGCCGAACAAGGCTGACACAGCGTCTTCGTCTTTCGGAGTTGTGACAACCATCACTTTATCGCCCTTATGGAAAACCGTTTCTCCGGTAACAAGATGACATTCACTTTCATTATCTGCAAATGAAATACGCGAAATAACAAAATCACGGTTTATGAAATCAAGTATCTCGGAAAGTTTCTTTCCGAAAATCATTTCATTGCTGACCTCAAGTGTCAGGTATCTTACCGTGAGCTGCTCTATATTGCCAAGGCCGCGGAACGCGTCACGTTCTTCTTTTGCAAGATTGATACGCAATATGTAACGCAGAATGATGAATGAAATGATAACTCCAAGAACGCCCATAGGATAGGCAACAGCATACCCTATCGCAATATCCGGCTTGTCAACTCCGAGAATATCAGTTGTTGCCTGCTGTGCAGCGCCGAGAGCAGGAGTATTGGTAACTGCACCGGAAAAAATTCCGGCCATTGTTGTTACTTCTGTTCCTGACAGCCAGCATATTATCAGCACAACAACCACGCTGATAGCCACTACTATCGCCATCAGTCCGTTTAATGCCAATCCGCCGCGTTTAAATGAAGAGAAGAATGTGGGACCAACCTGAAGGCCAATGGCAAATACGAAAATAATAAGGCCCACCTCTTTAACAAAATGAAGGAGGTTGGGTTCAAGCGTAAGGCCAAAATGGCCGAAAAGAATACCTACAATAAGAACCCATGACAAGCCAAGAGACATATTGTGAAACTTCAGCTTTCCTAAAAGAAGGCCAATTGCCACAATAAGAGATAGAATAAGCACAGAATGTGCCACACCGCCTCCCCAGAACTCCGGGAAGCCTACGAAAAGATTCTTTAATATATCCATCGTCTTGAAGACTTTATAAAACACATTAAAGCATGTCTGCCAAAATCAGCGAACATACTTTAATGCGCAATTTTTATTCTTTATATGTGATATATAAAAATTGTTTATTTTGCATAAGCAACAGAACGTGTCTCACGGATTACCGTAATCTTCACCTGTCCCGGATAAGTCATATTGTCTTGTATCTTAGCTGCAATCTCACCAGACAGACGCGTGCTTTCCTCATCAGTCATCTTGTCTGCACCTACAATGACACGAAGCTCGCGGCCGGCCTGGATGGCGTATGTCTTTGTAACGCCGGGATAGCTCATTGCTATTGCCTCAAGATCATTCAGCCTCTTTATGTATGCCTCTACAATCTCGCGGCGTGCACCTGGGCGCGCACCAGATATAGCATCGCAGACCTGGACTATAGGTGCAAGCAGTGAGGTCATCTCTACTTCATCATGATGGGCTGCAATAGCATTTACAATATCCGGTTTCTCGTGATATTTCTCGGCTATCTTCGCGCCGTACAATGCGTGCGGAAGGTCTGTCTCTTCGTCAGGCACTTTTCCTATGTCGTGAAGAAGACCGGCACGCTTTGCCTTCTTAGGATTCAATCCGAGCTCACTCGCCATGATGGCACAGAGATTGGCTGTCTCACGGGCATGCTGCAAAAGGTTCTGACCGTAAGATGAACGGTATTTCATCTTGCCAACTATACGTATCAGTTCCGGATGCAGGCCATGGATACCAAGGTCTATCGTTGTCCGCTTACCAGTCTCTATTATTTCATTGTCAAGCTGTTTCTTCACTTTGGCAACGACTTCCTCAATGCGGGCCGGATGAATTCGTCCGTCAGCGACAAGCTGATGAAGAGCAAGGCGGCATACCTCACGACGGATAGGATCAAACGCTGAGATGACAACAGCATCGGGAGTATCGTCAACTATTATCTCTACGCCGGTAGCTGCTTCAAGTGCACGGATGTTACGTCCCTCACGGCCAATGATTCTTCCCTTAACCTCCTCATTTTCTATATGGAAAACACTTACTGAGTTTTCTATTGCCGTTTCTGTAGCAACACGCTGAATAGTAGTGATTACTATTTTCTTTGCCTCACGGTTGGCATTCAACTTGGCATCATCCATAATCTCATTGACATACTGAGCTGCATCAAGCTTTGCCTGATCTTTAAGGCTTTCAACGAGTCTGTTCTTTGCCTCTTCAGCACTTAACCCGGAGAGCTCTTCAAGCTTGGACTGCTCCTGACGCTGCATCTTGTCAAGCTCCTGCTGTTTTACTACCAGAAGTTTCTTCTCATTGTCAACACGCTGTTGCTGAAGCTCTACTTCCTGTTTGCGGCGGCCCATCTCTTCCTGACGCTGGTTGAGCGCAAGCTCACGCTGCTTCAGCTTGTTTTCACTTTGCTGGATGCGTGAATTCCTCTGCTGTACTTCTTTTTCAAGTTCAGACTTCTTATTAAGAAATTTTTCCTTTACCTCTAAGAGCTTCTTTTCTTTAATAACTTCTGAATCTTTCTTGGCTTTTTCAAGTAAATCGTTATATTTACCTGTTGCTACATAGCGAAAAATGCCATAACCGACTAATCCACCGATTATCAAGGATATGACTATTGATATTATTATCATCATTATGTTTTAATTATGTGAAACACGTATAAAAAAATCAACATTAAAATCAGTAACAAATATCAGAAACTGATATTTTGCTCAGGCTCGCCAAGCACTTCTTCAATCTCACCTGTGAGTTTCGTGAGAATTTTAGTATAAGGCCCGACGTTGGCCTCATATTGCTTAAGCACAAACTGAAGGGCTACGTCAACAAAAGCCATAAGAATAACTTCCTTAAGCGTTCTGCTGCCTTTAAAAACTGAAGCGTAGGTGTTTATCTTCTCTGTTATCAGCTTGGCCGCACTGCGATAATACTCCTCGTCATCGCGTGGAATGTTATTGACCACAATGTCTGTGTCATACACATGAAGCCGTATGGTAAGCGTATTATCAACAGATTTATTATCGTCCTGATTACTCATTCATTTATCATAGTTATACATTTGTCGACATCACGTATCAGCTTTGCAATTTTTTCCTTTGCCGTGTCAATATCGCCGTCTGTAATTGTTATCATTTTTGCCGTTTTCAAACGGGTATACTCATTACCCGCCTTGTTCAGCTGTTCCTTCAGACGCTCATTCTCATCCTGCAATTCAACAATCTGTTTCTGAAGCGTGGCGCAGCGGGACTTCAACTCCTGATAATGCAGGATAAGCTCACGCAAACGTGTCGTAAATAAATTTAAGACCTTCTCGTCTGAATTCATAATTGCAGATTATTTTTTCAACAATTCATCAGCTTCTATAATTCATCAGCCAAAGGAGATAATGAGGCAAATGAATTTCTAAAAAGTAAATATGAGAATAAGCAAAAAAGTAAAGTAATATTCCAGGAATCAAGACTAATACCTACTTCTTCGAGTCTTTGTTCTCTTCACTTGCAGATGGCTTAGGCTCCTTCTTTGCCAGCATAACAAGCTGATAGACAAACTCTGTCGCCCAAGTACGTGAGAAACCCAGATGATTGTTGTATTTCCGGACATCTGCAACAGACTTTATTACACTGACATCTTTCCAGTCGTTTTTGTCAAATATATCGTTGACCTGTTGCTCAACCATTGTGTGAAGAGTGTTTTTGAAAATACTCGGTATACGAAGCTTGTATTTCATAAGATTGCTGACAAGCATCATTATCTCCTGCGTAAAATTCTGGAACTGCAGCAAATAAGGATTTACGTCCTGCAAACGATGGCAATGGTTGTGGATGCTTTTGTCTATCTCCTTGAAAAAGGAATCATCCATTTTATAGAGTTCCTTCATCATCTTCTTACAGTGATTTTTCTCACCAAGCCCTAACTTGTTGTTTAATGTCGGAACGTGCATTGTAGTCTTGAAAATGCGCAGATCCGGAAACATCGCCAGGTTGGATATACCGGCATTTGAAGCTATGGCAGCCTGGAAATAAACCCTTATCAAGGTCATGAAATCCTCCATGCCGCCCACTTTTCCTTCTTGATTTGATTTATGAAAAAGCTTATTTATAAAATTCATCTCTAAAAACTAAAATACTACTTAATCAAATTATATAAATTCCGGACAAAGGTAAGATGTTTTTTCATGAAAAACAAAAAAAAAGTCATTTAAAAAACCGTTAGCACACAAGAACTTAAAAGTTATATATGAAATAAACATTTAGTTCGAAAAAAATTTCGGAATAACCATTTATTTTGTAACTTTGCAAAGTTTTAACTATCATAACAATCAATGAGCAATCCCAGGCAGAAAAACGAAAACACAAATGGGCTTATACGTAAAGTGGTAATATTGTTTGATATTATCATTGTATTGGGTATTCTGTCAGCTTTTATGTTATGGGATGACAAAGCATTACCAATATATTTCATATCAAGTACAAAAATTTCATATTTTGTTGCCCTCTTCTCTATTTTCTCCGCGGAATATTTCTTTTCCACTATCATAAACATCAGGGAAATAAGTCCGGAGAAAGTGCTGTGGCGTACAACAAAGCTTGCATTAATGTATAACATCTGCTTTTTCTTAATTCTGAGATTCTTAAGCAGTGGCGGTGGGCTTTTCCATTTTATGATTTTATACGCTACAACGACATGGATCGGGCTTCTGTTGTCGCGGTTTACCGAAAGGGCTCTGCTTAAAAAACTCAGGAAGCAAGGCCGCAACACAAGAAGCGTGCTGTTCATCGGCAGCGATCCGGCAAACGTAATGATTTACAATGCCATGTCAGACGATCCGTCTACAGGATATAAAATCATCGGCTATTACAGCAACAACAATACCGACTCTGATGACGCCAACTTCAACCATTTAGGCACTTTGGATGATTTCAGTGACTACATGAAAGAAAACTCCGATTTCTTACTTAAAGAGGTGGAAAGCGGAAAAGACAATAAAACAAATCAGAAAAGAAACAAAGACAATATTGAGGAGATTTTTGTCTCGTTGTCTCATTCCGACAGCGACTTCATAGTGAATATTATGAAGTTCTGCGACAGAAATCTTATCCGTTTTTACTATGTGCCGAGAATGTTCGGAAATTTCAGGCTAAACTTTAAGCCGGAGAACTTGTTCGGACAAACGATATTTACAAACCGAATAGAGCCACTGGCACTGCCTGGAAACAGAATTCTGAAAAGAACATTTGACGTTGTTTTCAGCGGATTTGTCTGCCTGTGCATGCTGCCGCTGCTGCCTGTTATCGCAATATGCATAAAGATACAAAGTCCGGGACCGATTTTTTTCAAGCAAGACAGAACGGGATTAAACGGCAAAACATTCAAATGCTACAAATTCCGGTCCATGCACATGAGTAAAGATGCCGATACCAAGCAGGCAACAAAAGATGACCCACGGAAATTCGCTTTTGGCAATTTCATGCGTAAAACAAACATTGACGAGCTGCCGCAATTCCTCAATGTATTAAAAGGTGACATGAGCATTGTCGGACCGCGCCCGCATATGATATTCCATACAGAGATGTACAGCAAGATTATAGACAAATATATGGTGCGGCATTTCTGCAAGCCAGGTATAACAGGCTGGGCACAGGTAACAGGATTCCGCGGTGAGACCAAGGAATTATGGCAAATGGAAGAACGCGTCAAGCGAGATATCTGGTATCTGGAAAACTGGACGCCGTTACTTGACATTATAATAATTCTAAAGACCATACTGAGCATAATAAAACCCGATAAACATGCTTATTAATAATTGCGGTCATATACATTGAAAAATAAAAAGGAAACACCATAACTAAAGGCAAGAAATTATGAAAGGAATTATATTAGCCGGAGGGTCCGGTACGAGATTATATCCAATCACAAAGGGTATCAGCAAGCAGCTTATACCTATATTTGACAAGCCAATGATATATTACCCTATATCCGTGCTTATGCTTGCCGACATCAGGGATATTCTGATCATTTCCACTCCGGATGACATTAATTCCTTCAGACGACTGCTCGGCGACGGAAGCAATTTCGGCGTAAGATTTGAATATGCCGTTCAGCCATCACCTGACGGACTCGCACAAGCGTTTATCATTGGCGAGAAATTTATCGGCGACGACAATGTCTGCCTTATTTTGGGCGACAATATTTTTTATGGTGCCGGCTTCACGCAGCTGCTTCAAGAAAGTGTAGCAGCATGCAGTAAAGGGAAGGCAAGCGTGTTCGGCTATTACGTTAACGATCCTGAAAGATATGGCGTTGCAGAATTCGACAGTGACGGCAAATGTATAAGCATTGAGGAAAAGCCGGAGCATCCTAAAAGCAACTATGCAGTTGTCGGACTATACTTCTACCCCAACAATGTTGTGAAAGTTGCTAAAACAATCAAGCCGTCGGCACGCGGTGAGCTGGAGATAACATCTGTCAACCAGCATTACCTGAATGAAAACAGCCTTATGGTGCGGCCTCTGCCTCGCGGATTTGCATGGCTCGATACCGGAACTCACGACAGCCTGAGCGAAGCAAGTACCTTTATCGAAGTAATTGAGAAAAGACAAGGCCTGAAGATTGCCTGTCTTGAGGAAATAGCATATAACAAACAGTGGATTGACGCGGAGATGTTAAAAGAAGCCGCTGAGCCAATGAAGAAAAATGATTACGGAAAATACCTTCTCAGGTTGTTGAGCTCAAATGAACTTTCGCAATAAAACATTCAAAATAATTCAAGACAAGCAAGTATTAATCTTCCCTATATTAATTGCGAAGTCTAAATAAACAATATGTGATAATTGTTTCAATTATTTTCCATGGACTTTGAATATTAAGATATTATTACGATAATTATAAGGACAAGACAGAAAGAACATCTGCATTCTTAACGATTGTATATATCAAAAAGATACATAACAAATATGGAACCTAATAATAAAATAGAAAACGACATAACCGAGATACAGGAGGAAGAAAAATCATCTTTCAACTTGTCGACGATAATCTCAGTTTTAGTGCTCAACTGGCAGTGGTTTGTGCTGTCATTGATCATTTGCCTTGGCATAGGAGCCATCTACCTGAGATACACCACGCCGGTTTACCAGGCGACAGCCAAGCTGTTGATTAAGGATGACGACAATTCTTCCGGCAGAAGCACGGCCAACGCGCAGGACGCTCTTACCTTAGGTTTGATAACCAACACCAACGGTATTGACAACGAAATGGAGATTCTGACTTCAAGGCAGCTTGCAAAGGCCACTGTCAGACACCTTAAGCTGAACGTTAATTATACGATGAAGGGCCGCGTAAAAGACTTCACCATATATAAGGATCAGCCTGTTACGGTGTCATTGGACTCCGTTCATCTGGAAAAGCTTAATGCGCCTATCAGCATGACAATAACCCACAGCAAATCAGGTTATCATGTAAAAGGAACCTATTATGTGCCTCTTGACGACAATGCCACCAAGGGTCCGTTCTCAATAGACCGCACGATAACATCTCTGCCTGCAACGATAAACACAAGCGCAGGTATCATTACCTTTTCCGAGAATATACTGCACACAAAGATGTCACTTGATGATGATGACGTGATGTACGTCACCATAAACCCTCTTGATGCCATGGCAGCAAGCTACGCAGGCTCGCTGCGCGTCAACCAGACATCAAAAACGACAACTATCGCACAGCTTACCATCAATGACATAATGCCCCAGCGTGCCATCGACTATCTGAAGCAGCTCGCACTTGAATATAACAACCAGGCGAACCTTGACAAGAATGAGATTGCTATCAGAACAGAGCGATTCATTAACGGCCGACTTGAGAAAATCAACAATGAGCTGGGTTCTACAGAAGGAGATCTTGAGAACTTCAAGAAATCACATAAAATGGTTGAGCTGAAGATGAATGCCAACCAAGCTGTAACAGGCTCGCAGACATACGAGCAAAAACTTATTGACGCCAGCATGCAGGAAACGCTTCTAAACTCCATAAACGAATATATGGATGACCCGGCAAATAAATATCAGACACTGCCTTCAAATGTCGGTCTGACAGACGGAAGCGCAACAGCGTTGATAAACAAATACAATGATATTGTCCTGGAGCGTAACAGATTGCTGAGAAGTGCAAGCGAGAATTCGCCGACCATTCTTCCGCTTACGGCAGCACTTGATGATCTGACCTCATCAATAAAAAGAGCCATGAGGCAGACACGCCGCAACATGGCTATCGAAAGGGCAAACATGGCAAGGCAGTACGACCGTTATCAGGGACAAATTCTTGAAACGCCAGGCCAGGAAAGAACCCTTAACCAGATAGGACGTCAGCAGGAAGTGAAGTCAGGACTTTACCTTATGCTGTTGCAGAAACGCGAGGAAAACTCCATATCACTTGCCGCAACAGCCGACAAGGGAAAGCTTATCGACGAACCGTCATTTGCAGGAAAGGTTAGTCCTAAAAACCAAATGATAATGCTCATCGCATTAGTCTGCGGACTAGCAATACCGGCGGTCATTCTGTTCCTCATGAAGTTCTTCAAATATAAGATAGAAGGACATGATGACGTTGCAAGGCTCACAGACCTGCCTATCCTTGCTGACGTTGCCGTCGCAAGCGAAACAGCAAAGACAAAAGCCGACATCGTTGTACACGAGAACAAGAACAATCAGATGGAGGAAATTTTCCGTTCCATAAGAACAAATCTCCAGTTCATGCTGAAAGAAGATGACAAGGTTATAATGTTCACATCTTCAACTTCCGGCGAAGGCAAGACGTTCAATGCCGCCAACCTCGCCGTCAGCTGTGCACTGCTCGGCAAAAACGTAATCCTCGTCGGATTGGACATCCGTAAGCCGCGTTTGGCAGAGCTCTTTGAGATTGACGACCATTCTCACGGTATAACGCCGCTTTTGACAATGAGCAATCCGACAGAGAATGACATAAAGGAGCAAATATTGCCATCCGGCATCAACAAGAACCTTGATTTGCTCATGGCAGGCCCTACTCCACCTAACCCAACAGAGCTGCTGGCCCGCGAATCACTTGACAAAATCATGGCAATACTTCGCAAGAACTATGACTTTATAATTCTTGACACAGCGCCAGTCGGCCTGGTTACAGATACCTTACAGATAGGCCGTGTGTGCGATGCAACAGTATTCGTCTGCCGTGCCGACTTCACGCCTATAGAAAGTTTTGCACTTATAAACTCGCTCAGCCAGCAAAAGAAGCTGCCTAACATGTCAATTATCATCAATGGCATAGACCTCAGCAAGAAGAAATACGGTTATTACTATGGCTATGGCAAATATGGCAAATATGGCAGATACGGCCACTATGGCAAATATGGATATGGCCATTACAGCGGCTACGGCGGCTATGGCAATTACGGTAACTATGGCAACTACGGAAACAGCGGCTATGGTCCTAAGGACGACAATTCTGTAAAGAAATAAAATATGATAATAGCAGTAGATTTTGACGGAACAATCGTTGAGCACCGCTATCCCGAAATAGGAAGAGAGCTGCCCTTTGCTACCGAGACATTAAGGATGCTTATCAATGAGCATCACAAACTTATATTATGGACAGTTCGTGAGGGCAAGCTCCTTCAGGAAGCTATAGACTGGTGCAAGGAGCGCGGCGTGGAATTTTATGCCGTCAACAAAGATTATCCCGAGGAAGAAGAAACCAACAACAATCATTTCTCAAGGAAAATAAAAGCCGATATTTTTATAGACGACAGAAATGTCGGCGGACTTCCTGACTGGGGACAGATTTATCAGATAATACATTCCGGCAAGAGCTACCGCAGAATAATAAAGGAAAGCTACGGAATGATTGATGAGCATCCCAAAAAGAAGCATTGGTGGAACCTTTGAACAATAAAGATAATCGAGTAGGAGGAAAACGAAGCAGTTTTCTTCCTACTTTCGTTTTCCGACCTC
>OMUH01000025.1 GCA_900314195.1 uncultured Prevotella sp.
GCGATTCTGAGTTTTCTCGGATAGTCGGTAGCGGGCACTCGTTATGTCCGATACTTCCTGCAATCCGTTTCAAACGGTTACAGGAAGTATGTAAAAAGTAAAATAATTATTAACACTTTTAATAACGTAAAGTGATTCCGCTGGGATTCGAACCCAGGACCCACAGCTTAGAAGGCTGTTGCTCTAATCCAACTGAGCTACGGAACCAAACCTTGCCAATGAAAGAATGATAATTGATAAAAATGCGTTATGTTTGTTTCCCATTGGCGTTTGCAAAATTACATTTTTTCTATTATATGTCCAAATTTTTATTCTTTTATTTTTTGTCCGGTTAAACAGAATGCTTGGTTTCTACGCAAAATATAGCTTTGTATCTGTGAGTTTCAGCATTGTTTTTCTGAAGATACATGTCTATATTGCGGTGTAACAATAATCACTGAGTTTTCAAAATCGGAATGTCAATTGCCGATTACTGCGACTATGTTCTCACCTGTTTCGTCAGAATAGAAAATTCTTTTCACCTTTTGCTGTTTTCCGTTTTTATTTGTAATTGAATATGTGGCAGGTACATACAGAAGCTTGTATGTAGGCGTGTTTGACGTGTAGCTGATCTTTCCGTTGAAATCGGGCAGTGTGAGAGCGTTTGCGCGCATCTTCTGAAATCGCTCTTTTGTGATGTATCTTGTTGAATCAACATTGCCGAATGTAATGTCACCCTTGTCACCGGCCACATTCTGTTCAATGAAATCCTTAGCCGCATTTTTTACTTTAGATTCTTCAGTGTTGCATGATGCTGCTATAAGCAGGATCGCTGACAGTGCAATTATGTTCGTTCTCATTTTTTATTATTCTTGAAATTAAAAGGTTATTGCAGTTACGCAATATGAGTAGTGTCTCCGTGTAAGAAGCCATTTATAGCAAAAATATAACATCCGCAATCGTCCGATCAGTGTTGCCGGCAAAAATATTTCTATATGTCGTTGATGGATGATTGCGGATGTATTCGCTGCTGTTGTAAGTCAGCCTTTTGTTTTGTTATTCTTTTATGCTCTTAAGAATTAACAGCAGATGATCCCAGACCATCTGTACGGTAGGGATAAGCAGCTTCTCGTCAGGTGTATGCACGTTTCTCAGTGTCGGCCCGAAGCTGATCATGTCGAGGTGAGGATACTTCTCGCTGAACAGTCCGCACTCAAGTCCGGCATGAATGCCGAGCACCTTCGGTTCTTTGTTGAACAGTTTCTTGTATGCGTCTACGGCAATGGTGACGAGCTTACTCTCCGGATTGGTCTTCCATGCAGGATACCCATCTCTTGTTATTACCTTTGCACCGGCAAGCTCAAAGGCAGCCTTGATGCTGTTGCTCATGTTTCTGAGATTGCTCATCACATTACTGCGCTGCAGGGTAAGTATGGTGATGTTGTTGTCAGAGGTCTTGACCACTGCAAGGTTGCTTGATGTCTCAACCATCCATGCAAGGGCTTCGTCCTGGCACATGGCAAGAATGCCGTTCTGCACGGCCTGCAGAGACATGATAATCTTGTTTCCTGTTTCGAAAGGAATGACGCCGGCACGTTCAGCTGATTCAAGATGCCATTTAATGTCGGTGTCTGTAACGTGAAACTCTTCATCAACGTCAGAAGTGAATGTGTTCCAGTCGGCCACGATGTTCTCTTTCTCGCTGGCAGGAACGCCGAAAATGATTATGCCGTCACGCGGTATGGCATTGTGCATCTTTCCGCTGTCGAAGCTGCTGAGAAACAGCTTGGTCTTTTGTGATTCATTGTAGAGAAAACGCGACAGCAGTTTTATGGCGTTGGCTCTTTTCTTGTTTATGTCGTCGCCTGAATGTCCGCCTTTCAGTCCCTTCACAGATGCCTTGAAAAAGAAATAATCCTTCGGGGCATCTGTTTTTGTGAAGCTGAACGAGGCCTCAGTGTTTATTCCGCCGGCACAAGAGATGAAAATCTGTCCTTCGTCTTCAGAATCAAGGTTTATGAGATATCTCCCGCTCATGAAGTCGTCCTTCATGCCGAAGGCTCCTGTGAGGCCCGTCTCCTCATCGCGTGTGAACACGCACTCCAGCGGGCCGTGCTCAATGTCATCAGAAGCGAGTATGGCCAGCTCAATGGCGTCACCGATACCGTCGTCGGCGCCGAGTGTGGTACCTTTTGCTGTCATCCAGTCGCCGTCAATCTCGGTCTGTATGGCATCCTTGTAGAAATCGAAGTCAACGTCGACGAGCTTGTCGCATACCATGTCCATGTGGCTTTGCAGGATAACGGTCGGCCGGCTTTCATATCCCTTAGTAGCCGGTTTCTTAATCAGCACGTTGCCTGTTTCGTCAACCTTAGTATCCAAGCCGTGGCTTTCGCCGAAGTGCTTCAGATACTCAATCATCTTCTCCTCATGTTTGCTCGGGCGGGGTATTTTGTTTATTTGTGCGAATTGCTCAAATACCCTTGCCGGTTTTAGTTTGCTGTCCATAAATATAATTTATATTTTTTTATTTTGTCCTTTACTTTAAATATGCTACCTTTGCGCTGTTGTTTAACAGCAGTCAACAAAACGTAACATTAATGCAAAATTAATAAAAATGACTGAACCGTTGCTTTTAAGTGTGTTAATAATTGCTATCTGTGTGTTGTTGCTGTCAGTAAAGGTGTTGCTGAAGAAAAACGGCACTTTTACCTCGCAGCACATTCACGACAGCAAGGCAATGCGTGACCGCGGCATTCACTGTGTCATGGATCAGGATATGGAGGAGAGACAGCCGAAACGCCGTATTGACATGACGAATTAACAGTTTGCTTACGGTTTGTTATACAATTAAGAGAGAACAATGCAATGCGGTGTTATGTTGCTTTAACGTGCACGTGTCATCCGTCCTAAACAAAAAACGAATAGAAAACAATAGAAAATAAAGGAATGAAAAGAAACATTTTTGGAGTATTGGCTGTGTCTGCCTTTGCTGTGTTGTTCATGGCATCATGCAACAAGTCGCAGCCCAATGTAGAGCCGGCATCGGCAAATGCCAAGGTACCGGCAGAGTTGAAAATTGCTTATGTAGAAGTTGACTCAATAATGACACAGTATACATTTGCGAAAGAGTATTCAAAGATACTTGAGAAGAAGAGCCAGAACATTCAGAACACTCTTGCCCAGAAGGGACAGGCACTTCAGGCAGCCGCTGCCAACTTCCAGCAGAAGGTTCAGCAGAACGCTTATACCCGTGAGCAGGCAGAGGCTATCCAGGCCGGTCTTCAAAAGCAGAACAACGACCTCCAGGGACTACAGCAGCGTCTTGGCAATGAATTGCAGGAGGAGACAAACAAATATAACAAGGCTCTTCATGACAGCATAGCCCATTATCTTGCTGTTTACAACAAAGACAAGAAATACAGCATTATCTTCAGCAAGAGCGGCGATAACCTTCTTTATGCCGATAAGGCATACGACATTACCAATGAAGTCATTGCCGGATTAAACAAAGCCTACAAGGGCAAGCCAAAGAAAGACTGATGACGCGTAAGGAACGTTATTCATATATAATAAAATATTTTGAGAAAGCACTGCCAAATGTCTCCACGGAACTGGAGTTCGGCAGTGCTTTTCAGTTATTGGTGGCCACGGTGCTGTCTGCGCAGTGTACAGACAGCCGTGTCAATGCTGTCACCGTTGACCTCTTCCGCCGTTATCCTGATGCGCCGTCCATGGCGTCGGCGAGTGAGGATGATATTCTTAAATATATTCACTCCATCAGCTATCCCAATGCAAAGGCACGGCATCTTGTTGAGCTGTCACGTCAGCTTGTAGAAAGATACGGCGGTGAGGTGCCTGACAGCATGAAAGAGCTGCTGACGCTGCCCGGCGTAGGCCGCAAGACAGCCAATGTGATGCTTGCTGTGTGGTTCGGACGTGCGGCCATGCCTGTCGACACGCATGTATATCGTGTCAGCCATCGTCTTGGGCTCGTGCCGCAGCAGGCTGATACACCAGAGAAAGTGGAGAAATATCTTGTTGGCAATATCCCCCAGCAGTATCTGAGCCGTGCACATCACTGGCTGCTGCTGCACGGCCGCTATACGTGCAAGAGCCAGAAGCCGCAGTGCGAGACATGTGCGTTTGACAGCTTTTGCCCTAAACTGATGGATAACAGCAAACTTGAGAAATAGAAACTAAAGCATGTGCGGCAATGTGTTTTATATCTGCACCAAATATATTTGATATTATGAATGCAAAACGAATACTTGCTTATCTCAGTGATATAGCAGCAAACAACAACAGAGAATGGTTTCATGAGCATCATGATGAGTTTGAAGTATGCCATAAGGATTTCCTTGACGGGGTGGGGCAGCTTATAGAGCGCCTTGCCAAGTTTGATTCTGAGATTGCCGCGGTGAAGCCGGAAGACTGCGTATACCGTTTCTACCGTGACGTCAGGTTCTCACCGGATAAGAGTCCTTACAAACGTCATTTCGGAGCCTATATATGTTCTCACGGCCGCAAGGCTCTGCGTGGCGGCTATTATCTTCATCTTCAGCCGGGCATGTGCTTTTTCGGAATAGGCTGTTACTGGCTGCCTACAAATATTCTGACATCGGTGCGGAATGAGATAATGGGCAACATTGGCGAGTGGCGCCGTGTTGTTGAGAACGGTAAGTTCATTAACACCTTTGGCTATCCCAATGAGGGAATTTTCACTGAAGAGTCCAGGTCAGAGAAAGGATTCGGCCTGGCTGCGCTGAAGACGTGTCCGAAGGGCTTCCCGAAAGACTATGAGTTTATGAAATACCTCAGAATGAAGGATTATCTGGTCTGGCGCGCCCTCGGCGATGATTTCTCAGTAGACGGGAAATGGCTCGACCGTCTTGCGGAATATGCTCAGACGGCAAAGCCAATGATGGATTTCGTCAATTGCGTTGTTGATGATTATGAATAGTGAATTCGTATATTATTTTTTGTGTTATAGGAAATTATCACGCAAGTGATAATTTCCTATCTTCAGCGTAATAAAAAATTATCACCGTGGTGATAAAAAATTATCAAACCACGGTGATAATTTTATTTAATGTCGACATCAATTTTTTGTAAGTCTTCAGGCCGGCTGCTGTTGCCGATGAAAATCAGATGACGTCCAGGCTTCACCCTCATTGTGTTGCTGTTCTTATCCCAGAGGCTGAAGCGTTCTCTTGGCATATTTATTGTGACGCGTTTCTTTTCGCCCGGATTTAGCGTGACCCTCTCAAATCCGCGCAGCGTCATTGCCGGTCCTTGTGTGTCAGCAGGGTCTTTCACGTAAGCCTGTACCACTTCCGTGCCTTTCATCTTTCCGGTGTTTGTCACGCTGACTGTCAGTTTGCCGTCTTTATATGCCGGCTTGCCGAAAGAGAATGATGTGTAGCTGAGGCCGTAGCCGAAGGCAAAGAGCGGCTTGCCCTTGAAATATCTGTATGTACGGTTTGTCATGCGGTAATCGAGAAAGTCAGGCAGGTCTTTGTCAGAAGAGTAGAATGTCACCGGCAGCTTTCCGCACGGATTCCAGTCGCCGAAGAGCACGTCGGCCACAGCTTGTCCGCCTGCCTCGCCGCCGTACCACGCCTGCATGATTGCCTCACAGTTCTCCGTTTCCGGCTGGAGTGCCACGGCACCTCCGCTGCAGTTGATGAGCACGACCTTGCAGCCGTTCTTCTTCAGCAGGCTGATGACATCTCTCTGTGCTTGCGGCAGCTCTATGCTCGTTCTGTCGCCACCTTTGAAGCCAGACTCATTGACGCTCATCTCCTCTCCCTCGAGACGCGGTGATATGCCGCCGGCAAACAGCACCACGTCAGCATCGCGTGCCTGGTCAACAATCTGTTGCGGTGTTGCCGGCTGACGTCGCAGAATGTCAAACTGGCAAATGGCCATTGCCGTGTTCTGAACATACTCAACTCTGATGTTATATTTCTTTCCAGCCTCAAAAGTATAGCTCTTGCTGGCTATGTTTACGCGTTCCCTGGCCTTCCAGTTGTTTATTACGGTGTCGCCGTTGATGATTACCCGGCCCTTGTCGTCACTTGACAGCGAGACAGTAATAGCCTCTGTCTTCTCCGGCATGAATACGCCTTCATAGACCGCGGAGAACTTTTCCAAGTTCACGCCTGGTGCAAACACAGTGTTGCCGCCGTTGCTTTGGTTTATTGGCTCGCGCATCACAGCAGTGGCGGCCGGCTCACCGCTCATCTCCATGTTATTCCAGTATGTGGCAGTCATGCCATGACGTCCGTCGGCAGTGGTTATCTCGTTGAAATGGCTTTCTGACATCTCGTTGCGTGTATATCCGCAGCCGTCTACGTATCTGAAGCCGATGCCTTTAGCTTTCAGTCCGCTGTATATGCTTGTCGTAGAAGTGGGGTATCCGTTGTAGTTTCCCCACATCATTACAGAGTCTTTGGCATTGGGACCCATGAGCACAACCTTTGCGTTTCTCTTCAGAGGCAGTATGTTGTTTTTGTTTTGCAGCAGAGTCATGCTCTCGCGTGCCATTTGCAATGCAAGTGCATGGTGCCCGGGGGTAGCAATCATCTCGCTGCCGGTGTTTTTCCACGGCACCATGCTGCTGTCGTCAAAATCGCCGACTTCGAAGCGTGCCTTCAGCAGTCTGACAACGCTGGTGTCTATTGATGCCAGTGTAAGCAGTCCTTTGTTAACTGCCACGGGCAGCGCCTTGTATACACTGCCGCACTCCACGTCAGTGCCTGTTCTGACAGCCATGGCCGAGGCCTCTGACGGCGTGTTAACCACGTGGTGATGTCCTTCAAGAAAGAAGTCGGCAATGGCACCGCAGTCGCTGACCACCATGCCGTCATATTTCCATTCTCCGCGCAGAATCTGGTTCAGGTATCTGTTATTGCCGCAGCACGGCTCACCGTCGATGCGCTGATAGGCACACATCACCTCTCTCACGTTGCCTGTCGTGACGAGAGTCTTGAATGCCGGAAGATATGTCTCCCACAGGTCACGTTCCGGCAGGTTCTCTACGTTGAACACGTGTCTGTTCCATTCAGGACCGCTGTGCACGGCAAAGTGTTTGGCGCAGGCCAGTGTCTTGTAGTATTTGGGCTTTTCTCTTAGCTGGCAGAAATCCTTCTGCCACGGCTGTCCCTGCAGGCCGTCCACAACGGCCAGTCCCATGCGTGCCGTCAGGTAAGGGTCTTCGCCGTATGTCTCCATGCCGCGTCCCCATCGCGGATCCCTGAATATGTTTATGTTCGGAGTCCAGATGCTGACTCCTTGATAACGCTTTATAGTACCGCTGCGCCGTGCTATGTTGTTCTTTGCAACAGCCTCGTCAGATACAACAGAGAATACTTTATATAATAGTTCGTCATCCCATGACGCCGCCATGCCCGTGTTTTGCGGAAACACCGTTGCAAAGCCGTTGCGGGCTATGCCGTGCAGTCCTTCGCTCCACCAGTCGAATTGCGGAATGCCGAGCCGTTCTATGGCAGGTGAGCCGTTACGCATAATCTGCGATTTTTCTTCTATTGTAAGCCGCGAGCACAAGTCGCGTGCCCGCTCAAGTGAGCTGAGGCTTGGATTCTGGTATGGCAGTTGTGCTGCTGCGGGCACGGCGGCTGCCATAACAACAGTGGCAACGAGAATTCTGAAGTTTTTAGTTTTCATAAAAGCAGTTTTCAGTTTGTGTGATTTTAAAAATATATTCTGAGTCTTATAAAGAATAAATTATAAAGAATAAATCATCCTATTGCCGGTTGCAATAAGCTCATCTCAATTTTGATAATGTATTTCTTCAGCAGTGCTGAGAGAATTGTCTTTGCTGTTCGCTTGTACTTCATCAGGTATTTGTACAAAGAGTCGCAAACAGTATTGGCAATCTTTATTATCATTATATTTTTTCTCTGTAATTTTCTTTCTGCAATGTTACGAAATTTTTTCCGCATGGTGAAACGTTTTTCCATAATTGTGAAAATGAGAACGTAAAAGATAAAAATGTATTGTATCTTATTTTACCTATGACTTTTATGCAATATCTTATGGCATAGACGTATGTTGCATTTTTTTCTTTTAATAATAACTGTGCCGACTGTTTTTATTTGCTAACTTTGCGCAGTAAAAATATTAAAGCATAACGTTAAAACAATGATTTCTTTTGAAAGTGATTATGACAACGGTGCTGTGCCGGAGATACTGAAGCGCCTCGCCGAAACGAACGATGAGAGATGCTCTGGATATGGAATGGATAAATATACCATTTCAGCCATTGAGAAAATCCGCCGGGCGTGCGGAAAGCCTGATGCTGATGTATTCTTTCTTGTTGGCGGCACACAGACGAACACAACGGTTATTGATTCCTTGCTGCAGGGGTGTGAGGGCGTCATTTGCAAATCAGTCGGACACATAAGCGTGCATGAGGCCGGAGCGGTTGAGGCTTTCGGGCATAAGGTGCTGGTGCTGCCCGGCGAAGGAGACAAGATTACCGCCGGTGAGCTCGACAGGTATATGTCGGCTTTTTGTGCCGATGAAACGTGTCAGCACATGGTGCAACCAGGAATGGTGTATATAACGCTGCCGACGGAGCTCGGTGCCCTGTATGGCAGGCAGGAACTTAAAGACCTGTATGATGTTTGCAGGAAATACAAGCTGTATCTTTATGTTGACGGTGCGAGGCTGGGATATGCACTTGCCTCGCCGCAATGTGACTATGACCTGAAGTTTCTTGCGGATTGTTGTGACGTGTTTTATATAGGCGGAACAAAAGTGGGCGCAATGTTTGGTGAGGCTGTAGTCTTCAGCAATGTCAGGGCGCCAAGGTATATGTTTACAATAATAAAAAGACACGGTGCGCTGCTTGCCAAGGGACGCATGCTCGGCTTGCAGTTTGATACCCTTTTTACTGATGACCTGTATATGCGCATATCGGCTCATGCCATTTACATGGCTGAGAAACTGAAGCGTGTGTTCAAAAGGCGTGGCGTAAAGATGGCTTTAGATTCCCCCACCAATCAGCAGTTTGTCATTCTCTCTGCCGAAGAAAAGGAAAGGCTGATGAGTGATGTGGCCTTTGAGGTGTGGCAGCCGCTCAGCAACAATGAGCTGATGTGCCGCTTTGTAACGAGCTTTGCTACCACAGATGAGGATTTGTACATGTTTGACAAAGCACTTGAGAAAGCACTCAAACGTTGATATGCATTATTGACATTGATTTTTTGTGATTTATGAAACCGAGCTTGCTTGGCAGAATAATAGATTTTCTCTTTCCGCGCAGCTGTGTGGCGTGCGGAAAGAGACTGTCGGTAGGTGAAGATTTGCTGTGCGGACCATGCAATTTTCATCTTGCACGTACGAATCTTGTCAAGGATCCGTACAGTAATTTCATGGCACAGCTGTTCTGGAAACTGCTGCCGGTGGAGCGCTGTGCCGCACTTTTTTATTATAAAGACGGCGGATTGCAAAATAACATCGTTCACGGACTTAAATATCATTCACGGCCTGATTATGGTGTCAAGATGGGCAAGACTGCTGCAACGGAATTTGTGCCGTATGGCTTCTTCGACGGGGTAGACGTTATTGTGCCTGTTCCGATTGCGCGGAACCGTGAAAGGAAACGCGGCTACAATCAGAGTGTGATGATTGCGCGCGGGGTGTCGGCCGCTACAGGCATTCCGGTGTGTGAAGACGCATTCGTACGTGATGAGTTTGTTTCCAGCCAGACGTCATTGAACCTTGTCGGAAGGTGGAATAACGTAAAGGGAACGTTTCACCTCATTAAGCCGGATGCAATTGCAGGAAAACATGTTCTGATTGTTGATGATGTTTGTACGACTGGGGCAACGCTGCGTGCGCTTGGCGAAGAAGCCGTAAAGGCAGGCGGAGTGAGGATTAGCTTTATGACGCTTGCCGTGGTCAAGCATTAATGCCGGACATTTAACTATAATGTTATTTTCTGTTATGTTCTTGAAAAAATATAAATAAAAAAAGAAGATTACAAAATGTAATCTTCTTCAGTGTTGGGATACCCGGATTCGAACCAGGAATGACAGGACCAGAATCTGTAGTGTTACCATTACACCATATCCCAATGTCCTTTGTTTTTATTTCTTAGCATTTCATTTCTGAATTGCGGTTGCAAAGGTAAGCATTAAAATTGTTTCTTCCAAATAAAAAATGACTTTTTTTTAAAAAAAACGAAAATAAATACTTTTAAATACTTTTCATGTCGAATTTCAGATTTAATAGAGTAACTTTGTGCAATAATAATGTACATATAATAATGTACAGTGAAAATCAAACAGTTTCTTGTGTTTACTGTTATATTTGAACGCAAGGACTTGAAAAATCTGATAACTAAAATAAGAAAAATAGAATCGGTTATTTAATGAAACAAACACAGAAACTTCTTGATGTAATAATAAAAGGTATACAAGAGAAGAAAAGCAGCGGTATCGTTATTGTCGATTTGCGGAAAATAGACGGTGCCGTAGCTGACTATTTTGTTATTTGCCAAGGCGGCTCTCCGTCTCAAGTGGAGGCAATATCTGAATCGGCATACGAGCATGTGCTGAAAGAGTGCGGAGAAAAACCTGTCGGCGTGAATGGCCTGAGCACAGATCAGTGGGTTGCCATTGATTATGTTGACATAATGCTGCATATCTTTTTGCCGGAGCCACGTGCATTCTATGACCTTGAGCACTTGTGGGAAGACGCTGATATAACGGAGCTGCCCGATGAACAGTAAGACTATAATTAAAAAGAAAAAATAAAGTATAAACACAAAAAATAAATCATCGAAGAAAATGAGTCAGCAGGGACGCAATAATAATCAGAACCAGCCTAATATGCCACGTTTTAATATGGGGTGGCTTTATGCCATTATATTGGTTGGTTTGATAGTGTTTTTCTTGGGAGGCGGCTCCTCGGCACTTAACTCTATGGGTTCCGTAACACAGGAGGCTACATATACAAAGTTTAAGGAATATGTAGTAAGAGGTTACGCTTCTCATGTGGAGATAAACAAGGACGAGAGCACGCTTAAGATGTTTGTAAAGGCACGTAATGTGCGCGACGTGTTCGGAATGTCTGCCAAGCAGGTGGGGCATGACCCTTATGTAAGTGTTGAGTTCGGGTCAGTAGATGAGGTTGAGAAGTTTCTGACGGCGCAGCAGAAAGCCGGCAAGATTCTTGATTTCAGCTATGACAATGAAAAAGGAAACGATTTTCTGTCAATACTTATAAACCTTTCGCCTCTGATATTCTTTATATTCCTGTGGTATTTCTTTTTCCACCGCAGCAGTGGTGGAGGAGGTGCCGGAATGGGCGGAGGCATATTCTCTGTCGGCAAGTCGAAGGCTAAGATGTATGAGAAGGGAAATGACCTCGGAATTACATTTAAAGATGTGGCCGGACAGGAAGGTGCCAAGCAGGAAGTGCAGGAGATTGTTGATTTCCTGAAAAATCCGAAGAAATATACAAAGCTTGGCGGAAAGATTCCTAAGGGTGCTCTTCTTGTCGGTCCTCCGGGAACGGGCAAGACGCTTCTTGCAAAGGCTGTAGCCGGTGAGGCCGGTGTGCCATTCTTCTCAATGAGTGGTTCTGACTTCGTTGAAATGTTTGTCGGCGTTGGCGCAAGCCGTGTGCGTGATTTGTTCAGACAGGCAAAGGAAAAAGCCCCGTGCATAATTTTTATAGATGAAATAGACGCGGTGGGCCGTGCACGCAGTAAGAATCCGTCAATGGGCGGAAATGACGAGCGGGAGAATACGCTTAACGCGCTGCTGACTGAAATGGACGGTTTCGGAACGAACTCAGGTGTAATAATCCTTGCGGCAACAAACCGTGTTGACATGCTCGACAAGGCATTGCTCCGTGCCGGACGTTTCGACAGGCAGATTCATGTTGACCTGCCTGACATGAAAGAGCGCAAGGCTATTTTTGAAGTACATCTCAAGCCGGTCAAGACTGACGACACCGTTGACGTAGAGCTGTTTGCACGCCAGACACCGGGATTCTCGGGGGCCGACATAGCCAATGTGTGCAACGAGGCCGCGCTTATTGCCGCCCGTCATAACCATGAAACCGTTTGCCGACAGGACTTCCTTGACGCCGTTGACCGTATTATCGGCGGTCTGGAGAAGCGTTCCCGTGTGATGACGCCGGAGGAGAAGCGGTCTATAGCCCTTCATGAGGCCGGCCATGCCACTATAAGCTGGTTCTGCCGCTATGCAGATCCGCTTGTGAAGGTAAGCATCGTGCCGCGCGGACAGTCGCTTGGCGCAGCATGGTATCTGCCGGAAGAGAGAGTGATTACTACAAAGGAGCAGATGCTCGATGAGATATGTTCTCTTCTTGGCGGGCGTGCGGCCGAAGAGCTTTTCACCGGTCATATCTCTTCTGGTGCGCTTAACGACCTTGAACGTGCCACGAAGAGTGCTTACGGCATGATAGCTTATCTCGGTATGGGCGACAAGCTTCCTAACCTCAGCTATTATAACAGCGATGCTCAGTTCCAGAAACCATACTCTGAGACGACTGCGAAGATTATGGACGATGAGGTTGGAAAACTCATAAACGAGCAATATGAACGTGCAAAACGAATATTGCTTGAGCACAAGGAAGGGCATAACAAGCTTGCAGACATGCTCGTGGAGAAAGAGGTTATTATGGCTGAGGACGTAGAGAAGATATTCGGCAAGCGGCCTTGGGCTACGCGTGACGAAGAAATAGAGCGTGATCAACAACCGAAGGTGGATGCTGCTGTCAAAGAGATGCCGGAGGTGAAGGCCGCCATTGAGGAACATGAGAAAAACAGCAGACAGAAAAACGACGGACAGGGTGCTACTGACGGTAACGGAACAGATTCTGCTGACAACGACAGTGCTGATTCCGGACATGATGAAGAGAAAAAGCCTGATAACGGCGAACCTGAAAACAAAGATTAAAGCGTATACTACAAATGAGCGACAAACAAAAAAATCTTATAATACGCACGGTAACTGGCGTTGTGTTCATTGCTGTCATGGTGGGTGGTTTTTTGCATCCTGCCACAATGCTTGTGCTTTTTGCTGCCATCACCGGTTTGACACTGTGGGAGTATTCCGGACTTGTCAATCAGCGTGACAACGTATGTGTGAACCGGCTTATCTCTACTGTTGCAGGTGTTTATTTCGTATTGGCTGTCGCCGGCTACAGGCTCGGCGTGACACGCGATTTCATCGTTTTCGTACCTTATATTCTCACGATAGTATATCTGTTTATCAGTGAGCTTTATCTGAATAATAAGGATGCCATTAACGACTGGGCATATACCATGCTCGGACAGATGTATATAGCCATGCCATTCTCGCTTATCAGCATTCTTGGCTTTGACTATCAGCCTGCCGACGGCGCCATGCATTATGACATGCTTGTACCGCTGAGTGTGTTTATCTGTCTGTGGATAAATGACACAGGCGCATATTGCAGCGGCTCACTGTTCGGACGTCATAAGCTGTTTCCGCGCATCAGCCCGGGAAAGACATGGGAGGGCAGCATAGGCGGAGCTGTGTTCGTCATTGCCGTTGCAGGGCTGATAGGATGGTGGTCGTCAAACAACGCTCAGGACATTCATGCAATGTCGATAGGAGAGTGGATGGGACTTGGACTTGTCATTGTCGTGTTCGGCACGTGGGGTGACCTCGTTGAGAGTCTGTTCAAACGCACACTTGGCATCAAGGACAGCGGAAAGATACTGCCGGGCCACGGCGGTATGCTTGATCGGTTCGACTCGTCATTGATGGCCATTCCGGCATCAGTGGTTTATCTCTACACGCTGTCACTGATTAATTGAAGCTGAACAATTGAATTGTAATATTATTCATTTATTATATCTCTACCTTAATTATTAAACTAAGAACATTTATGACAAGTAAGATGATTAAAAAGTTATTATTCATTGTCACGGTGCTGTTTTCAATCCCTGTCATGCTTCATGCCGCCGGACCGGTGAGCCGTTATGGTCAGCTTCAAGTTAAGGGTACACAACTCTGTGACAGCAATGGACAGCCTGTTGTCTTGCGCGGTGTGTCGCTGGGATGGCATAATCTGTGGCCACGGTTCTATAATGCCGGTGCAGTAAAGGAGCTTACCGACAAATGGCATGCAACCGTTATCCGTGCTGCCATGGGCATAAAGATAGAAGACAACTATCTTGAAAATCCGGAGTTTGCGCTGTCGTGTATGGAGAAAGTAATTAACGCGGCCATTAAAAACGATGTATATGTAATAATCGACTGGCATGCACATGATATGTATACTGACAAGGCAAAGGAGTTCTTTGGCAGCATGGCAAAGAAATACGGTAAGCATCCCAACATCATTTATGAGCTTTACAATGAGCCGATAAACGATTCATGGGAAGACTTGTCAAAGTATGCCAAGACGGTAATAGACGAGATACGCAAATATGATTCTGACAACGTCATTCTTATGGGCTGCCCACATTGGGATCAGGACATAGAAAAACCTCAGGCTGCGCCTATACAGGGCGTCAGCAACGTGATGTACACTGTTCACTTCTATGCTGCAACGCATAAGCAGTGGCTGCGCGACAAGATGCACGCTGCCGTACAGGCCGGATTGCCTGTGTTTGTTTCCGAGTGCGGCGGCTGTGAGGCATCAGGTGACGGAAAGCTTGACGCAGATGAATATCATAAATGGATTGACCAGATGGAGGCCGACAAGATCAGCTGGGTTAACTGGTCACTGTCAGACAAGAACGAGACATGCTCAATGCTTCTGCCTCGTGCCGAGAGCACCGGCAACTGGACCCCAGATCTTATCAAGCCGTGGGGCAAGCTTGTCAAGGAGGCTTTGCTGAAATATGGAAATAAAAACCATTAAAGCTATGTAGAAATATTTACATAGTCGGCGATTCTGAGTTTTCTCGGATAGTCGGTAGCGGGCACTCGTTATGTC
>OMUH01000082.1 GCA_900314195.1 uncultured Prevotella sp.
AATTATTTGATGAGAAAAGCGGCGGTTTCAAGGCCACGCACAAAGGACATAATTTTGACAAGCGGAAGGGATGGTACGAACAGGCCGTTCAAGACACCGGCTGCAAGTGGTGACATTGTGTCGTTTTGGAGAATGAGCCGCAAGGGGAACACGGGAAAAAACATGTCGAGGGTACATGGGACGGCAAGAAGATGGAAATAGCCGGTTCTGAAACAGCGACGCCGAATAATATAAGAAACGCGCTAAAGCATTGCGCTGCTAAGCCTGGCGTAAAAATAGCCGTTTTGTTCTTCCCCGAAAACAATTTCACAGCAGAGAACTTTGAACTGGGGTTTGCCAAGTATTCAGGGCTGCGCGGGACATCGCAATATACGAAATTCGAATTCATTTACTGCATCGGCAATAATGAAATAATACAAAGAAAAAAGCCGGACTGAAAAGCCCGGCTGGAGGGCGTGACGAACTGTTCCCGATACCGAACTCGGAAATCATAGAGAGCGGCGGCGTGGTAAGGCAAAACCCGGGATACTGATTTTTTTATTTCATAAATCTTCGTCAGAACGGAGGAGTGTGACTTCGTTGCACCCTCCGTCCGTAAAAACAAACGTAATGTTCAGAACTAAGATATTTTGTTTTTATATCACAGTATTCTCGTATAGTTGATGAAAAAATGTGTTCAGTGATGAAAATTTCTCACGAGCGTGATAAAATATTATCATGTGCGGAATAAAAAATTATCACGTGCGTGATAATTTTTTATTCCGCCGTAACAGGCAGGCTGTTTATGAAATTTTGCTTTTGCATGACCGTGGTGTTCGTAAACATGGGCTATGCGCGCCGGAATATATCGTTTGCCGTTGACGGATACACCGTGACCGGCATGAACACATATACGACAAGTGACAGTCAGAATCTGTTACATGCGTCATATACAGCCGGCGAAAGGCTGAATCTGCCGAAGGGCACGGTTACAACGGTTGTAATGAGGCTCCCGCAGGCAACGGGAATAAAGGCAGCAGGCACACAAAACAAGGTAAGGGCTGGCGTTGTGTATGGAGTTGACGGACGGCGTGCCTACAATGACGGGACTGACAGCTTGCCGAAAGGCATTTATGTGTCAGACGGAAAGAAAACAGTAAAGTGAAGATGAAATTCAGCTTCTTATTCATTAATTTGCGTATCTTTGCACTGATAATCTATAGCTAAAACTTATTTTTTTATGAAACTACTTTTAAGAATAGTTTTAATCATTGTTTGTTTTTGTGTTGCAGAAGCAAATGCCTTTGCGGCCAAGCCGCGTAAGGCACAGCTGATGGACAGAGAATACTGGGTGTCACTGGCCAGTAAGATGGCTGTGCCGGTGCTGGAAAACATGGCAAAGGGTGAGCTGCAGAAGAACATGCAGACTGAGTTTTCGCCGAGCTTTGACAACCGCAACAGAAAGGTGCTCTATATGGAATGTTTCGGACGGCTGATGGCCGGCATCGCGCCGTGGCTGTCGCTGCCCGACGACAACACGGCCGAAGGAAAGCGGCGCAGGCAGCTCAGAGAGTGGGCGCTGGCATCATACAAGAATGCCGTTGACCCTTCGTCGCCCGATTATCTGTGCTGGGGTATCGGCGGACAAAACCTCGTCGACGCGGCATATATAGCCGAGAGCTTCCTGCGGGCCTGGGACACGCTGTGGCTGCCCCTTGACACGCTGACGAAGAAACGCTATATAAGTGAGTTCATAAAGCTGCGCAGAATAGACCCCCCTTACACCAACTGGCTGCTGTTCTCCTCAACGATAGAGAGCTTCATTGCGAAGGCCGGCGGACCGTTCGATGAATACCGCGTTAATTCGGCCTGCCGGAAGATGGAGGAGTGGTATGTCGGCGACGGATGGTACAGCGACGGACCGCACTTCGCCTTTGACTATTACAGTTCTTATGTCTTCCATCCTATGTATCTTGAGACGCTGCAGGCAATGGCAGATGCGAAGGTGAACTCACGCCTTGACTATAAGAAATATTACGACCGCGAGCTCATGCGCTGTCAGAAATATGCCATTGTGCTCGAAAGGCTGATCTCGCCGGAGGGCACATTTCCGGTGTTTGGCCGCAGCATTCCCTACCGCATGGCGGCCATGCAGCCGCTGGCACTGATGGCATGGTATCGCAAGCTGCCGAAGGATCTGACAAACGGACAGGTGCGTGCGGCTCTCACTAAGGTGCTGCACCGTATGTTCGACACGCAGGACAATTTCAATGCCGGCGGATACCTTACCATTGGCTTCTGCGGACATCAGCCGGACATTGCCGACTGGTATACCAACAACGGGTCTCTTTACATGACTTCTCTTGCCTTTATGCCGCTCGGACTGCCGGCTGATGATGCCTTCTGGACTGATGCGGCGCAGCCATGGACGCAGGTGAAGGCGTGGAGCGGACAGGAGTTTCCGAAAGACCATGCGTGGAAAGATAATATTGTAACTCATGACAAATGGTAAACAGAATGAAAAAAATATTTTTTCTTGCACTGCTCACGGTCTGCGTGCTGTCTGACGTGGCGGCACGGCAAAAGGTAATCTACCGTGACTCAGTGATGGCCATTCTGACGCGTGTCAATGATTTCTGGCAGAACAACAACGCGCCGGCATCACCGGCGTTCTGGAACTGGGCGGCCTATCACACGGGAAACATGGAGCTGGTAAGGCTGCTCGGTGAAACGGAAAGCGGCCGCAAGGATCTGCTGGCTCTTCGCTCGAGGTATCTTGCTTACTCGCTTGCCTGGGCTGAGCACAACAAATGGCAGGGGGCGACAGAGAAAGATCCGGAAAAATGGCTTTATAAAAAATACGGCGAGGATCAGCAGCATGTGCTCTTCGGCGACTGGCAGATTTGTTTTCAGACGTATATAGACCTCTATAATCTCAAACATGAGAAGAAACGCGTGGCACGTGCCAGGGAGGTGATGGGGTATGTTGCCGGCAGCAATGCGCATGACTATTGGTGGTGGGCTGACGCTCTTTATATGGCCATGCCAGTCATGACCAAGATGTACAGGCTGACGGGCGATGAGAAATATCTGGACAAGATGTATGACTGCCTGCTGTGGAGCGACAGCATAATGCTTGATACGGCCACGGGACTTTATTTCCGCGACGGGAGATATGTGTATCCGAAGCATAAGACCAAGGCCGGCCGGAAAGACTTCTGGGCACGCGGCGACGGCTGGGTGCTGGCCGGACTGGCAAAGGTGCTGCAGGATATGCCGCGCACATACCGTCACTATCAGTTCTTTGCTGATAAGTTCTGCCGTCTTGCGGCAGCTGTGGCGGCATGTCAGCAGCCGGAAGGCTACTGGACACGCTCCATGCTCGATGCGGCACAGGCGCCGGGACCGGAGACGAGCGGTACGGCATTTTTTACTTACGGCATTCTGTGGGGAATAAACAATGGCTTTCTTTCCGAGACAGATTATCTTCCCGTTGTTTCGCGGGCATGGAGCTATCTGGTAAATACCGCGTTGCAACCAGACGGAAGCATAGGCTATGTTCAGCCTATCGGCGACAGGGCCGTGCCGGGACAGACAATAAGCAGAACGTCGCGGGCCGATTTCGGCGTGGGAGCATTCCTTCTTGCCGGGTGTGAGTATTACAGGTGGCTGGTGTCGAAAGGCAAGGATGTGCGCCGTGTTGCCATAACAATAACAAATCCTGCTGACAGACAGCAGCAGAGTGTGGTTGAAACGGATGCCGCGGACGTCAGGCAGAAGCTTGGCATAGCCCCGGATGCACCGTTCAGGATTATGAATGCGGCCGGTCAGGAATTATGCTGTCAGATTACGCATGACGGCCGTCTGCTCGTTGACGCGGCTGTTCAGCCGAATTTCTCGCTGACGGTGTATGCTGTAGCCGGAATGCCGTGTAAGATGCGTGCATGGACAGGCGGTGCACAGTATAAGATAAGAAAAGACGACATTGCATGGGAGAACGACCGCTGCGCTTACCGTGTTTACGGTCCGGCCCTGCAGCGCACCGGCGAGAAATCGTTCGGTATTGACGTGTGGGTGAAAAACACTCCGGAGCTTGTTCTTGACAAGCGTTATGAGAAAGACCGGCAAAGCAATGCCGACGCGCGGCCGCTGGAGAGGACAGGCAGAAACGAAGAGGCTGAGTTCTTTCATGCAAACGGCAATTTCCATCTTGACCATGGTGACGGCTTTGACGGTTACGGCGTGGGGGCTACGCTCGGCTGTGGTGCTCCAGCTTATATTGACGGCAGCAGGCTGGTGCTGCCTTACTGTTATGAAAGATACGAGATACTCGACAACGGTCCGCTGCGCTTCACAGTAAAGCTTGATTTCGGTGCAAATGCCGACGGCGTCTTGGAACACCGCGTGATAAGCCTTGACAAGGGCAGTCATTTCAACAAGGTTACAGTGTGGTATGACGGCATGAAAAAGCCCGTTACCTTCTGCGCGGGTGTGGTGATGAACGGCAAGGGAGAACTTGACACTGAAGACAGCAGCGTTGCGTATGCCGATCCGACCGACCGCCGCGACGTGCACGGATCACAGATATATACAGCTGTTGTGTTTCCCAATGACAAGGTGACAACCGGCAAGACGCCTGACGGCCGCAATGCTGTTTGCATGATACAAAATTATACGGGCAGTCAGGTTACATATTATGCCGGTGCAGGATGGAGCTCTTATGATGTTATGGATTTTGACGTCTGGAAGGATATTGTTGAAAACATGGCAGAAGGGAAAAAGCTTAAAGTTACGGTGAAATGATGAATTTACTCTTGACAGCTGTGTCGGTGCTGTCTATGCTTTCGCAGTTCATGGGCTTTGTTGCGGGTGACTACCATTATATAAATAGTGATTATGCCTGTTTCCGCGGCGAAAACACAATGGGAAGTGACGAGCGCGGCGTGCGCACAAATGCTGATCTTTCTATGGTGGCTGCTTTTATGTGCAGATATGCACGTGACAGTGTGTCGCTGCCGGCAGGCGTCACTTATCAGCAACTTGATACAATGGCAGAGAAAACCCTCGTCTATGCTGTCTCTACGCATAAGGCCGTGCGGCGAATGCCGTGCAAAGACGGGAAATACTGGGGGTCGACAAGCCGGAAAGACTGTCAGTGGGAGAGCAGCCTGTGGGCTTTGTCGGTGGCTTATTCTGCTTTTTTCCAGTGGAATGCTTTGTCAGATAGCATGAAGGCTGATGTCGGCAGACTTCTGAAGGCTGAGTGCAACTATGAGCTTGAACGTGACATTCCTACCGGATATAAATATGATACAAAGGCTGAGGAAAACGGATGGGAGGCAGGTGTGCTTGCCGTTACGCTTGCCTTATATCCGGATGACGACCTTGCGCCGCGGTGGTTTGAGCGTATGCGGGAGTTCGTGGTGAATACGTATTCGCATCCGTCTGATGCTGACAATAAATCAGTAATTACTCCGTGGTATGACGGCAAGACAGTGGCTGACCTTTACAAGGGTGCCAATCTATATCCTGACTGGACACTGCAAAATCATGGTTTCTTTCATACGTCATATCAGAATGTGGTAATACAGGAGCTGGGCGAGGCTGTGCTTGCTCTGAAGCTCATGAAAAACACAAGGGACAAGGGAACTTTTTTGTCCAGGGGGAATTGGACATGGATGCTGCACAACTGTGTTGAAGTGGAGAAAAATGTTTTGAACTGGCTGACGCTGCCTGATGGTGAGCAGGCAATGCCAAACGGCAATGACTGGAGCCTGTTTCTCTATGATCAGGTGACAAGCTATTCCACGCTAGCCTGCATGCTCGGTGATGAAGATGCCCTGTATTTTGAGCGGCGGTGCATAGAGCAGATAGCACGCCGGCAGAAGACAACCGGCAACGGAACGTGGCTGCTGCATCCCGACGTGGGAGCAAGGCGGATGGGAGTACAGGCGCACAGGCTGATGATGACATGGCTGATGCATCATGTTTTTCCTACAGACGGAATGAAAGAGACTGAGTGGTCTGATTTTGCTGAAAGATATTCAAAAGCTAAATATTTCCCATGCCAGCGCATAGTCAGAACGCTGACAGATAAATATTTTGCATGTTTCTCTTTCAGCAGTGGCAAGCGCAGCTATACAGGTTATATTGAACCGCTGGTGAAAAACAGTATTCAGCCGGCTTGCAGCTGCTCACTTGTTGTGCCTTACAGAAAATATAACACAGGCAATATCGTTGGCTATTATGATTTGGAAGGGATAAAGACAAATGCGCGTCTTGCCGGTGAACCGGAAATAAAAACCAACGGACGGTATTTTTCGATAAACGCGTTGCTGGCAGAAAACGACTCGGTTCTTTTGAGGCATTTCTTTCTACGCTCAACGCCGCGAGGTCTGGAATATTCGGATGATGTGAAGATGACAGGAAAGCGAGGCTCTGACAGCATTAAAATAAAAGCCGACAGAACCGGTATGCTGGCTGTAAGCGATGATGTGTTTGCCGGTCAGAATCATAAGTTTATATATGAAAACGGCAAAACTGTTATAGATGACATTCTGACGGTAGAGACAAATGCTGATGCTTGTGCTGTTCTGAAAAACAAGTCTACCGACAATTCTGTAACAACTCAGAAGCTTTATCCTTTTTTGAAATCAGCGAAAATGAAGCATAAGGTGTTGTATAAGGTCAAGTAAAAAACGTAGCGTCCGTTAGACCTTTGTCAAACGGCGGTATGTTCTGGCCATATTCTATTGCAATAATCTTCTGATGTCTTCTGCGGAAATACCAGTCACAGAAGATATTTTCTCAACAGACATTCCGTTATTTCTGTTTGTGATTTGTATTCTGCTTGTTTTCATTCATGAAAATAATATTCTTGTGTCAGAAATTCTTGCCTAAATATGTTGCATGAAAAAAACGATGCATACAACAGATTTAAAAATCTGGGTTGTATGCATCGTTTTTTTCATGGCGTCATTGCCTGTACTTTATTTCTTGTTCTTCCTTGTACTCTTACTCTTTTTCGCAGGCTTCTGATTTTGCGGTACAGGGTTTACAGATGGTTTAGGAGTAAGCAGCCTCTTGTATTCTACGGGGTCTGATAATATCTCTACGGCACGTTTTACCTGTTTGTCAAAGCACAGACTGTTTCTTATGGCACCGGCCTGATAGTAATAGGCGGCAACGATGTCGTTGTCAAGCAGGTTCTTTATGTAGCGTTTGTTATTGTCGAGGTCACGTGCTACATTATGAGTGAGCTTCTTCTTTAAAGCCTCAAATTCCTCTTTCGCATCGTCGAAATACCCCTCAAACTTAGCCACTTTCTCAAGGTCGTCCATGACCTTCTCGCTCTGGCCGTCATATTTGAACTTTGAGTTTATGACTTTTTTCTTAAAGTCTTCATAGTCGGCATCAGACAGGTCGAATGTCTCTGCTGAGGCAATGGTAGGATGTTTGGCTATGTAGTCTACCACATAATTGAACATTACTTCGCTGCTGTCTCGTCCTCCGGCAGCAAGATAGAAAGCTATGTTAGGCAGAGAGTCAGGCTGCACCTCCACGTCGGGTTTGATGCCTCCGCCGTCTCTGACCTCACGGCCGTTAGCTGTGTGGAAGACGTGTGTCAGTGAGTCTGGTACGTGCTCCTTGTATCCCCCCTTGTCATGCTTGTAGTTTATGGCCTGTATGCACCGGCCGGACGGAATGTAATATTTGCTTGTCGTGAGCTTCATCGTGCTGTTGTATGGCAGGTCCATGGTTATCTGTACGAGTCCCTTGCCGTATGTGCGCGTGCCGAGCACCACGGCACGGTCCAGGTCTTGAAGGCTGCCGCTTGTTATCTCGCTGGCACTTGCCGTGTTGTCATTTACAAGTACGACGATAGGCATGACGGTGTCTATAGGCTCAACGGTAGTCTTGTAAGTGCTGTTGTAGCGGCGCAGCTTGCCACGAGTGGAGACAAGCGTGACACCTTTCGGCACAAACATGTTTACAATGCTTACAGCCTCGTTGAGCAGTCCGCCGCCGTTGTTGCGCAGGTCAATGATCAGTCCTTTGGCACCTTTCCGCTTAAGCTCTATGAAGGCACGGCGCATGTCGCGCGCGCAGTTCTCCGTGAACGAGTTGAGGTTTATGTAGCCCATGCCGTTGTCAATGATACCGTAATACGGCAGGTAGGGCAGCTGGATGGCACGGCGCGTAACCTTCATTGACATAATCTTGCCTGTCGACGGACGTTTGATCTTCAGCACGAATGTCGTGCCGGCATCGCCACGAAGGTGACTGCTGACGTATGCGGTATTCTTCTTTACCATTGACGTGTCGTCAATGCTCAGGATGATGTCTCCCTTCTTCAGGCCGGCCTCTGCTGCCGGCATGCCCTCGTACGGCTCGTCAATAACAGTGTTGTCAATGCTGAGGTTATAGCGTATGAGCGCTCCTATTCCGGCATATTTTCCGGTCAGGGCCTGCTTGAGCTCCTGTGTCTCATCCTCCGGATAATATTCCGTGTACGGGTCGAGACTGTTCATCATGGCACTAATGCCGGTGCCTATAACCTGGTTTGCGTCAAGAGTGTCGACGTATATCATGTCAAGGTTCTTGTATATGTCGCTGAAAATCTCGAGATTTTTTGCTACGTTGAAGTCATGCTCGCTGTTGTTCTGTGCCTGCATGGCCGTCGCGGAGAATAATACGGCTGCGGCAAGAAGCATTTGTTTGATATTCATTTTTATCTTAATGTTGTTTTCTTGTTTGTATTGTGAAACGGTTATATTGCCTGTTATGTATGTGCTTGCTGGCTGTGCGCTGTCAGGAAAACACAGTTTGCGCAAAACACTATGTTTGCATCTGTCTGCAAAAATAATATATTAGAATGGTAAATCATTGCTTAAAGACAGAAAAATAAATAAAAATAGACTCAATGAATATTTTTTGTGATATTTTTCTGTAAAAAAAAGCAGGAACAAAAAAACGCATTACAAGTTCAAGATAGAATGCCTGTTACAACAGGCATTCTATCTTAATATCTTTTTCCTCCCCAAAAGAATGGAAATGTGAGACCAATCTAAAATTTTGCCAATATAGATGCTGCCAACAATACTTATCAAAATAGTGAAAATCGAATGTAATACTCCTGTAGAGTCAAATATGAAAACAGGTAATATGAATTTTGACAACATCGTAAATATTGGATGGAAAATATAAATTGGGAAAGTGTTTCTACCTATATATTCTATATATTCTATAGCAAGTTTAGTTCTGTCCTTTAAAAAAGAGAAAAAGTATGAGGAGAAAGACAAAAAAGAAATTACACATACCAAAACTGATATAGTGCCCCAATCATGAAAATATGTATTTGTGATTAATAACCCGAAAGGAATTAGTGGCCATAAACTTCTTTTGTATATACGCGAAAAATCTTTGTAGTATTGTCTTATTCCCACTCCGATAAAATAATAAATAGCTGTCTTGATACTTAAAAAGGGGGTCATCAGCGAAACTATTATCAGTAAGGATGCAAATATGGAATACTTTGCTGTAATATCTAATTTGTGTGAAATATGGAATGCAAAATAATAAATGATTCCGCATACAATCATTGCATGTAGAAACCAATAGGGCCCAATAGATTTAATGAAAAGAACATCAAGAATAGTAGGTATATCAAAAACTTTAATGCCGTCACGCACAGGAAGGTACAAGGACAAAACGGCATAGCCTATTACAAAAATCATATATGGTAACCATATTTTTAATATATAAAGAGCATAATCTTTGATGGATTTGTTGATATTAACCAAATAACCAGTTATCATTAGGAACGTTGGCATTATAAAAGATAAAACAGCACTCTTTACCGATGGATATAAATTGCCAAAATTTACTATATGTACAAGAATAACTAAACTGATTAGGATAGCTCTAAAAAAATCAATATCTCTGCTGTGTTTCATTTGAAAAAAGCATTCTCTGCCCAGAGAGCAGAGTATGGATTTAAAAATTATTCAACAATAAAAGTAGCACCTTTTTGGCATTCAAAGCCATTTTTTATTATCGTTTCAGATGTGCTATTTAATCTCAAGTTGGCACCATTGTTAATTATTACCATTATTTGCAACCTTTACTTGCGCAAAACCCTGAGTGAAAACAACGGAAAAAAGTCCGAATAATAAAATTTTCTTCATATTAGTATTATTTAAAAGCTAGTAACTTATTTGCGAATATATTATTTTTTTTAAAATATATCCAATGCATTAATAATTTTTTTATTCTTTGCTGAGAAATTTTGTGCATAAAGCATTAACTATAAGGAATATCCTTATCATTATAAATGATATTATAAAAATACATTAAATAATATGTAGTCAATTAGTAGTAACATGTGCATGTTTAGTCCAACTACTAACTAGAGTTTCCCATACCCCCCAAAAAGGCAGTAAAACAAAGCAGTTTCTCGTAAAAAAAGTTGTATCTTTGTAAGTGCTAACATACTAAATATCAACTTTATACAAGAAACTGTTATGAATGCAAAATTAGATAAAACAGACGAATTATCCAAGCTTTTATGTGACAAAGATTCTCTTTCCCGTGATTTGGTTTCCTTGTGCAGGCGTTTCCGCATGAGCAGGATAATGGGAGGCTGCGGCATAGTAAAGAAAAAAAGCGTCCCAGGCACGGTGCTGATGCTGTTCCTTCTGATAACGCGCATATGCAGCATCTCAAAATTCCAGTTGTATCTGAACAAATACTTCGGTCTTCTTGAAGAATCAATAGGAAAGAACTGCATGTACAGGTTTGTAAAGATGCAGTTGGCAAGCGGGACGGCACAAAGGATTAACAATCATTAGGCTTTTTGAGAAACCGTACAAATACAGGCTTCATCGGGGCAGGCTCTTGGCAAAAAAACAGTGAATACGGGCCTCCTGAGGGGTGTGGGAAACTCTAGTTATTTTATTATTTCCGCTTCGGGGCACCACTCCGGTGCCTTTCCGTGTGCAAAGGTAGGAATAAGTTTGTGCAATCGGGTTGCAAAGAGCATCGCCGGGACAGAAAAATCCTGCAAGCGGCATGTGCTGCTTGCAGGATTCAACGGCTTATGATGGTATGAGTTATCTGACGACGACCTTTCTTACGCTGCCGTCGGCATACCTTATTATATTAATGCCTGGTACGGTCTTGGCGATCCGTTTGCCGTCGATGGTGAAGATTCCGGTCACCGTTCCGGTCTTGTCGGCAGCCGCGATGTTGTCGATACCGTCGGTGACGCTCACCGTGGCCTTGGCGCTCAGACCGCCAAATTCGTTGGCCGCCTGCACGCTGTAGGTGCCTTTGGCGGTGGTGGTGAACTGAGTGTCGGTGGTAAAACCGGCTATTTCATCGTCTTTCGTGACCACATAGCAGATGGCGTAGGGTACAGCCTCCCAGTTGATGACGGCTCCGCTGACGGTCGGCAGAGGTGCGTCGCAGGGTTCACAGGTCATCTCCGGATTCCAGGCATCGTCGCCTCCGCAGACATTCTTCACTGTGTACTGAGCGGCTTCCTCGGCGGTGAGCACAGCCGTGGCGCTGCTGCCGCGGATGGTGTCGGTGGTGTTGCCGGCATTGTCCTTAACGGTATAGGAGTAGTCAGTGCGGCGGTGAGAGAGGTCGACGGGGTTGCCGTCGCCGTCCATGGTGTTGTATTCGGCCCACAGAGCGGGGATGCCGCCCA
>OMUH01000038.1 GCA_900314195.1 uncultured Prevotella sp.
AACGCCATTCTTGTTACAATAGTCAATCAAAGTCTTTTCTTGATTATCAAGGTCGGTTTTTTGTTTTGCCGTAGATACACGCGAATAGACCACGTTCATTCTTTCGGCAGCAAGTCCGGCCTTGCGATATACGTCATCATCGTTGTAGTCATACGTGCCGTTTGGCAACGTTACGACTCTTATATCTTTTTTCTTCACGTACTGCACGAGCGTTTGACGCGACACATGCAATATCTTTAACACCTTAGCACTCTTCATATCGCAAAGATAAGAAGAATAATTCAAATAAGTAATTATTTCTACATAGCTTTAATGGTTTTTATTTCCATATTCCTCGCGCATAAAATGCCGTTCAATCACTTCTGTACCGATAACGGGGAACCGAAGGGGGCAACCTCACTCTGGCACGTGGACAAACATGCTGAAGTTAATTTTAAATATTACTAAGGCAAAAAATCATAACTTTTCAACCTCACTGGCTGTAAGACCGGTTATCTTAACAATGTCAGGCAACGGAAGGCCCATCGCTTTCATTGACCTGGCCATTGCATATTTTTCTTTTTTCATGCCTTCGGCCATTCCCTGTTCACGGCCCTGCTTGAGACCTTCCTCACGTCCCTGCTCAAGTCCTTTCTTCAGTCCTTCTTTACGTCCCTGCTCAAGGCCCTTCTTCAGTCCTTTCTCCTCGCCGACTTTTTGTGCGGAGTCCATGCCTATCTTAATGTCCTGATAGGCACGGCGGCTCTGCTCATATTCCTTGCGCTCCTCTGAAGAGTAAGTGGCTATCTCGGCGGCCTTGAACAGCAGACGGAACACGCGTTCCTGCAGTTTCGCAGGACGCTCGTAAAGCCGTTGCATGTTCTTCAGAACGAACAGCCATTTGTCCAGAACCGTGTCAAGCTCGTCTTCCGTCTTCTTGAAATTCGACAGCTCAACATATATATACGCCAGCTTGTCATAGAACACGGTATGCGTCTCGGTGTCCATCAGCTTCACCTCGCGCTTCACTCGGCCGTCGCCGTCATAGGGAAACGCGAAGTTCAAAATGCCTACAGTATATACCGGCGACAGCTCATAATTCCATACGCCCCTCGGAGCCTGCTCGCTTATCGGAAACGTGGAATAATATACCGAGCGGTCCTTGAAAAACTCCTGATATACGTTCTGCATCTCAACAATCATACGGTCGCCCTCTGCAGTATGGCAGTAGACGTCAAAGATAGCACGGCGCGCGTCTTCGTTGGTGCCGAGATGCTCGCTGTTGCGGTAGGTAACGTCGGTTATGGTATGACGGCCGTCAAAAAGCGCGTTCAGAAAACCGATGAGCAGTTCCTTGTTCATCACCGTTCCGAAGATGCGCTTAAAGCCGAAATCGGTCTTCAGGTCTATATATTTTTCTTCCATTTCATTTACGCTGTTTATTCAGAATATTAACTATTCCGCAAAGTTAATGTTTTGTGTTCAACAAAACGTCAAACAAAATAAAAAAAGAAATATCTTACATCAATTTTTCTGCAAGATATATATATGGCCGGCCGGAAGTAACCGTCAGCCTTGGAAAGGCTGCCCCATGTGTAATCCCGAGTTTAAGCTAAGCACGAGTGCAGACTGTGTACAAACGCGCAAAGCCACTTTCTATGTTCATTGAAGGGAAATGTAAATTGCTGAAAATTAATAATGTATCTTCAGGGCTGTGCGTTTTATCGAAATTTGTAGAGTAATTTTTGCGTTTATTGAAGTTTATAAAGCGATTTCTTGCATTTTATCGAAGTTTTGTCTTATCTTCGTATGTTTTAAGAAAATTCGCAGAATAGTTACACTTATAATTGACGTTATATGGGAAAAAACAGCAATGCAATGCCTTATGGCATTGCATTGCTGTATTGTTCTGTTATTTCTTTTTCTACGTCTGCGGGCACCATGCCGTGTATGCTCTGCCTGGCTTTTATACGCCGTCGGATGTCGGTGGAGCTGATGTTGAGCAGCGGCATGTCAACAAACGTTACAGAATGATTCTTGCTCTCTGTGCCTTCAGCCCATGCAGTCTGTGTGTCTGTGTTGCCGCTGCGGGGGTATACTATCACGTCATAATGAGACAAAATGAAGCCGGCCTCATGCCATTTGCCGAACGACTGCCAGTTGTCGCCGCCTATGACGAGGGAGAATGTGCGGCCGGGGTACCGGCGTGACAACGTGCGCAGCGTGTTTGACATGTAAGACGGCCGCGGCAGTCCGAACTCAACGTCAGACACGTGCATGCCCTGCTCTGCGGCAACGGCCTGCCTGGCTATGCGCAGCCTCGTGCTGTCGTCGAGCAGAAAGGCGTGTTGCTTGAACGGGTTCATGGGCGACACGACGAACCACACCTCGTCGGCAAGGCCGCCGGCGAGCAGCGCCCGTGCTATGCTGATATGGCCGTTGTGTATGGGGTTGAAGGAGCCGCCGAATATGGCGGTACGTTTTCCGGTCATGCTGCTGTCATTTCTTAAGAAAAGCCTTCAGCAGATGCAGTGTCTCCTGCTCGGCCTGCTCGAGGTTGTCGTTGACCACTACGCAGTCGAACTTATTGGCAAAGGTCAGCTCGTATGACGCCTTGGCGAGCCTGTTCTCAATGGCCTCCATGCTGTCGGTGCCGCGTCCGATGAGGCGGCGGCGCAGCTCCTCTACCGATGGCGGCTGTATGAACACGCTGAGGGCATCGATGCCGTAGAACTGTTTGATGTTGCATCCGCCTTTCACGTCGACGTCGAACACCACGTTCTCGCCTTTGTCGCGCTGGCTGTCTACCTGCGACTTCAGCGTGCCGTAGAAACGGCCCTTGTAGACCTCTTCGTATTCAAGAAACTCACCGCGGGCTATGCGGTCGCGGAACTCCTGTTCGCTTAAAAAGAAATATTCAACGCCGTTGCGTTCGGTGCCGCGCGGGGCACGGCTCGTGCAGCTCACAGAGAAGGCCAGGTTCAGCTCGGGGTGCTCAGTCATCAGCCATTTCACTATGGTGCTCTTGCCGCTGCCGCTTGGAGCGCTGAATATGACAAGTTTTCCTTTTTCCATATTCGTATTGTTTTTCTGTTGGTTACAAAATTAAGATATTATATTGACAACCTGCTGTTCTTATTATGCGCATAAATAATTCCGGCAAACAAAAAGGCCATGACTAATCCCGTTTCAACCTTTTGTGAGCTAAGAAACTGAATAAGTCATGGCCATTTTTAACTGTAACTTTTATTTCTCTTTTGTTCTTTTTCGCGCTGCCTGCGGCAGGCTGTGCTTTATCTTTATTGTGATTTATAGTGCGTTGAGCACCTGCTCTTTAATCTGCTCGAGCTCATCTTTCATCTTCACTACAATGTTCTGCATGTCGGCCTGGTTGCTCTTAGAGCCCGTTGTGTTAATCTCGCGGCCCATCTCCTGGGCTATGAAGCCGAGCTTCTTGCCGACGGGGCGGTCTTCCTGCATTGTCTCGCGGAAGTATTTAAGATGATTGGTGAGGCGCTGCTTTTCCTCGCTGATATCGAGCTTCTCGATGTAATAGATGAGCTCCTCCTCAAGGCGGTTGCGGTTGTAGTCGACCTCAGGAATCTGCTTCAGCCCGTTGATGATTTGTTCTTTAATCTTCGGCACGCGCTGTTTCTCGTAAGGCTCGATGCTCTTGAGCAGTGCCTCGATGTTGTTAATCTTCTCTTCAAACTTATGCTGCAGGGCGCGCCCCTCCTGAATGCGGAACGCCTTCAATGCGCCAACGGCCTGTTTGATGCCTCCCTTGACAGCTGTCCACTCCTCATCAGTGAGCTCTTCGGCATCTGTCTTTGTCATCACGTCAGGCAGGCGCAGAAGAGTGGCAAACCAATCGGCCGGCTCGGGAATGCCCACGCTGTCGGAAATGTTCTTAATCTGCTTGTAGTAGTCTTCCACAAGAGCTTTGTTGATAGGCGTGGCCAGCACGCTGTCATCCTGCTCAATCCAGATAGCAAAGTCAATCTTTCCTCTGTCGAGAGCCTTGGCAAGCTCACGGCGTATCTCCATCTCCTTTTCACGGTAGAGCGGAGCAATGCGTGTTGACAGGTCGAGCGACTTGGAATTAAGTGACTTAATCTCGACATTAATTTTCTTGGCCTTATAGGTTACAACGGCTTTTCCGAAGCCCGTCATTGACTGTATCATAATTACTTTACGTTAATTTTCTGCAAAAGTAATAATTTCTCTTGAAAAAAGCGTAATTTTGCAATCTTAATATTTATATAGTGCCATGTCATGCATTTTGAACATAGAAACGAGCACTGATGTGTGCTCAGTAGCGGTCAGCAATGATGCCGACTGCATCTTCAGCAAGGAGGACCACAGCGGTCCGAACCATGCCGTCAAGCTCGGCCAGTTTGTTGAAGAAGCCCTTTCGTTTACCGATAACCATGCCATTCCCCTGGATGCCGTTGCCGTGAGCGGCGGTCCGGGCTCATACACAGGCCTTCGCATTGGCGTGAGTATGGCCAAGGGCGTGTGTTACGGGCGCGGCATCACGCTGCTGGGCATACCCACGCTGAAGGTGCTGTGTGTGCCGGTGCTGCTGCATGAGCTGGCAGCAGAGGAGAACGCGCTGCTCGTGCCGATGCTCGACGCAAGGCGCATGGAGGTGTATGCCGCTGTGTATGACCGTGCGCTGAATACCGTAAGACAGTTGCAGGCCGACATCGTGGACGCTGACACATACAAGGAATATCTCGACCGCGGACCGGTTTACTTCTTCGGCAACGGCGCGAAAAAATGCATGGAGGTTATCAACCATCCCAATGCACGACTTATAGAAGGCATAGAGCCGCTGGCAAGCAATATGTTTCCGCTGGCAGAGCAGCGAATGGCGCGCGGCGAGAAAGACGATGTGGCCTATTTCGTGCCGACATACCTTAAAGACTTCGTGGCGAAGAAGCCGCGAAAACTGCTCTGACGGCAGCCTTCTGACACGCTTTTCATCAACTTCTTATTTTATTTATGAATCTGAAAGGACTTACCTATAATACACGCCGCGAACGGCTGATACTGCCGGAATACGGCCGGCAGGTGCAGTCGCTCGTCGACTACTGCATGACCATTGCCGACAGAGGGCAGCGGCAGTGCTGTGCCGAAGCAATAGTGAAAATCATGGACCGCATGTATCCTGCCGACCGTGACAACAAAGACCACGTTCACAAGCTGTGGGACAACCTCGCGCGCATGAGCGGCTTCAAGCTCGACGTCGACTATCCGTTTAACATCGATGATGCCCGGCGCATTACGCAGAAGCCACAGCCGATGGCTTACCCCATGACACGCATACCGGTGCGCCACTACGGCAACATGATGTTCAAGATGTTTGACAAGCTGAAGTCCATGGAGCCCGGCCGTGAGCGCGATGAGCTGACGGCACTTGTGGCCAATCAGATGAAGCGCGACCTCATTATGTGGGGGCACGGTCCCAGCGACGACGAGAAGGTGGCCTCTGACCTTGCACGCTTCACCGACGGACGGATACAGCTCGACCTCGGCACATTCAAGTTTGAGCGCATGAACGAGAAGTCGCTGCAGCCTGCCGCACAGCAGGGCAACGGCAAGAAAAAGAAGAAATAAGAAACGCAATCCTCACACTATGCAGTCATTTATCATTGAAGGCGGCCACAAGCTGAAAGGCACCATCACGCCGCAGGGTGCCAAGAACGAGGCGCTGGAGGTTATCTGTGCCACTCTGCTGACGGCAGAGCCGGTGAGGATAACGAACATACCGGACATTCTTGATGTGAACAACCTTATGAAGCTGCTCACGGAGACCGGCGTCAGAATAACGCGCAACGGCAAGGGCGACTATACCTTCTGCTGTGATAACATAGATCTTGACTATCTGGGCAGTGCGGCATTCGTTGAGAAATGCGCGCAGCTGAGGGGCAGCGTGCTGATGATAGGGCCGCTGCTGGGCCGGTTCGGCAGGGCCACCGTGGCGAAGCCGGGCGGCGACAAGATAGGGCGCCGCCGGCTCGACACGCATTTCCTTGGCTTCAAGGCTCTCGGCGCACGTTTCGTGCATGACGGCAGCAGAAACGTGTTCGACATTGAGGGGCACGACCTGAAAGGCTGTTACATGCTGCTCGACGAGGCCAGTGTGACGGGAACGGCGAACATCATCATGGCGGCCGTCAAGGCAAAGGGTACTACGACGATATACAATGCGGCATGTGAGCCGTACATACAGCAGCTGTGCAGGATGCTGAACGCCATGGGAGCGCACATAAGCGGCATAGGCAGCAATCTGCTGACGATAGATGGCGTCGGCACGCTGCACGGCACACAGCACACCGTGCTGCCGGATATGATTGAGGTGGGGTCGTTCATTGGCATGGCCGCAATGGTTGGTGATGGTATACGCATAAAGAATGTGTCGCTGGGAAATCTTGGACTGATACCCGATGCCTTCAGGCGCCTCGGCATATCCATAACGGCTGAGAACGACGATCTTATCATTCCGCGGCAGGACCATTATGTGATAGAGTCGTTCATAGACGGAACCATCATGACGCTCAGCGACGCGCCGTGGCCGGGACTGACGCCAGACCTGCTGTCGGTGCTGCTCGTGGTGGCCACGCAGGCAAAGGGCACAGTGCTCATTCACCAGAAGATGTTTGAGAGCAGGCTCTTCTTCGTTGACAAGCTGATAGACATGGGCGCGCAGGTGATACTCTGCGACCCGCACCGCGCTGTCGTGGTAGGTCACGACAGAAACATAACGCTGAGGGCCGGACGCATGACGAGCCCGGACATACGTGCCGGCATAGCGCTGCTCATTGCGGCCATGAGTGCCGACGGCACCAGCCGGATAGCGAACATAGCGCAGATAGACCGCGGATATGAGAACATTGAGACCAGGCTGAACGGACTTGGGGCGCAGATAAAGCGTGTTGATGAATAAAAGAAATAAAGGTTTAAGGTTTGACAGCTGGCAAATGAAAACGGCAAAGCATGATTAAAGACAGTGATGTTTACAGAATAGGCGTGATAGGAAAGCCGCACGGCGTTGACGGTGAGCTGACGTTCAGCTTCGACGATGATGTGTTTGACCGTGTGGATGCTGACTATCTTTTCATTGACACGGACAATATCCTTGTGCCGTTTTTTATAGATGAATACCGGTTCACCGGCGACAGTACGGCTCTCATACGCTTTGACGGCATCGAGACTGCTGATGCCGCAAGAGAGCTTACGGGCTGCAAGGTGTTCTTCCCATACAGTCTGTCAGACGGCGGAGCTCCGACATCGCTGCAGGGGCTGACAGGATATGCCGTTGAAGACACAGACGGACATACGGTCGGCACGATTACCGGCATTGACGACACAACAGCAAACGTGCTGCTGACGGTTGACACGCCCGACGGGCGGGAATTGCTTCTGCCGGCGGGCGGCGACCTGGTGCGCGAGGTTGACGCTGAGGCGCGGAAGATTGTCATGCATGTGCCGGAAGGACTCACTGACCTTAACGAAGCGTGATACTTATTAAAAAAGATGCAGACAGAAAAGAAACAACAGATATGTATACTTGGCTCAACAGGCAGCATAGGGCGCCAGGCCCTCGACGTGATACGTCAGCATGCTGACCGTTACGAAGCCTATTGCCTGACGGCCAATGACAGCTATGAACTGCTTGCCCGCCAGGCTCATGAGTTTAAGCCGGCAGCAGTGGTCATTGCCAACGAAGCACACTATGACGCCCTATGCCGGCTCATGAATGACATGCCTGACGTGAAGGTGTATGCCGGGCGCGATGCTCTCGAAGAAATTGTCACGGCCGGACCAATAGACGCGGTGCTCGCGGCTATGGTGGGCTTCGCAGGTCTTGTGCCGACGGTGAACGCCATAAAAGCCGGAAAGAAAATATGCCTTGCCAACAAGGAGACGCTCGTCGTGGCCGGTGAGCTGATACTGAAGCTCGTGGCAGAAAATCATGTTGAGCTGTTGCCGGTAGACTCTGAACACAGTGCCATCTTCCAGTGTCTTGTAGGCGAGCAGGACAATGAGATAGAGAAGATATTGCTGACCTGTTCGGGCGGTCCGTTCCGTGAGTACAGCGCAGACAGGCTTGCCACAGTGACGGCTGCCGACGCGCTCAAGCATCCTACATGGAACATGGGTGACAAGATTACCATCGACTCGGCAACGCTCATGAACAAGGGCTTTGAGGTGATGGAGGTGAAGTGGCTCTTCGGTGTGCCCGTGGAGCGCATACAGGTGCTCATTCATCCGCAGAGCATCGTTCACAGCGCGGTGCAGTTTGCCGACGGGGCTGTGAAGGCGCAGCTCGGCGTGCCCGACATGCGGCTGCCAATACAGTATGCTTTCTCGTTCCCGGAGCGGCTGCCGCTCGACGGTGAGCACCTTGACCTGCTCAAGGCACCGGCACTGACCTTCTCAGAGCCACGCACTGACGTGTTCCGCTGTCTGCCGCTGGCCATAGAGGCCATGAAGCGCGGAGGAAACGTGCCGTGTGTGGTTAACGCGGCTAACGAAGTGGCAAACAAGGCGTTCCGCATGGGACAGTGCTCGTTCGGCGATGTTGCCGATACTATAGAGAAAACCGTGCAGGCAATGTCTTTTGACGCACGTGCCGATATAGACGTTTACATGAGCACTGACAGGGAGGCACGCAGAAAGGCAAGGGAGATACTGCGTCTGCCGGAGGAGAATAAATAATACGGAAACGGAATTATTCATATACATTTTATATATCATAATTAATGGAAGTGTTTTTAATCAGAGTGCTGCAGTTCATGCTGTCAATATCTCTGCTGGTGCTTCTTCATGAGGGAGGCCATTTTTTCTTCTCCAAGCTCTTCGGCGTGCGCGTGGAGAAGTTTTATCTTTTTTTCGACCCATGGTTTCACATCTTCGAGTTCAAGCCGAAGCACAGTGATACTACATACGGAATAGGGTGGCTGCCGCTCGGCGGTTACTGTAAGATCTCCGGAATGATTGACGAGAGCTTTGACACGGAGCAGATGGCAAAGCCGGCTGAGAAATGGGAGTTCCGCAGCAAGCCGGCATGGCAGAGACTGCTCATAATGATTGGCGGCGTGCTGGTTAACTTCCTGCTGGCGCTGTTCATTTACTCTATGATTCTCTTCCATTGGGGCGATGACTATATTCCGACACGCAGCATGTCACTAGGCATGAAATTCAACAAAGAGGCAAAGGATATGGGTTTTCGTGACCATGACATTCTGATTGGCACTGACAAGAAGATGTTCAAGTCGTTCGATACGGGCTCGGCCATCACTGATGCATACCGCACGCTCAGCAACTCCAACGAAGCTTACGTCATACGCAACGGAAAGCAGGTGACGGTGAAGTTGCCGGGAAGCATGAACTTGCTGCACATGGTGAAGACATCGCCGCGCTTTGTATGGCCGTACATACCGGCCGACGTGGACAGTGTCTTGACGGGCTCGCCGGCAGCCAGGGCCGGCATGAAAGCCGGCGACAAGATCATTGCTTTCAACGGTCATAAGCTTGATTCATGGAATGACATTACCGATAACATAGATCGCATCAGCGATGCCCTCGGCGACGCAAGAACAAAGGCCGACTCGGCGCGCATGCTGACAGCCAAAGTGGTATTCCGGCATAAGGGACAGGCTAAGACTGACACGGTGCAGCTGACGCTGACCTCTGACGTGAAGCTCGGAGTGGCTTACAGCAGTTTCGCCAAGATATATAAGGTTAAGCATGTTGACTATGGCTTCTTTGAGAGTTTCCCGGCCGGAATAAAATATGGCCTTAACGTGCTCGGAGGATATGTCAACGACATGAAATATGTGTTCTCGTCTGACGGCGTGAAGAGCCTCGGTGGCTTTGGAGCTATAGGCAGCCTCTTTCCGCCCGTGTGGGACTGGTATATGTTCTGGAAGATGACGGCATTCCTGAGTATTATTCTTGCGTTCATGAATATTCTGCCTATTCCAGCTCTCGACGGCGGACATGTCATGTTCCTTCTATATGAGATTATTACACGCCGCAAGCCGAGCGAGAACTTCATGATAAAGGCGGAATATGTGGGTATATCTATTCTCATGCTGCTGCTGATAGTGGCCAATCTGAATGATATACTGCGGTGGCTCGGACTGATGTCGTAGCCTCCGGGCTGTAGCAGGCACTGCTCTTTGCGCATGACCATTACTTACTTAAACATTATTATATGACATGAGGACACAAAGACAAACAATTCACGGCATGGCGCTGAAAATAGCGGGGGCTGCCCTGGTGGCTGTTGCCGCGATGCTGTCGGCTGATGTCTGTGCGCAGAACGTGCAGAGAGGCGGATATGCCTATTTGTACTGCCACATGAGCGGGCGCGGAGAGTGGACGGCGTATGCCGTGAGCCGTGACGGACTGAACTATCAGGACCTTATAGGCGGCGACCCTATCTTTGACAATGCTGAGCATGCACGCATAGAGGGTGGCACGCGCGATGCTTATATCTGCCGCGACTGTACGGGAAAACGGTATTTGATGGTGACAACTGATATGTGTGTCGCCAAGAGTCATAAATGGGACAACTATGGCATTGACTTGCTGAGGAGCAGTGACCTGATAAACTGGAAGAGCGTGACATTTGATTTCAGAAAGGGTATGCAGATATTCTGTGACGGCGACACGGCTCATTCTGTTTATAAGAACTGGGCAACCATCAACAGGGTGTGGGCGCCGCAGATATTCTGGGACCCGGACTATGTGTGGGGTGACGGCACGCGGGGCGGATATATGATTTACTATTCCATGCTGAACCGTGCCGAAGAGCCGTATGACAGGATGTACTACAGCCACGCTGACAGAACGTTCACGCGTATGACGGCGCCGCGCCAGCTCTTCGACTGGGGCTATGCCACCATTGATTGTGACATTAACCTGCTCTCTGACGGACTGTATCACATGCTGATAAAGAAAGAGGGCGGCAAGCCCGGCATTTACACTGCCGTGAGCAAACACCTTACATACGGCTGGGGAGAGCCCGATGATACTGACTATGTCAGTTTTGAGGGAAAGAAGAAATGTGAGGGTGCAAGTGCCTTTCAGCTTGCCGGCGATTCCACATGGCGCGTGGGCTACATACAATACAGTGACAACCCGCGCCACTATCGTATATGCAAGGCAAACGCCCATCTGCGCGGATTCAATTCGCCGCAGGACATCAAGGGTGTTGAGGCTCCACAGCATGGCTCGTTCATGATGCTGACAAAGAAAGAGTATGAACGGCTCATGAAGTGGAGCAGCAGGCAGATTGCAAAGAAAAAATGACTGGTGGTTTTGCCTGGTGTAATGAATGCGTAATAACTAACGCCGGCAATAATAAAAGAAACTATGGCCGTGCTGTGTTCTCTTCACTGCACGGCTTTTTCAATGAATTGACAACACTGAACATAACAAGATTATGGAAAAAAACGAAGAACTGCGACTTGCGTGGGAGTTTGTGGAGCATACAGGGCACAGCATTTTCCTGACGGGAAAGGCCGGAACCGGTAAAACTACTTTCTTGAAAACCGTACGGCAGAAATCACGCAAGAATATGATTGTTGTGGCACCTACCGGCGTGGCGGCCATCAACGCGCAGGGCGTGACCATTCATTCTTTTTTCCAGATTCCGCCGGGGGTGTTCTCGCCGGACATGCAGATTAAACAGCGCTTTGACTACAGCCGCGACAAGAGAAACATTATGCGTACGCTCGACCTGCTTGTCATTGACGAGATAAGCATGGTGCGTGCCGACCTTCTTGACGCCATTGACAATGTGCTGCGGCGCTTCCGCAACAGTATGCAGCCTTTCGGCGGCGTGCAGCTGCTCATGATCGGCGATCTGCAGCAGTTGACGCCGGTGGTGACGGCAGAAGAGGAGCCGCTGATGGCAAGATATTATGACACGCCTTATTTCTTCGGCAGTCATGCGCTGAGCGGAGTTAACTATGTGACGATAGAACTGAAGAAGGTATACCGGCAGCAGGATGAGCGTTTCATTGGTGTGCTTAATGATATCCGGGACGGCAAGGTCTCAGATGCTGACCTTCATATGCTTAACTCGAGATATGTGCCGGACTTTAAAACTCATGCCGGCGACGGATACATACGCCTTACCACCCACAACCGTTCGGCCGACAGCTATAACAGCCGGCAGCTTGATGCTCTCAACACGACGAAACATATATATACGGCACAGGTGGACGGTGATTTTCCGGCTTACCTCGAACCTACAGACAGCCGTCTTATGCTTAAACGTGGTGCGCAGGTCATGTTCATAAAAAATGATGCTGACGGACGTTATTACAACGGCAAGATCGGGTATGTGGAGAGCCTCGGCGATGATGCGGTCAGCGTGCGCAGTGCTGACGGCGGCGATCTTATTGAGCTTACCTTCGACAAGTGGGAAAATACAAAATATACTGTTAATGAAGCGAAGAATGAGGTGGAGCAGCAGGTGGTGGGCACATTCTCTCAGCTGCCGCTGAGGCTCGCGTGGGCCATAACAATTCACAAGAGTCAGGGCCTGACCTTTGAACATGCTGTCATTGACGCGCAGCGCGCTTTTGCCAGCGGACAGGTGTATGTGGCGCTGAGCCGGTGCAAGACCCTTGAAGGACTTGTGCTTGCTTCGCCTATTCCGCCGTCGGCAGTTATCCGCGACAGGCGTGTTGATGATTATATGCAGACTCAGCAGCAGGCTACCATGCAGCAGATAGCCTCGCTGCCCGGCCTCAAACAGCAGTATGAACGGCACATGCTCGTTGAGCTGTTCTCTTTCCAACAGATTTACGGCCTTGAACAGCAGCTGTATAAGACAATGGCTACTCTGTTTCTTGCCTTTCCGAAGGTGACGCAGCTGCACAGCATTACAGTGTCGGAATTGAACACACGTCTTATGCCTACAGCTGACAAGTGGACGGCCATAATAGCTTCTATGGAGTTCGGCAAGATGAAAGATGAGGATTTCCTGACGCGTGTACAGCGTGCCGCGAAATATTTCAAGGGTGAGATGTCGCGGCTGTTCACTACATTATTAAACACGACGGCGGCTGTCAGAAGTGGCAACAAAATGGCAATGAAACGGCTTGACAATGCTTTCTCGCAACTGAAGGAGGCTGTGATGGCTAAGATTTATCTGCTTGATTTTGTCGCTGTTGACGGATATTCAACGGAGACATTCTTGACTTTCAGGCAGCAGGCTTTGCTGAAAGCTGCGGGTAAGGGGAACACGTCCGCTTCGCACAGGAAAAACAATAACGGCGGGCAGAACAAAAAAGAAGCAAAACCGAAGAAAGAACGCGGTGACTCGGCAAAAGAATCAATAGAGTTTTTCAATCAGGGTATGACAGTTGCTGATATAGCAAAGCGCAGAGGATTGGCTGAGAGCACTGTGTTCGGACATCTTGCGCAGGGTGTACTTAACGGTGTACTGTCTGTTGATGACATTGTGCCGAAGGAGCATCAGGCACAAATACGACATGCCATAGAAACGGTAGGCATTGATGACGGTAAGAAAAGTGTGAAGGAGGCATGTCCGGAAACTGTTACGTGGAATGAGGTAAATCTTATGGTAGAGCTGGAGAAAAAAGGTAATTGAATAATGTTGAAGAGTTTTCTTGCCTGTTATTTTTTTGTTTCTCATTTCACTGTCTCATTGAACATAAAATGCTATATTTGCGAATGAGACAACTTAGACTTTATTTTTTATGAAGGAAGAAAAATATATAGACCTGAAGACTGATTCCGGCTTTAAGCGTATTTCTGCCGAGATAGTCACATACTCTTCATGGGACCACAAGAAATATGAGCTGATTCGTCGTGCCTGTCAGAACATTAATATGGGTATGGACTCCGCACAAAAAGTCGGCGAGGAGAAAGGATTCAAGAAGGAACTTGCCGAAGGCATGAAAAAAGAAAAATATGCAATGGCAAGGTCAATGAATGCAAAGGAGGCTTTCGTTGTCTTATATTGTTGATATAACATGTCTTTCTGCTGAAGAGCTTGAAAAAATATGAATTTAATGATTAAAGGAATACCTGTGTTAATATGATGGCAAGAATATTTTTCAAAGGCGCTTATGTCTGCATTAAGAAACTGTTGCTTTTATTTATCTTTCTGTTGCAGGTGCAATTGTTTTCTGCACAGTCGTTCCGTGACAGGATAGCTGCTGACAACCGGCTGTCAGCAAGTAACTACACAGCATATTGTGAACCGGCAGCAGCATTGGCTGAAGCGCCTGACGGTTATACACCTTTTTATATATCCCACTATGGCCGTCACGGTTCCCGCTATCTTATTGACAGGCAGCAGTATGAGCGGCCGCTGGCAGTGCTTGAGCGTGCCGGCTCTGCCGGTATGCTTACGGAGAAAGGAAGATATGCGCTGAATGCTGTGAGGCGGATGAGCCGTGAGAGCTATAACCGTTGGGGAGAGCTCACCCCGTTGGGAGCAAGGCAGCACCGGGGCATAGCAAAGCGCATGGCGCAGCGCTTCCCTGAAGTGTTTGCTTCCGGAGCGTCTGTTGATGCACGCTCAACGGTAGTTATCAGATGCATACTGTCAATGGAAAACGAAATGGAAGAGCTTCTGCGGTGTTTTCCAAGGCTTGCAGTAACAACGGATGCAAGCCTGCATGACATGTATTACATGAATTGCCAGGACACTATGGTGAATCGCTTGCGTAATATGCCTGAGGTGACGGAGGCTTATGAGAACTGGAAGAAAAAGCATCTCGACAACACAGCTTTCATGCACCGGCTGTTCAAACCTGTCTATGCCGATACCACTACATCCGGCGAACGCTTTGCTGCCGATATGTTCTCATTGGCCGGCATAGCGCAGAACTCAGCCATTGGCGACAGCATAAATCTTTATTCTTTGTTTACAGCTGATGAACTGTATGTGCATTGGCAGGAGCATAATGTAGGGTGGTATCTCACTTATGGTCCGTCTGCGATAAGCAAAGACCGGCTGCCGCTCTCACAGGCAAACCTTGTAAGAAACATAGTGACGGAGGCTGACCGACGCCTTGCTGCCGGCCAGCGCGGAGCAACGATGCGCTTCGGCCATGAGTCGGTGCTGTTGCCACTTGTTTGTCTGCTAGATGTCAACGGATACGGGCGGCAGACGGCTTGTTTGGACAGTCTTGAAGACTATGGATGGATCTGCACGGATATATTTCCCATGGCCTGTAATCTGCAATTCATCTTCTACAAGCCCGGCAACAAGCGGGCGGCCGATACAAAGTTTGACGAATGGCTTGTCAGAGTGTTGCTTAACGAAGAAGACGCACGCATGCCGGTAGCCCTGGTATCTCGGGAGGCCAGGCCGGCAAAAAGATTTGAAATAAAAGGAAACGGCAGCGGATGGTTTTACAGATGGTCAGACTTGCGTGAATATATGCTTGCGCGTGCCAGGCTGTGACAGCGGTTTATTTACCTTCGCTTTTATTTTGCCGTATGCCGGAATTTGTCTATTTTTGCAGTGTTTTTTTTGAAATTTAAATATTAGAAATGAGATATTTAAAGCAGCTTGCACTCATCTTTGGCAAGCTCTTCCGTCCGATACAGGTCAATGCCACATTCTTTACGTTCATGTATTTGCTGGGCGTGCTCGGCGAGGTGCTCACCTTGCCGAAGGGACAGCAGCTTTATGACAACCTGTGGCTTGAGTTGTTTCTTGATTTGTATTTGGTATGCCTTATCCTCACGGCATTGCCGCGCCGGTGGCGCAAGGCGTTACGGATGGTATGTTATATTCTGGCATACAGTGTGTCGCTCGCAGATGTATATTGCTATACAAACTATGACTCTACGCTGTCGCCGTCGATGCTGCTGCTCGTCGGTGAGACTGACGGACGTGAGGCCGGCGAGTTCCTGTCATCTATCTTCTCAGGCGACTTCAATTTCTTGAATATCAGCTGGGTACTGCTGCTCATGGGCGCTAACATCGTTGTGGCATTGCTACCGGTGATAGCAAGACGGATGAAATCGTCTGCTCAAACTCGTTATCTGCTTTATCAAGGAGACTTCTTTACGTTTTTCGACCGCTCGCGCTCGTTGCTCGGTCTGGTCACGGCCGTACTGCTCATTGTTGCAGCAGTGACATGTGCTGACAATAAAGGCGGCATGATAAAGATATTCTCAGAGAAAAACGTTGGACAGGTTGAGCATACGCTGACGTATAAGGATCATGCGCATTTCTATACGCCGCTTTACCGACTGGCATTCAGCATATATATGAATCATCTTGCGGCAGGGCAGATAGACCAGCTGGTGAAGGCTGCCGGCAAGGCACGTGTTGACAGCTGCGATTATAAATCGCCTACTATTGTGCTTATTATCGGCGAGAGCTACGGACGTCATCACAGCAGGTTGTACGGATATTTCAAGGACACCACTCCGCGGCAGGTGAAGCTGCGCCGGCAAGGATGGCTGACACGTTTTTCTGATGTGGTGTCGTGCTGGAATCTTACGAGCTTTGTGTTCAAGAATGTGTTCTCCATGCATGTGGTAGGGCAGAAAGGCGAATGGTGCGATTATCCGCTTTTCACAGAACTGTTCCGCAAGGCCGGCTATCAGGTCACTTTCCTGACCAATCAGTTTCTGCCGAGGGCTCACGAGGCCGTTTATGATTTCTCGGGAGGCTTTTTCCTCAATAACCCGCAGCTTGCCAAGGAGCAGTTTGACATAAGGAACACGCGCACTTACCAGTATGATGACGGACTGCTGCATTGTTATGACAGCTTGTCGGCGGCAGGTGTGTTCAACAACGAGAAAACTGTAGGCGATTCCGCTCACAGGCGTACTGTTAATCCTAACCTTGTAATATTCCATCTTCTCGGACAGCATGTTACTTACAAGACACGTTATCCGCAAAGCCAGACACATTTCTGGGCGAGCAGCTACGAACAGGGACGTCCGAACCTGACAGACCGCCAGCGGAAGGTGCTTTCGCAGTATGACAATGCCTGTCTGTACAACGACTCTATTGTCGATCAGATAGTACGCCGTTTTAGCAAGAAAAATGCTATTGTCATTTATATGCCCGACCATGGTGAGGAGTGTTATGAGGAAAACCGCGGTTTCATTTGCCGCAATCACTCGGCAGCCATCGACTGGCCGCTGGCACACTATGAGTTTGAAGTGCCGTTCTGGATATACTGCTCACCGCAGTATGTGCGCTCGCACCGTGATGTATACCGTCAGGTCAGAAACGCCCGCGACCGCCGGTTCATGACCGATGCGCTTCCGCACATGCTGATGTCGCTCGCCGGGATTCATACACCATACTATCATGCGCAGTATGACTTGCTCAGTCCGGATTATAATGAGCACAGGCCGAGAATACTGAAGGGTACGGCCGACTATGACAAACTGCGTGACGCACATTACGCAGAAAAGAACAAGAACAAAAACAGAAAAGAAAGAAAATAACAAATAATGAACACAAACAATGATCTGCTGACACGCACGGAATGCAATATGCTTCGTGGCATAGCCATTCTGGGAATAATACTTCATAATTATTGTCATTGGCTCGGTCCGGTGATAAAGGAAAATGAATATCAGTATTTTCAGAGCAATGCAGATGCTTTCTCACATGCTATTGTAGCTCCGGGCTATCTTACGTTTGCCCATGTGTTGTCTTTTTTCGGTCATTACGGTGTTCCGTTGTTTCTGTTCCTTTCAGCTTATGGCCTTGTTCTGAAATATGAGCGAAACCTCAGGCAGACATCGCTGACGGTTATCAAACCCGGCAAGGCCGATTTTATAAGCTATCATTTTCTTAAACTGTTCGGTATCATGGTGGTAGGCTATTCAGCCTTTCTGATGGTCGATTATATGACGCCGGGACATTATACCTACACGTTTGTCAACGTGCTGGCCCAGCTTGCTATGGTGAACAATCTTATGCCTAATCCGGATGATGTCATTTGGCCGGGACCGTATTGGTTTTTTGGACTTATGATACAGTTTTATATCATTTACCGGTTGTTTCTGTATCGCTGCCGCTGGGTTACGGTGATGTTATGGATAGCTGGGTGCTGGGCATTGCAGGCATGGTGCAATCCTGAAGGAGAACTGCTGAACCGTTTGCGCTATAACTTTATTGGCGGTATGCTGCCATTCGGTCTCGGTCTGCTTGCCGCACGTTACTGCCGACGCATACGCAGGCAGCCGCTTGCTGTCATTGGCATAGCGGCAGTCATTGTTGTTGTCGCTCTCAGCTTTAACTATCAGACATGGTACTGGGTGCCGGCTTTTGTATGCGTGGCGGGTGTAGCGGCAGCTGCTTGTCTGTCAAAGTCGCAGATATTGACAAAGATTCTTAACTGGCTTGGAGTGATAAGCTCGGCGTTGTTCGTGTGCCATCCTGTTACCCGTAAAATATTTATTCCGATAAGCCGGCAGGGTGACATATATACTGGATTGCTTATTTATGTTGTAACAACGCTGTGCATGGGGTATTTTTTCAGTTATTTGTTTAAGAAACTGCCCAAGCCCGAACTTAAATATAAGAGCCGTAACAACTGATGCCGATGCTTAAAATCAAAGATATAGAACTTGCCAACATATCCCGTTTCCGCGGTGAGCTGATGGGCATGGCGATGCTGTTCATCATTTTGTTCCACATTGGCCTGCCGCAGTCGGACACATTCTTCGGACTGCGCCGTATGGGCAATGTCGGTGTTGACATGTTCCTGTTTCTAAGTGGCATAGGACTTTGGTTCTCGTGGACTAAGCATCCTGACGCGCGCCGTTTCTTTCTCAGACGTTATTTGCGCATCTATCCGGCATGGTTTATCATTGCATGTCTGTATTACATACCGCGTTTTCACGGGCATTCAGCAGCGGCATGGATAGACCTTATCGGCGACATAACGATAAACTGGGATTTCTGGCTGCACGATGAACTGACGTTCTGGTACATTCCGGCCACGATGATGCTGTATCTCTTTGCACCGCCGTATATGGAGCTGATACGCCGGCATCCTGTCTACCGCTGGCTGCCTGTTGTGATGATTATGTGGTGCATTCTGGTTCAATATGTTACCCCCATTCATCAGGCCGTCGGCCATCTTGAAATTTTCTGGAGCCGTGTGCCAATCTTCTTTATCGGCATAAATATGGGTGACATGGTCATGAAGAAGCGTACGCTCGATGGCGCGAGCATCTGGATGATTATCCTGATGTTTGTCATGACGCTGGCATCAAGCATATTCCTTGAGCAGAACCGCCACGGTCAGTTCCCGCTTTACGTTGAGCGAATGCTTTACATACCGCTCACCATAACAACTATTCTCTTGCTCAACCGTGTCTTCCGCCGCACTCCGAAGTGGTTCAACCGCTGTTTCAGCTTTCTCGGCTCGGTGTCGCTTGAGTGCTATCTTATTCACATACATTTTGTTCTCGACTATCTGCCGCGTGAGTGGAGCTATTGGCCGACATCCTTTGTCTGTACGGCAATAACGTTGCCGTTGGCATGGCTGCTGTCAAAGGTGGCGGGAGGCATAGCCTCATTTGTTGAACATCGTTTACCGCGGCAGGCAGAGAAATGAATTTTCGTATTGCTTTTTATTCCTGAAAAAAAATAGCATTCTATGAACGCTTTCATAAAACTGATACGTCCCGCTCAGTGGATAAAGAATTTCTTCGTTTTTGCGCCAATTGTTTTTGGCGGCGCTCTTTTCAGTCCTGTTGCTCTTGGCAGCAGTGCGGCGGCATTCGCAGCTTATTGCCTCGCGGCATCGTCAATATATTGTTTTAATGATATTCATGATGTTGCCGATGATCGCCGTCATCCTGTCAAGTGCCACAGGCCGATAGCAAGCGGTGAGGTGTCGGTTGGCGGAGCCTACGCTATGATGTTCGGCCTTCTGTTGCTGTCGGCCGTTCCTTTGTTGTTTTTGTGGGCATCAGGCTACGGTCGTGAGGCATTGCTTACGGGCATCGTCGTGCTTGCCTATTGGATAATGAACCTTGGCTATTGCGCACGTCTCAAGCAGTATGCCATTATCGACGTGTGCGTTGTCGCCTTCGGCTTCGTGTTGCGCCTCCTGGCCGGAAGCATGGCCACCGGCATCGTGCTCAGCAAATGGATAGTGCTCATGACGTTTCTGATAACACTCTTCATGAGCTTTGCCAAGCGCCGCGATGACGTGCTGCGCATGGAACAGACCGGCGAGGCACCGCGGAAAAACACCATACGCTATAACCTTACATTCATCAATCAGGCAATCACGATAACGGCATCTGTGACGCTCGTATGTTATATAATGTATACGGTCAGTCCGGAGGTGACAGTGCGCACCGGTGCCGATTATCTTTATCTCACTTGCGTGCCGGTGCTGATAGGTTTGCTGCGGTATATACAGATAAGTGTTGTAGACAAGAAAAGCGGCAATCCTACAAAGATAATGCTTCACGACCGTTTCATTCAAATCACAGTGCTTGTTTGGCTGCTGATGTTTCTGGCAATAATATATTTTTAAATGGCTGTGTGGTTTTATTATAGTCGAATTTTTAATCGGATATGACAAAGAAGAAAGTTTTCTGCTTCGATTTTGACGGTACGCTGACATCATGCGATTCTCTGCTGGCTTTCATCAGCTATGCGCGCGGACGTCGGAAGCTCATACAGGCATTGCTGTTTTTCTCGCCGTTGCTGGTGCTGATGAAACTCAGGCTGTTTCCAAACGGACACATGAAAGAAATGCTTTTTTCGCATTTTTTCAAGGGCGTGCCTTTGGCCGAATTCGATGCAGTGTGCCGTGAGTTTGCGCGTGCCGACAGTCATATCATGCGTCCAGACGGTATGGCAGCCGTGCGCATGGCAGCAGCCGGAGGAGCGCAGGTGCTGATAGTGTCAGCAAGCATCGACAACTGGGTAGCGCCGTTCTTTGAATCAATGGGCAACGCTTCACCGCTTGTTGTCGGCACACGTGTTGAAAGTAAAAAGGGACGGCTGACAGGACGTTTCCTTACGCCTAACTGCTACGGCACAGAGAAAGTGCGGCGTATAAAAAGCATATTAAAAGAACCGAGAGACAATTATTTTATAACAGCGTTCGGCGACAGCCGCGGCGATAAAGAAATGTTTGAATATGCAGATAAATCATATTACAGACCGTTTAACTGACGGACAGCGGCAGAAACTTGGCGAGGTTTTGCGTTTTGGCATAGTGGGCGGCCTGGCAACAGTCTTACAGTATGCCATATATCTTGCCCTTGAAAGTCTGATTCCTGATGATGCCGGCAAGGCGCGTGCTCAGTTCCTTAGCTCGGCGGCCATGACCGTGGGTTATGTAATAAGCTTCGTGTTCAATTTTTTCGCGTCAACGCGCTTCACCTTCCGCGTGAAGGCTAATGCTAAGAAAGGTGCCGGCTTTGCCTTCAGCCACGTTGTCAACTATTTTCTGCAGATGCTGACGCTTAACTTCTTTATGTGGGTCGGCATCAGCCGTCAGTGGGCTCCCGTTCCAATGTTCTGCGTGTGCGTACCGGTCAACTTCCTGCTCGTTCGTTTCTTCCTGAAGAGATAAGAAAAATGATGAATGCAATAAAGTGCATTCATCATTTTTTTTGAAAGGTTATTCCCTCTGTTTTTTCTTACCACGTTATATTAAGGCCGGCGGCAACGGCGGCGTTTGAGCTGAGCGGAATGCCTTCCTTGCTCATCTTGCCGAGCAGATGGTCCATGCCGACGAAGAAATTGATGTTCTTCGGGTGTATGTTTATCATCCATCCGAAGCTGGCCGTATATGTGCTGACGGCGGCGTTTATGTTTCCGTCGAGCCATTTCAGCGGTGTCCAGTTGGCCGACAGGCGGCCTTCCGTCCATGTGTGGCTGCCGAGAAAGCGTGTGGCGCTGAGCATGCCTATCTTCATCTTGTCATAGCACGGCAGCTTGTAGCTCACGCCGATGTTCATGCGTGCGCCGATGCCGGTGGTGCGGCTGCCTCTGTCACCGCGGTCGCGCAGGTTGATGAAGTCGGCTATCTGGTCGCCGTATTCATCTGCCTGGTCGTCAATGGTACTGCCGTGGTCGGTCTTTATAGACACGTCGTGAAAGCCGCTGAAGCTGAACTCGTCTTCTGCGTTCTCGGCATACATGTCGTTGTTCCATCTTATGAATCCGAGGTCGAGGAGCGCTGCGCTCACCTGCCACCATTCGTTTATGTTGTATGCCGCGCCGAGGTCGACGGCAAATCCTGTGCCGCCAATGCCGCCGCCGTCAATGTCTATTCCGTTCACCTTTTCATAGCTTCCCGGCCTGCCGTCATAGTCCTTCAGCTTGGTCTTGTACGTCATGCCCTTCATAGACATGTGTGCCCTTGACGTGCCGCTCACCGTCCATGTGTCGCCGTTGAGGCGTGCCCTCACACCGCTCATCTCTGCCGTGGCGTCGGCAATGCCGAACAGCAGCTTCACCTTTGCGCCTATGCGCCATTTGCTTCCTATGCTGCGTGAGTGTCCGGCCGCAATCTCCACGAAGCTCTGCGCCTCAGCCTTTATGTCGCCTATGTCATAGTCGTTGTTGCCGGTGTTCACGGCCATCTCGAGCAGTTCGTAGGGCACGCTGATGTGAGCCTGCGTGCGTGAGTTTATCTCTATGGTGTTATATCCTCCGAAGGCCTTGAAGCCTGCCGACAGCAGGGCTATGCTGGCCTCAGCGCCCAACCTGTTTTTGCCAGTAGAAAAGCCGTCGAGCGCATTGTTGATGTATGGGTTCATGAACGAGGTCATTTTTTTGTCGCTGCCGTTAGGGTATAGAGGATTGCGGCGCACCACATCGTCATATCCGAAGTTGCCCATCGTGGCTGCGCTGATGCCTCCGATGCCAGGTATGGCCACGTAGTTGCGCTCCGGCATGAGAGCCGGGTTCATGGTGTGGGTCATGACGTTGCCGTCAGTAAAATATGCTGATGCCGGCGCCTGGGCATTAAGTGCCGGGGCATACATGAGCAGCAGTGCGGCTGCCGCCGTTATAATATGTTTCCGTTTCATTTCGTTTCAGTTTTTTCAGTTGAAGTTTCCGACCACCTTGCCAATTATCCTTGCAGTAATGTTAGTAGCAGTCACGGTCTGATGGCGTGCGTTGATGATGACGCCGGTCACCTCCGGTCCGGCCGGATTGTCCGTTGACGTGCGGAATACGAGGCGCAGGCCGTCAAGCTCCCTGAACACCGTGTTGTCAAGCGGCTCAAGCGTTATCTTCAGCGGGGTGACGGCCGCCTGTATGCCGTCAGCAGAGGCCATTATGTCACGGTCTACGCTGACGCGCAGTCTTTCAGTGCTTATGCTGTCGCCGGCTGTGCCGATGCCGTAGGCCGTCACCTTCAGATACAGTGGCACTTTATTGCTGAAGTCAGCAGTTAAGACGATGCGCCCGTCGGGGCGTCCGTCATCAGTGCTGCGGAACGACAGCTTTCTGAGCGTGTCGTGCCATCCGTCCATAGAGTCTTTGTATGTTATGTATGCGTTCTTTCCGAAAGACAGCGGAGTGTTTATAGAGAAGGTCTCTATGATGGCCCGCGAGTTTGAGAACGTTATGTGGTCAGGAATATGGTGCAGCAGCACTTGCAGGTCGCTGGCCTTTATGGTAATGGTGTCGCCCTTGGCCTTGCGGTCGTCAGTGCGTATGCTCACCACGCTGTTGCCCCTCGGCAGCGGCGTTGACGGAATATGCACGGTGGCCATGGTGTTTCCGTTGCCGTCGACGGAGCGGAACAGTCCGTCGAGCCTGTCGCCGCCCGACGATGTGAAGTTGATGTTTATCACCGGGCTGTACAGGTTCACGCGTATGTCGTTGTCTTTCAGAAAGCTCGGCGTGCCACGGAACTCAATGCTGTTGTTGCTTGATGTGGCTGACAGAATGTAATCGCCAGTCTTGCTGTCTATGTGTATAAAGTTACAGCTGTCTATGTCAATAAACTCATCAAGATAAATGTTCTCTGTAGAGTTGCCTGTGGGTAGCAGCAGCGTGTCGCCGCCGAGGCCTATCGTGGCGTCAATGTTGCTCATGTCGTAGTTGCTGTCTATGCATGAGCTCATTGCTGCGGCCACAGCTATTGCCGCGGCTGCAGCTTTTAATATTCGTTTCATTTTTCCCGGAATTAATGTTTTTAACGCAAATTAAACATATAATTAGCATTATTGGATATTTTAAGTCTTAAAATTACTTAAAAAGCCGTTGTGTGCCGTAACACCCCCGTAAAATGATTAACTTTGCATGATTTTATTAAACGCACATAAACATAATGTCTGTTTTTGCTCTGTTCGTGTAGTTTCAGCATGGAAAATGAGCATGGGAAACAATATAACGGTTGAATGAATTTTCTTGATTCACTTTTCCTCACTCACTCGTCTGTTCAGACAGTGGTGGTCATCTCGCTTATAATAAGCTGCGGTCTTGCTCTCGGCAAGATTCGTGTCCGCGGCATCTCTCTTGGCATAGCCTTTGTGTTCTTCTTCGGCATTCTGGTGGGCAATATCGGCATCACCGTTGATGCCACGGCTCTCGACTATGCCGAGACCTTCGGTCTCAGCCTCTTCGTCTATTGTCTTGGTCTGCATGTGGGTCCGAACTTCTTCGGTTCCCTGCGTCATGAGGGCATGGCTCTCAACCTGTGGAGCCTTGCCGTCATTGCCGTCGGCACCGTGCTCGCTCTTGTGCTGGTGCCGCTGACAGGCGTGAGTCTGCCCGATATGGTCGGCGTGCTGTGCGGTGCCACCACGAATACGCCGGCCCTCGGCGCTGCCTCGCAGGCCATGGCACACAAGGGACTGTCGGGCGGGTCGCTGGCACTGGCCACGGCCGTCACATATCCGCTCGGCGTCGTCGGAGTAATCATTGCCATGATATTCCTGCGCCGTTTCTTTGTCAAGCCAGCCGACCTGAAGGTGCGGCCCATCGGCGATGACGATGAGACATATATAGCGCAGTTTGTCGTCGTCAACCCTGCCGTGGCAGGAAAGACCATTGCTGAGGTGGCTGCCTCCACGCGGCTGAAGTTCGTCATCTCCCGTCTGTGGCGTGCCGACAAGGTCATCGTTCCGCTTGCCGACACCCAGCTTGAGCAGGGTGACAACGTGCTCGTTGTCACCACACGTGAGGACGAGGAGGCCATGGGCCTGCTCTTCGGGCGCCGCGTGGCCAAGGACTATAACAAGGAGCAGATAGACTGGAATGCCATCGATGCCAATGTGGAAAGCCGCGTGCTCGTCGTCACGCGGCCGGCGCTCAACGGCAAGCGGCTCGGCGAGCTGCAGCTGCGCCACACCTACGGCATAAACGTCAGCCGTGTGCTCAGGGGCGACATAAAGCTCCTGGCCACTGACGACCTGCGCCTGCAGTATGGCGACCGCGTCACCGTGGTGGGCCGTCATGAGGCTGTGAACAACGTAGAGAATTTCTTCGGCAACTCTGTTAAGACGCTTAACGAGCCCAACATAGGCAGCATCTTTCTCGGCATCATCCTCGGTATGGCCCTCGGCGCCGTGCCCATCTCACTGCCCGGTATGGATTCGCCGATACGCCTCGGCATAGCCGGCGGACCAATCATAATGGGCATCATCGTGGGTGCCCTCGGCCCCAAGATGCATTTCATCAGCTACACCACACGGTCGGCATCACTCATGCTGCGCAAGCTCGGACTGTCTCTTTATCTGGCGTGCCTCGGCCTTGATTCGGGCAGCGGCTTCCTCGACACCGTCATCCGGCCGGAAGGACTGGAGTGGGTGGCCCTTGGCTTTGTCATAACGGTAGTGCCGGTGGTCATCTGCGGCATCATCTGCCTGCGCAGTCATAAGTTCGACTTCGGTACGGTGTGCGGCATACTCTGCGGCAGCATGGCCAACCCCATGGCACTCGGCTATGCCAACGACACCCTGCAAGGCGACACGGCCTCTGTCAGCTATGCCACCGTATATCCCCTCGGCATGTTCCTCAGAGTGGTCATAGCACAGATGCTCATCATGCTGCTCGTATAAACATAATTATCAAATTTAATTCTTTTCCAGGCGCGCAGCCACCACAGTTAGCTGAGAGAGCACCGGCCTCGAAAAGGTTAAGAATATGAGCAACTTGTGAAGTGATAGCAAGCTTGATGGTTTTAAAAAATAAGTAATCCCACGTGAGGCGTTAGTGGTGTATGGCATAGATTGCGGTTGTGGGCACTACTTCCCCTCCCCCATACAGGAATCTATGTAAACATTTTTCCGTTTTAAAGTTCGCTCTATTTTACTTAAAAATCAAAAAGTTTTCTATGAAACTGTGATTTCCTTCTTCTTATTTTACAAAATAGGTCTTAAAAAGGCCTTTTTGAGTAATTTTGAGTGATTTTTAAGAAAAAACACGGGGCTATGTCCGAATAACCAACCTCGCTGGAAAATTTTTGAGGCCCCAAAATTTTCTAAAGGGCCTCCGCAGATCAAAAAGAGCCGCCTTTAGAAAATCGTCAGAACGCGCTAAAATCACCCTTGTGTTGATTATCAGTGTATTACGCGCTTTTGCGTTTTTATTTCATTTGTGCAGCTTCTTAAGACGAAAAATTACATGAATTTTGAGTTTTCTAATTAATATAAAATATTTTCAAGATATAACACCAGCTACAGGCAAGTGACCATTCCTACGGGCCCGAACGCCATGGAAGTTACCCATGTTAACCTCTTCGAGGTCATTACCACTTCATTAAGCCCTTGCTTTTGCTTCTACTTTGAAAATAGAGGTCGTTATCCTTCAGGCTCTACTTTCCAGTCGCTTACTCTTCCAGTTTCTGACGAGAACGTGCAGCCAATGCGATAAACCTTGCGGCTGTCGTGGGTGTAGGGCTCAGCATAGCCATTCGCCTCAATCTGATGCAGGGCCTCATCGGCTGGATGGTCGAGCTTGAACTCAAAGATGTAAACGAAGTTGGGTGTTTCGAGAATGCAGTCGGCACGGCTCTGTGAGTTTTCTTTCTCATGAAGAACAAGACTCTCCTGACTGCTTATTAATCGAAGAATGAGGAAAACGGTGTATTGAAACTGCTTCTCATGGCTGTCGCTGCTGTTGTCGAAGCGCGTGCTGTAAGGGATAGATGCAATAAAATCGTAGAGCATGTCATGAAACTCGTCAATCTTGCCATCCTCGAGAGCGATAGAAGCGTCGTCAACCCATGAGCTCATACGGTTGTCATCATTCTTGAAATAACTTGCGGCCTCCATGGTGAGGAAACCGCTGCTCACCTCCTTATTAGGGAAATCAAGCCTATATCGTTTTTTCCTGCGGTCGTATCCCTTGATAGTAAGATAGCCACTCTGGTAAATCATTGGAACAGGTGCCTCAACAGTGACACGGTAGTTGACAAATTCGTCATCGCGATATTCCCCTTTCACAATATCTTGCATGTCTCCATGACGGTGGGCCAGCAGGCGGACAAGATAGGTAGGCGTAGCCGTGGCGAACCAATATTCATTTACGTCCTTGTCAGCAAAGCAGTTAAGCAATGAGAAAGGATTGTATATATCAGTCATGGCCTTGCTGAAATGATAACCGTCGTAGGTCTCTTTCAGCAACTGTTTCGTTTCATCGTAGCTCATGTCATTGGATTTGGCAAGGCTCTCAATTGACGAATGAAACACGGTGCCAAGCTCATCCTCGGTAATACCGCAGATGGCGTCATAATCCGGGTTCATGCTGATGTCACGCGCGTTGTTAAACCCAGAGAAGACGCTTACCTGAGCAAACTTCGTTACGCCGGTGAGGAAGACGAAGCGCAGGTCGGCGTCGGCAAGCTTGAAAACAGAGTAGAAACCCTTCAGAATGTTGCGGTTTCTTTCCTCAATGGTCATCTCGTTACCGTCCACTGTTGTCTTCAGGCCGGTGTCCATTACGTCAAGCAACGGCTTGTCGTATTCGTCAATGAGAACGACACATTGCTTGCCTCTCTTAACGTGAGCCTGGTGAAGAACGTAGGCGAAACGGTCGCCTAGAGTCTTTGCAGCAGCATTGCGCCCATATCCTGATTCCCAATTAGTTAGACTCAATTCCAAAGTATCAGACAGAGCATCAGCTTCAGTATAATCCTTACCGTTAAAGTCAATCTCGAATACGGGATATTGATCCCAATTATGCTCCAGTTTGTCAATCTTCAAACCCTTGAACAAATCGCTGCGCCCCTGAAAGTAATATTTTATGGTAGACACGAGCAACGACTTTCCAAATCTGCGTGGACGGCTAAGAAAGTAAACGCCAAAGTTGCTCACCAACTGATAAACCAGGTCAGTCTTGTCAACATACACCATGTTGTTGGCAATTATCTTCTGAAAATCCTGTATTCCTATCGGGTATTGTATCATAGTTTCGTCTTTTTCCGCAAATTTAGGGAAAATCATTGAATAAAAACCTGTCAATGTGAAATATATTTCCGCTCCTGGTTTTCTTAGTGGTGGCGCTATTGGAAAGCGATACTTCAGTAAACCCCTTTCATGAAGGCGATAGCTGACACGTGCCCGGGGTACATGGAGCGAGATAGTATGCGCGGGGAACGCGTTACCTAAAAATCGCTTCTAGATTTGGTAGCCTCTATTATATAATAATGTAAAGCAAGAAAACTATTTACAATGAGAGGCTATGCTTGGCAAGCAAATAGTTATCTGAATTAATATTTTAGCGAAAATAATGTCATAAATAGTTGGTCGATTGAAGCAAATTTCGCACCTTTGTATTCGGTTAGAAACGATTATGCTAACACTATATATTAAACAAACATTTACAGATAAGATAACTTCTGTAAATAAAAAGAAGTATAAACCGGCGTTTGCGGTTATGCTTTTGCTTCAATTATTCTGGAGCCTTCCTATGCAACTGTTTGCACAGGGGGGCTGGCGTTGCGTCCTGTAACCTCTACCAGCCTGATTATGTAAAGACGCCTGAGGCGAGCAAACTAATTACCCACGTTACTTATCCTGTCAAATATTCAACTGGCGCTGTTGACATTTCCATTCCGCTCTTCACTGTGGAATGCGCCTCCTTAAAACTACCAATTTCTTTATCCTATAACACTACTGGCTTGAAGGTAGATGAGCCTTCCGGCTGGGTCGGTGAAGGATGGACTCTTCATGCCGAGCCTGCAATAGCCATGCATGTAACATCATTATCTCAAACCACAAATGGCTAACCGTTTTATTGTATTTTTATTTGCCATTATATCCTCAACGACTATAATGGCGCAGGAGTATTCTCTTTCAAAAGAGGCGAACCTTCTTGCTGACTCAGATGTCCTTTCAGTTCAGCAAATCCCATATTTCTATGCTGACGGCAACGGAGAAAATCTCGTCTGGGACTTTTCTGACAATATTTCCAATGAAGGCAGCAGTAAACTGTGGCTTCAAAAAGATGCTCTTAGCCGCAACGCAATAATGAGCACCAACGGAATAACCTATTGTATCTACAATGGCGACACTTTGTTCGTTGCCGGCAAGGAGTCGCCGTTAAGCAAGACAAGCTATAAGCGGCTGCAGTTGTTAATGCACTATCCGCTCTCTTATGGTGATTCAATATCCGCACCATTTTTTGGTGACGGAGTATATTGCGGTGACCATCCCTATCGTGAGCAGGGTGCTTCCACAGTCATGGCAGATGCCAGGGGAAGTATTGTGCTCGAAGGTGACACCATACCAAACGTAATGCGTGTTTACACATTGAGAACCTATTCAATATGCATGGACATTGACAGCTCGGCACTTGACACTGCAAGGCTCAAGCAGGTGATTGAAGAACGTTATGTATGCACAAGGATATCGTTATCCTTTGTTTACAACCATATCGAGCACCAGCTATGCCAACATGGAGGCCATTGGAACAGAGCAAAAAGCCTTCTGTATGCTGCCTGACAAACAAGGCTTGCTCTCTGATGCTTATAATGAGGAAGTGCGCAGGAATGACTCTACCTGCAACGCTGACCGCCAAAAAGCAGAGCAGGACATTATTCATTACAGTTTAGTGCAAAGTGGAAATATTTTCAATCTGGATTATTCTCTTGACGCATCAGCAGATATAACGGCACTGGTATCAGATGCCAAGGGCATAGTCTACCGTCGTGGACATCAGCATAACAGCAAGGGAGAAAATTATACACTAACAATAAACTGCAACGGCTTGCACCTTGGTGAATACATAATGTATATCAATGTCAACGGCAAGGTGTACAGCGAAAAAATTACAATACTATGAAAACACTATTTCAATTAATCATATTGCTTGCCTTCTTTGTTGCACCGTGCAAGGCAAGCAAGGTCAGCAACAATCTTAGCGACAGTCTGGCTGAAGATACCACAGTTTTAAAGAGCCGGAAGATGTCTTTGTCAGCAAATTCATCAAATACCGACGATCCATATACAGTACAGACACCAACGTTCCCATACAAATCACCGGAGGCCGCAGCCTTCGAGCGTTACGGGCAGTATCAGGCGAACGAATACACCGGCGTTCCCGATATCAGCATACCACTTTATGAGCTCAAGGACCGCGACATCGACATTCCCATCACTCTCACATACGACGCCTCAGGCATTAAAGTAGACCAGGAAGCAACTTGGGTAGGACTTGGCTGGAACCTTAATGTAGGAGGCTGTATAACACTTGTTCCGGCCGGTCAGGTTGACAAATATGGCAGAACGGGACTGTGGGAAGATTATGAGAAGTATTATGATGTTAAGCAGTCATGGATGAAAAGTTCCAATTTCAAGACCTACAACGATTCTGATTATTTCGATTTTGAGAACGGATATGTACCGAAAAAATACGACCGTGACGCTACTAGATATCTACCTCAGGATCTGTGTAATGGCCTTGGCGAACGAGACTTTTTCTCAGTTAATGTCATGGGAAAGCACTTCATGTTCTTCTTTAATCCATACACTTGCCGCTTTGAAATAATTGGTAAGGTCAGCGAAAAGTACACCGTAAAGGCCTTAGGAGTAGAAGAATTTGGAACAGATGCTCCCCGTCATGAGCAAAGTTTCTATGATTATGAACAAGGATTCATAATTAAAGACTCCGAAGGAAATTCTTATGAATTCCGTAACCGGGAAAATTCAAGAATCGGAGGCATTACTTATCCGTCGGCATGGAACCTAACCTCAATAACTACGCAGAAAGGCAGCAGGGTTGTTTTTAATTATTCTGAGAACCATGACTTGGGTCTGACAGGTAAGTTGAACGAGGAATACCGTTTCATCAGTATGCGTAATTATGACAGTGCTATAGGGTATGGACATGAGGCTCTTCAGACTGGCCACTTCAAAACTTATGGCGGACAAGTGTATGCAGTAGAGAAATCATATCTGAAATCAATAGAGTCTGACAATATAACAGTCAGTTTCCAGCACGACAGTGAGAGGGCAGACATGACGGGAGCAGTCAGACTCAACTCTATTGCAGTTTATTCCAATACAGACAACCGTTTGCTTGACTCATGGAAGTTCAATTACTCATATTTTAAAGGCTGCAATAGAGGAGGCGACTATACTCAAATGAGTACTAAACTTGAAGATTTTACCAAAATAATCTGAGTTTTCTATGCCCTCGTACTGCTAACGTTATAATCTGATATAAAGTTCTGAATATCACTAAAATAAATGCCGTATTGTTTGGTAGTCTCAATTTTATTTAG
>OMUH01000009.1 GCA_900314195.1 uncultured Prevotella sp.
GCGTAGGGGCCGTGCCCAGTGCCGGCCCACAAATAATGTTCGACCGATTTTAACAAGCAAGAATATAATCAGCGCGTAGGGGCCGTGCCCAGTGCCGGCCCACAAATAATGTTCGACCGATTTTAACAAGCAAGAATATAATCAGCGCGTAGGGGCCGTGCCCAGTGCCGGCCCACAAATAATGTCAGACCGATTTTAATAAGCAAGAATATAATCAGCGCGTAGGGGCCGCGCCCCGTGCCGGCCCACAAATAATGTTCGACCGATTTTAACATTAAAATCGAAACTTCAAAACGCATACGATTATTTTCAGCGGTTATGACAGTTTTCGTGGGCCGGCACGGGGCGCGGCCCCTACACGTAGAAAAATACTTCTGTATGAACAAACGCCGCACTACATTATATATCCAAGTTTCCGCAGTCTGTTCATGAACACCTCTTTCTTGTCTTCTGCCACCAGCACATAACTGTTCTCACAGCGTATCACGCAGCCGCGCAGCGTGCTGTCAGCTCCTATGAGCTCCTTCAGCCTCTCGTCACCGACGCTATAGAGAGCATATCTGTCATGCACGGCCTCCACCGGCCTTACGCGTGTCCTCATGCCGTCAAAGAAATGCTGCCACAGCGGCGGCAGGTCATAGCACACATACTGCCTGAAGAGCTCTATATGCCGTTCCACGTCATCAGCAGTACGGCATACCTCTATGAACGACTCCGCCGTCACCGCATAGCGGCCGCCGTACAGCGGCCGTCCTATCTCCGCCAGTACGCCTATATACGGGTTGTCGGCCGACAGCGAGCGCACTATCAGATGACGGCTGTCCACGTCGAAGAGGCGCTGGCCGTCCTCGTTGGCAGGCGGCGCATAGCTCTCGTCGAGGTGCAGGGCATAGCGCCCCAGCGGCGTGAGCCTGACATAGCGTATGCCGTGATACGGCGACGGCATCGTGCGGTCGGTGGCACCGTATGCCGCCTCCAGACATCCCGCCGCCGTCATATATGCCAGCAGGCCGTACACATACGCCTCACCGAACTGCTGCAGCTGGCAGTCGGCGTTCACCGCCGTCATCGTGAACTTATTGAACAGGTAATGTGCTGCCTTTCCGAGTCCCTGCGGCGCTATGAGCAGCATCGGCGTACGGTAGTCGCCGATGGTCTTCATAATGCACATCACGATTCCGCGTGCCGGCAGCCATCCCTCTCCCGCCGTCTTCAGCAAGCTGAGCAGGCGCTGCGAGAGCCTCGCGGCCGTGCATCTCTCCAGGTCGTTGCTGCGCACGCCCGACACATAGGGCAGGATCATCTCAAAGGTCATCTTGCTATGATATGGTATCTTCTCCACCATGGCGCGCACCATGTCGGCGTGCTTCGCCGCCCCGTTGGCCACGATGTTCCTGTAGGCGGCCGTGAGCATGGCCATGCCGGCGGCAAGCAGTCGCGCACGCTGATGGCGCATGGCCTCGGGCACGGCATCGCCGACGGGCAGCTCACGCAGTCCCATGTGGTCTACGGTCTTCAGCGTGCGATCGCTGAGCAGCCTGCCATGCAGGCCGAAGAGCTGTCCGCTGGCAAACATCGTCTGCAGCAACTTCACGTCGTTGACTGCATCCTTCTCAAAGCTCACCGTCGTCAGGGTGCTGTCGTCAATAGCGTCCGTGGCCGCCAGCGGCTGCGACAGCTCCGGATGCACAGACTGGTAGATGCGTGCCCACAGCGCAGGATAGAAATACAGGTATATCATCTGCTCGCTCGCCCGTCCGCTGTTCTTATACGCCGTCAGCGACACCGTCATCAGCAATGCGCAAGGAGTGAAGCTGTCTGCCGGCTCGCCGTCGCGCATACCGCCGACGATCTGCTCTGCGTCTGCACGGCTCACATAGAACGTCGTCAGCAGGCGGCGCCACAGACGCCGCTGCTCATCGGACAGCAGCGTGATGAGCGTGCGCACATTGCCGGGCGAGGAGAACATGATGCCAAGCAATGCGTATATGTCCTGCCGTGAGGCACTGCCGTCAGAGGCCTTTTTTATGAGAGCCGTGCCACTGCCACTGGAGATGCTGACGTCACGGCCGGCAAGCAGCTCCTTCAGCCAGCGGCCCGCCGTCTGTGCAGCGTCACCACGCAGCCATGTGCGGAAGCCCCGCTCCCAATAGTCGCACAACGTGCTGTCAGAGGCATCGAAGACAACAGCTCCGCCGGCAACAGAAAGAAAAATATCGTTCAATGAATTTTGTTTTTTTGATTATCATGCAAAGGTAGTAACTATTCAGCGTCAGACATATTTTTTTTCATGACATTTTTTTTATGACATTTTTTCATGACATTTTTTTCATGACATTTTTTCTTATTATTTGTATGTGGACAATACATATATCACACGTAAGATGTTCATTGAGTTCAGTGCCCCGGAGGGGCACACTTACTAATAGCCCCAGACTAAGGGTAGCGCAGCGACCGCAGTCTGGGGTATCTATACGTCAAGGCTCTATTTGTGCCTCGGAGAGGCACCACCTTGATTTTCATTGTGTTGCGTCCCTCTCCGAGGAACGTATGATGTGGTGTAACCAAAAATCAATTATATCGCAAAAGCGTTAACCAAGGAAGTGCATCCTGCCGACGAAATAAAGAACGGCATATCCGAGGATAAGCGTAATGATGCCTACGACGAGTCCGATCTTCAGCATGGCCTTCTGCGTGACGAGGCCGGTAGAATAGGCGATGGCGTTCGGCGGCGTAGAGATGGGCAGGCACATCGCTGCCGATGCCGACACGGCAATGCCCATGAGCACTGTCGGCGTACCGCCGATAGACTGCAGGTTCTCGCCCATTCCTGAGCATACCACGGCGAGGATAGGCACGAGCAGTGCCGCCGTGGCCGTGTTGGATATGAAGTTTGAAAGGAAGTAACAGATCAGTCCTGAGATGACAAGGATGAGCATCGGGCTCCACTTGCCGAACGGTATGCTTGCTATGGCGTTGGCGGCGAGGCCGGAGCCGTTCATGCCCAGGCCGAGGGCGAAGCCGCCGGCCACCATCCAGATAACGCTCCAGTTTATCTCCTGCAGGTCCTTGGCCGTGATGATGCCGGTGACGGCGAACACGGCAATAGGGATGAGCGCCACCGTGTTGGCGTCGACGCCCGTCACCCTGTCGAGGAGCCACATCAGAATGGTCACGGCAAACGTTATGCACACCACCGTCATGCGCCATCCCTTGTGCACATGTCCTTCTATCTTCAGCTCAATGGTCTTCTGCGTGAACGGGAACTCCTTCTTTATTATCACCCAGCTGATGAGCAGCAGCACTATCACCAGCGGCAGCATGAACGCCATCCACTGTCCGAAGCCTATGCCCATGTGCATCTCCGGGCCGTTGAGGGCCTGCAAGGCAATGGCGTTCGGCGGTGTACCGATCGGCGTGGCCATGCCGCCGAGGTTCGCGGCCACGGGTATGCTCAGAGTGAGCGCTATGCGCCCCTTGCCGTTGGCAGGCAGTGCCGCGAACACCGGTGTGAGGAACGTCAGCATCATGGCTGCCGTGGCGGTGTTGCTGACGAACATTGAGAACACGCCCGTTATCAGCAAGAAGCCAAGCAGCACGTTCTCGCTCTTCGTGCCGAACGGCTTGATGAGCGTCTTGGCAAGCAGCACGTCAAGGCCGCTCTTCGTGGCCGCGATGGCAAGGATGAAACCGCCGAGGAATAGTATGATGATAGGGTTTGCGAACGTCGCCATGATGTCTGCCGAGCTCAGCTCAGCACCGAAGTCTGCCCCCTGCAGGGTGGCGCGGTTGGCGTATGCGCCGCTGTGGTCAGTGGCCGCGCTCCAGTCGGCGGCGTCGCTCTGCAGGCTCCGCATGTCACGGTCGGAGACATGTGCGAAGTTCCAGCGGCGCGCCGTCGTCCCGTCACTCGAGATGGAGATGTCACGAAGGTTCACCATTCCGCCTTTGTTGGTGAACGTCACCGTACCGTCCTTGGTGACCACGGCATTCATCACCTCCAGCTGTCCGCGGTGCGTGCCGTCGCGCATGTTCGCATTCGAGATGGTCATATATGCCTTGTCACCGTCCTTGGCCATCATAGTGGTGGTTATCACCTGTCCCTTGTGCAGCGAGTCTATGCGGAAGGAGATGTCCTTGCCGCGAAGCGTCAGCAGTCCTTCCTTCTGGTTTATGATGATCTTGTTCTCGCCGATGATGCCGGAGGTGAACTTGAGGCCGCGGGTGAACTCCAGCTCCGTGCCGTTGGCGGAGATGGCGGCGCCGCCGCCCTTGAAGCACGACAGGCTGTTATTGCTTATTGTCAGGCACATCACGGTGATGATGACCAGCGAGGTGGCCCATGACGCTATGCACTCCGTGAGCCACGACAGTGTAGCAAACACAAAGATGGCTATCACGCGCTGCTGAATAACCGTCAGCCCTTCTATGCCGAAGGCCTGCTGCGGCAGGTTCCAGATGACTATCGTCACGAGTGTGACGATGAGAAGCTCAATGAACTTCTTCTTGTTAAAACCCATTTGTAATACGATTTTCCCCATAGATTTATGTTTTAGTTATTAAATATTCTCAAAACAAAACGTCATAAGCAAGACGTTCAACAAATATCATTGCGTAAAATTATGAAAAAAACATCAAATCAAAAACTAAAACGATGTTTTTTGTGACAAAAAGGTATAAAAAAGGCACACTACATCACGCAGCATGCCATTTCTCTCCTCACGCATGCCTCACGGCGGACAAGAGAATCTAAAAAAAAAATTAAAAAATTTTATCTGTAGCGAGACACTTCTCGCTTTAACCAAATATAGTAAATATTATTTTTTCTAATAAATTATGATATTAACTTTAATAATAATGAAAAACCACAATTATCTTGTGAAGAATGAAAGACATAATCTATCCACTCAACACCATATACCATCCCGTCAGCCTGCACAGACCAACGAAACAGTTTTAGTTTTGTAAATTAACCCTGTTTATACGAGAGAATGCAGACCATAATAGGATATTACGTCCATACATACAGTCCATCTCTCATGTGGAAAGGACACACTCCTCCCACATAACTAACAGTTTATATCACCACTCATTGCTTCGGCAATGAGTGGTGAAAATTTTAATATTTATTCTTCGACGTCAGGAGAGCCCCAAAGAGTTTGACGTTTGGCTTCTGGATCCAAAGTGCCATCAGAAGTTCCACCAAATCCGCTAGTTTTTACAGTACCATCTCCACCACCTTTAGACGGATCAGATGCATTTCCAAAATTTTGAGTATCTGTTAGAGAATAACTCATGAGAGGTGAAGAAGAAATTACCCTTACCTTTATATATGGAGAAAAATATATTTTTTTCATTGACAAAATTATTTAATTACAATTTTTTTACCATTTCTAATATAAATACCTCTCTGTAATTTTCCTGTATCTGTTCCAACATATTCTCCGGAAAGATTATAAATTTTTCCATCATTATAATTACTAAAGTTATTTCCGATATTAATATCAATGATACCGTTCGTAATTGGAGAATTTTCAAACAAAGTATTGATTTTTATTGATGACAAAATATTAGTTGGTACATCCGAACCTCTTGGAACAGCGACATTAGAATAAGAAGCTCTAAAACCTTTCATATTTGTTACATATTGTTTCTGTGATGAAGTAAACCAATACTTATTGCCATTTAAGAACAACTCACCACCTTCCATCTGCATTTTTCTGTAATATAAAACTACATTAATAGTTCTGTTATTTGTAGAACCATCAGTACAATAAATAGTTAATAATCTAGTATTAATATTATCTTCTGGGTCTGAAACTATAGTTTTATTATGTAGAACTATTTGAGAAATCTTTTTATTTGATTTTACATAATAAATTGTATTAGCAGCTAAAGCACCTGTATGTAATTTTGTATAAAAAATCCAATCAGTTGGAATATTTTCAACTATATTTTCACCTATTCCAAACCCTTTAAGATCCGCAAATGTAACATCACTTGATTCACCAAAAACCTCCTTAACTTCAGAAGCAGTCATAGGAACAGGTAAAACTAAAGTACCCCAATTACCAGGATTAATAGTTCTTTTTATAGTAAGATTATCTATTTCCTGACCCAAAGAAATATTCCAATTTTTTAATTGCTCTGTAATACTTAACTCAGAGTTTTCATCAAGCGTAGCACTTACCGGAGAAGGCTGGGTTACTGTGAATGTTGCTTCTTCTTTTGGTTCTACAGAAGTAATTGTCAAATAAGTTTTTTTGTTTCTACCCTTTCCTTCGGTTTTTGTAGAACAATTTGCTAAAACAACATTTCTTATTGTAAATACTTGTTTATCTCCTTCAAGAGTTTTATCGACACTTACTGTAAAATGCCCGATTTCTCCATTAAAATTTTTCCCTAAAGAATTTTCTCCATATACTACACGATAAACAGAAGCATCGTAATCATTATTTCCACTTATGCGAGTAGCTGAAAATGCATCTGAAGTTAAAGCACCGTTAGAAAGACCAAAGCTCGACTCATCTACCTTATAACCTTTCGGCACATTAACATCATACTGAAAAGCTGCTGTTTCTGTACTTGCACCTGAAAGATTTATAGAAAAAGTAGCAGTACGTGTTGTAGTCTCCGTACTTGTTTTAATCTCACCGGTTGATGTATATGTTTTTCCATCAGATGTGGCAGATATTGAAATTTTCTGCGCTGATATATTTGCTACTACAGCAAATATCATTGATAAAAGAAGTATAGTCTTTTTCATAATTATTTGCTGATTTATTTGTTATTTTTTATTTTTTCAAGAAGAATTGATAAATCATCAGAATTTATATCTCCATCGTTATTATAGTCATAAATTGACCTTAAATTATTATCATCATCATATATATCTGCAAATTTATCAGCAGTTATTGAATCATATGCAGGATCAGCTATCGCATTAGATAAAGTTATATAGTCAGTGATGTTAATTTTACCGTCACCATTGACATCATACACCTTTGCATCGTCAGCATTCTTCTTCACTGTTACCTTCGGAGCGTTTTGCTCTTGGGCGACAGAGTCTGTCTGCGTCTCCGGCTCTGCGGCATTCACTGTTGTGATGCCTGCGAGAAGCGTGAGAACAAAAATAATAGATTTCTTCATACTCAATATAATTTTTTGTCTTTTTATGTTAATGTTTAATACTATACAATAAGGTGTAGTTACGCGACAACTTCGTGAGCCTTCTGCCATCTGCCACAGTATGTTTTTAAGCATATTGCCTTCGCGTCACGACACAACACACTCCTATTTTGCGGCAAAGATAATCATAATAAATGAATTATACACCTTTTTAATCTGTTTTTAATTTATGTGTTTATCATTTTTAACAGTTTCATACGTGCAAGAAAACAAATAATGTTCGACCGATTTTAATAAGCAAGAATATAATCAACGCGTAGGGGCCGTGCCCAGTGCCGGCCCACAAATAATGTTCGACCGATTAAAATCAGCAAGAATATAATCAACGCGTAGGGGCCATGCCCAGTGCCGGCCAACAAATAATGTTCGACCGATTAAAATCAGCAAGAATATAATCAACGCGTAGGGGCCGTGCCCCGTGCCGGCCCACAAATAAT
>OMUH01000125.1 GCA_900314195.1 uncultured Prevotella sp.
TTATGCAAATAATTCGTTGATTAATAACAAGTTAATTTATAGAACATCCCTTAATACAGTTTAACGGCATGAGAATAGCAAATATTTGGCTAAGTCAGAAGAATTTGTTATTTTAATATGTAATTGGCATTATGATAAATAAGTCGTATACAAATACTATATTCTCACCATCTCGCTCTTTTGAATATCAGCAAACATCCAACCATATTATTATTTCGAGTATTGTTCGTTTGAGATTTATTCTTAAGTAGTATTCAAAAATAATTTCAGTAATTTTGAATACTACTTAAGTTAGTTGGTTTTATTAATTTGTACTTTATTTTATAGTAGCTGAAGAATATTTTATAATTTTAATTTTTTGTCCCTTCTTTATATTTGGCTTTTGCCATTTACCGTCAATAACAAGGATTTCTGTTTTTTTGTTATTTGAAGGAACATTATCTACGGCTTGTTGTAAATCTAAATAGTTGCCCCGTCCTCTTGAACTAACTACATAGTCATAGTGTCTGACATAAGGTCTTAAATCCTTTATCTCTTTTGCTATTGCATCAGCTATGGCATTTGCAACGACATGTGCACCATATACGTTATAGTGAGTATTATCCTTTCTTCCTTTTGGTATGGATTTTATTTCACCGGGCTTAAACCACATGTGTAATTTCCGGCTACCTTTAACACCCATATTTTGTTCTATGTCGTGTGTAATTCTGTTAGCATCGATGAAAAAGCATTTTTCCTGTTTGGCAACATTCTGTGCACAAAATCTGTATGCACCGTGGGTATCAATAAGTGTATCGCTGTTTATATTTTCTTCGCCGTCATTTACTGTATTCCTTAATTTCTCGTCGTCATCATTGCCATCCGGCTTGCTGTAGAAATTTCTTCTGACAACAGGTGAGAACAATACAGGTATACCGCCTTTCTCTCGCGTTTCTCTTACAAAACGTCTCAGATTCTCATCGAAAGTAGTACCAGGATCAGTGTGTCTGTCTGGCTTAGGCTTCTCGTCATTATGTCCGAACTGTATGAAGACATAGTCACCGGGTTTTATCTTTTCAAGTACATTCTTCCACCTTCCCTCATCAATAAAGCTTTTTGATGACCTGCCATTAACAGCATGATTATCGACTTGTATGTTTTCTGTAAAACATCCCTGAAGAACCATACCCCATCCCCGTTCCGGATTAGTTTGAAAATTAGATTTCTCAGCGGCCGTAGAATCTCCAATGATAAAGATAGTTGTGTGTTTCTTAGAAGATGCCGTTAAAAGTATAATAAGGCCGGTTGCAAGCAACACGGCCATATATTTTGAAAATATCTTCATTTGATAATTTCATTAATCAGTTCATCTGTGCTGATGAGCTTTTGCTCACCTGAAATCATATTCTTCAGCGTTATTTTACCTTGCTCCATCTCCGTTTCCCCGGCAAGAGCAACAAACGGTATGTTCTTTGCATTGGCATAGCTCATTTGTTTTTTCATCTTTGCTTTGTCTGGATATATTTCTGAGCGTATGCCAGCTTGGCGCGCCTTTGCCAAAACGGGCAAACAATAATCAGTCTCAGCCTCACCAAAATTAATGAACAACAGCTGTGTAGACTCAGATGCCTCCTTTGGATAAAGATCAAGCGCATTCAATACATCATAAATTCGGTCAGCGCCAAAGCTTATGCCAACGCCGCTTAATCCAGGCATACCGAATATGCCAGTCAGGTTATCATATCGTCCGCCTCCGGTAATACTTCCCATAGGAGTGTCCAATGCTTTTACTTCGAATATGGCACCAGTATAATAGTTCAGTCCTCTGGCAAGAGTCAGGTTGAACATAATTTCATTTTTAAGACCACATTTCTTCAATGTATCAAGAATGAACTTAGTTTCTTCTATACCTTTCAATCCTGTTTCAGAATCTTTCAGCAATCCTGCCATAATGTTCAGCTTATCATCATTGGAACCAGTCATGGCTATAATAGGCTTCAGCTTATCAATGGCTTCCTCGGAAATTCCGTCATCATGCAGTTCCTGTATAACACCATCTTCGCCAATCTTGTCTATTTTATCTATAGCAACTGTAATGTCAACGATTTTATCAGCTTGTCCTATTTCCTCAGCTATGCCAGTCAGGATTTTTCTGTTGTTTATCTGTATTTGTACCCTTACGCCAAACTTCGTGAATACAGTGTCAACAATCTGCATCAGCTCAACCTCATTCAGTAGGGAATCTGAGCCTACAACATCAGCATCACACTGATAAAATTCTCTATATCTGCCTTTCTGTGGTCTGTCAGCGCGCCATACTGGCTGTATCTGATAGCGTTTGAACGGCAGCTGTATTTCGTCCCGGTGCATGACAACGTATCTTGCAAAAGGAACGGTAAGATCGTAACGTAATCCCTTTTCGCACAATTTACTTTGCAGGTAAAGAGTATCTCTTTTGGTCAGCTCCTCGTCAGACACCTTCTTAAGATAATCGCCGGAATTCAGCACTTTGAACAGGAGCTGATCCCCCTCTTCGCCATACTTTCCCATGAGCGTATGCAAAGTCTCCATAGCCGGAGTTTCGATTTGCTGAAAACCATACAGAGAATATACTCCTTTTATAGTGTTGAATATATAGTTTCTTTTGGCCATTTCTATAGGGCCGAAGTCACGTGTTCCCTTTGGAATGCTTGGTTTGTTCGTCATTTTTTACTTGTCATTAATTTATTAATTATTCAAGCCGCGCCTCTTTGACGGAGACGCGGCTGAAACAGCTGTAAAATATAAAAGCTGATTATTTTCTTAAAATAGTTTGTTCTCTGTCAGGACCTATAGACACAATGCTTATAGGTGTCTCAAGGAATTTTTCAAGAAAATCTATATACTCATTGAACTCTTTCGGGAACTGTTCTTCTTTTGTCATTCCAGTCATGTCAGTGTGCCATCCCTTGAATTCCTTATAAACCGGCTTGACGTCATAAATTTCGTAAGGCAGCTCTGTGGTAGTTTTTCCATCAGGCATCTGATAGCCCACACAAGCCTTAATGGTATCAAAATTGTCAAGGACATCACTTTTCATCAAAATCAAATTAGTAACGCCATTTATCATAATACTGTAACGTAATTGTATGAGGTCTACCCATCCGCATCGTCTCTCGCGTCCTGTCACTGCACCATATTCATGTCCGAGATCGCGAATTTTCTTACCCGTCTCATCAAACAGTTCTGTAGGGAAAGGACCTGCGCCGACACGTGTACAGTAGGCTTTCATTATACCAAATACTTTACCGATTTTATTTGGTCCGATGCCTAAGCCAATACATGCTCCTGCACAAATCGTATTGCTTGATGTTACAAATGGATATGAACCGAAATCAACATCCAGCATTGTACCCTGTGCGCCTTCACAAAGAATATTCTTTCCGCTGCGCAGCAAGTTGTTTATTTCGTGCTCGCTGTCAACAAATTTAAATCCACGCAAATATTCAATACCTTCCATCCATTTCTTCTCAGTCTCTTCCAAACCACTCAGGTCCGTCCAGCCGAGAGATTTCAATATGGCTAAATGGCGTTTCTTATGTGCCTCATATTTTTCGTTGAAGTTATCAAGTATATCTCCTATTCTAAGTCCGTTACGGCTTACCTTATCTGTATATGTCGGGCCAATGCCTTTTCCTGTTGTTCCTACTTTGTTCTTTCCTTTGGCGTTTTCAATAGCCTTGTCAAGCAGACGGTGTGTAGGCATGATAAGATGAGCTTTCTTTGATATATGCAGTCTGCCTTTCAGGTCATGTCCGCTTTTCTCTAAATCTTTTGCTTCCTCCATGAAAAGATCTGGGGCAAGCACTACTCCATTGCCGATGATATTAACTTTTCCACCCTGGAATATACCTGAAGGAATAGAACGCAATACGTATTTTTGGCCTTCAAACTCAAGTGTATGTCCTGCGTTAGGACCACCTTGGAAGCGGGCCACGACATCATATCGCGGTGTTAGAACATCTACGACTTTACCTTTACCTTCATCGCCCCACTGCAATCCCAGCAGAACGTCTACCTTTCCATTATTCATCTTTTATGTTTTTATGTTTTTCTTTCTGCTTAATGTTGCTTTTTACATTGTTTGTATTCTCGCAGTCTGTTTCCTTTGCAATACGTGCCTGGCATACTGAGCAGACGCCATATATATAAAGCGCATAAGTATCCTTATGGAACCGCTTTAGTTTAGCATTGTCAACAGCTCTGTCAATTTCAGTATTTATAATTTCCGTCACTTTTCCGCAAATGGTACACACCTGGTGCACATGCGATTTCTGGTCGTAACAAGCCTCATACTTTGTTCCGTCAGCAAATCTATGTCTTACGATCAGACGTAACTCAAGAAACAGTTTCAACGTGTTGTAGAGTGTTGCCCTGCTTACTCTGAAATTATTGTCCGTAAGAGCCTTGCCCAGTTCATCAAGCGAAAAATGTTTTTTTGCCTTGTAAACCGCTTCAAGTATAGCATATCGCTCAGGTGTCTTGCGGTGGCCGTGCGTATCAAGATATGTGTCAAGAATAACACGTGCCTTTCGTATCGTTTCGTCTCCCATTACATTATACTTCCAAGATTACATAAAACGCACAAATTTACAAATATTTCTCCGATACAGAAAGAAATAAAATAAAATTGTTCTAAATAATTTTCAAATCAGCATTTTTAGTGCCAAATGATTTTATAAATAGTTTATTTATGCAATATATATATGGATATGACAATATCAGATATAAGATTAAAGCAACGGCAAGTTAATCTGTCATTCAGTTTCTGCTTACTATATTTATTGGCATGATTTTATATTCCGAGTGCAGAATGTGCCATCCGTTCATATACAATCCCCAAATCAGCAAATCTCATAGCACAGTTCATTGCAGAATGTCTGATTCTGCTGTCATCGCTTTTCAAAGCAGCCTGGCATTGATCTATAAATTCATTTATACCTCTTTCGTTTGGTGTCGCTCCATTCATAAAAAGTCTGCCAAGCAAGGTGTAACCTCCTATTTGTCTTAATGCATCGTCACCTGCAATCCATTTGTAAGCTATTTCCGGCGCAAAATCTGTATACTGTAACAGGTTGAAGCATAACATTTCCACAAGCTCCTGGTTTCTGCATGTTTCCATCCATACGCTTAACAAATCCTTATCCATTTTATCGGCCGGCATAATCAATGTCGCAAGTATTTTACATTCTCTGATGTCTTCCTTCCATAGCTCAATGGCGAGATTAAAATCTTTACCATAATCTTTTGCCATTTTCTTTAATTCCATGAAAGGCACTCCCCAGTTTATTTTATAATCGAGTCCTTTCTCACGCATAGACTGCGATGACGGTCCGTTCATTATAAACCTGAAACTTTTCTTTATATTTTTAAGCTTCTCGTTTGTTTTTTGATCCATGGTGAATATATTTTAATATGAGCACTAATAATGCCGGCATAGTACACATTGAATATGCCGGCATTATCAAATGCATAAAATTGATTTTTGACTCTTTGCTGTTCATTGTTTAAAATGCATGTCTAAGAAAACAAAACAGCATAATTAAATTGTGGCATAGTCGTGGCTATACCTTATGTTTTGAGACGCAAAAGACTCAGTATAGTCAGGCTTTATATCTGTAATATTGCCATTGTTGTCTTTTATTAATTCAAGTCTTGGATTTATAAATCCCTTATATGGTGCAATATTAAGAGTAGCATACCTGTCTAAGACTTCCTTGTGAAGTGCCGGATTGATTTTTACGGCATATTTCTCTACAAGATATTTAGCCTTATCATAGTCACCTTCACTCTTAATACGTTGTATTTCTGCAAGTTCTTTTGCAAAAACATTACGCAACGCAGCATAATCATTGATTTTCACGTAATGCTTCCCCGCTTTTTCTATAATCTCGACAGTATGACTTGAGTTAGACAAGTCAACAGCCCACCATGCAATCAAAGCCCTGTTGCGCATGTGTGCTTCCTCAATGTTGTTCCCAAGCGAAATGCGCATTGTCTGCGTCAGCAATCCATTCATCAGGTATGAATAATACTGAGCCTTGTAAGCCTCGCGATCAGGGAGCAGACCAAGTTCTATTAATTTGTCGTCTGCAATATAATAAAGTCCGAAGAGATCAGCCCTCGCCTCTTCTATAGTATTCCCGTAAGCCTTCAGCGCGTCAGGATCCGTGCCTGGAAGAAGTTTCCCGCTGCCATGTCCCAGGCATTCATGCAGGTCAGTATGCAGGTCATCCGTCAATGCTGCATATTTGTCAAGCAGTTGTACCGTGTTGCTGTCAATAACAAATTCATCTCTGAATCCGTTTCCTTTGGCTGCTTCGTCATAAGAATGTGTCAGATTACCAATTGTAACACTTTTGCTGCCATATTCAGATCTTATCCAGTTTGCATTCGGCAGATTTATTCCTATAGCTGAAGCCGGATATTCATCACCGCCAAGCATCGCAGCGTTGATGACTCTCGCGCTTACACCTTTTACCTTTTCTTTTTTAAATTTCTTATCTACCGGTGAATTGTCTTCAAACCACTGTGCGTTCTCAGAAATCAGCTTTGTACGTTTCGAGGCCACAGCATCAGTATATTCTACTATACCTTCCCATGTTCCTTTAAGTCCGAGAGGGTCTCCATACACTTCGATGAAACCATTTATAAAATCAACTGTTCCGGAATTTTCTCCGACCCATTTTATTGAATATTCGTCAAAGTCGGTGAGGTCACCACTTCTATAATACTTGACAAGTTGCCGTATTATATCTTTCTGCAAATCGTTTTCCGCATAACCGGCAGCTTTTTCAAGCCAAAAAGTTATTTGCTTAATGGCATTTCCGTATAGTCCGTTTTCTTTCCATACCTGTTCAGTCGGTCTGCCTGCATTATCTTTTGTAAGCCTGGAATTTAATCCCCATGAAGGCTGACAGTCTTTTTTATCAGGATGCTCTTTGGCGTAAGCTTCTTTTTTCTCATTATAGTATGTCTCAGCTTCACTCTGCGATACATTATCATAGAAGTTACATGCTGATGTTTTCACAAGATCCTCATCTGCTGATTGGTTGACCCTTTTGGGCATGAAGTCAGCATCGAAAATAACCTTGCATACCACATCGGCGAATTGCTCAGTCGTTTGTGACAGTTGTTTCACAATGTCATCCGGCAATGCAGCTATCTGTTCACGAAGGAATGACTCTGAAAAATCCGGAGTAAACTTTTCACAACCATAGTGATGATATATACCGGAAGAGAACCATACTCTTTTGAGGTAAATAGTCATGGCCTTAAAATCTTCATTGTTCCTGTTGCCGGAATAATTCTCGTAAACGTATTCAAGTGTCTTACGAACAAGCAGATTATATTTCCCGTTTTGATCAAAGGTAATATCACGGCCGTATATGGTAGCTTTGGACAGACAATAGATGTATTTCTTCGTCTTTAAAGAAAGTTTTTCGAAACCGCCAAGTTGGTAACGAAGCATTTGCAAATCAGCAAAACGCTCATCAGAATATTTGAAAAGATTATTGCAGTCTGCCATTGTTCTAAAAATCTCTGTCGTTTTTTTCGTCACCTTTTTTCTTTTCCTCTATCTGTTGCGCCCGAAGTTCCTGCAACACTCTCTCACGTCTGACGCTTTTCTTTTCTTTTTCCTGACCCTTGGTCTCTTTATAGTATAGTTTCTTATATTCGCGCGGAGTCATTCCGTTGAATTTGAAAAAAGATGCATAAAAGCTTTGCCTGTTGGAAAAACCGACCAGATCTGCAACATCTTCCATGTTAAGGTCCTTATAACGCTTGTCCAAAAGGATGGTCATAGCTTCCTCAATACGGAATTTGTTGACAAAAGACGTGTAGTTCATGTGAAATTTCACATTCACAACCGCACTTATATAGCGTGTGTTTGTTCCAAGGTCTTCGGCAAGCCTCTTTGCAGAGTAATCTTTATCCTTGTATTTCTTTTTCATCAGAATAATCTTCAGAATGCGCTCCTTCAGACTATCCATCATCTTGGGGCTAACAAGCGCACGATATGCGGCATTTTTTTCTTTTTGGTCTGTAATATTATATTTTCCCATAATGTCAATGCTGTTTAGTATTTATGTCTTGTTCTTTGAAATTTTCTTTCATTTTTGCAAATATATATAATTATTGATAAAGAAAATAGAAAAATTACTTTTTTTTTTACGCCTTTATTAGATTTAACATTTATACACAACGTTTGCATTTTTCAACCGTTGAATCTGTTTAGTTTCAATGATTTAATAATTATATGCAAACAGAAAACAAATCATAAACAGTTACAAAAACGGGCGATTTTTCCTTTCTTTTTGTAAAGGAAAATATTTTGATTTCATCAATGTTTAAAAATGAATTCTTCAGAAGATTTGCACTACTTTCCAAACATACGGCTGCAAAGACCTCACCCAGCCTGCTGACGTTTCTTTGCTGAAGGCATGCGAGAATTATGCAGAAACTGCTTTTTTGAATATCGCTTGTCATCTCGAACAGAGATTTTATGCATTATTTTTTCTTTGTCACGAAGGATATAGATGGAATAAAATTCGTACTTTTGCACACAAAAATTGTTTTCATGATCTCAGTAGAAGGTTTAAAGGTAGAGTTTGGCGTCAAGCCACTTTTTGATAATGTCAGTTTTGTCGTAAACGATCATGACCGCATTGCGCTTGTCGGGAAAAACGGTGCAGGTAAGTCAACAATGTTGAAAATACTCTGTGGCTTGCAGCGTCCGACATCAGGTACAGTGTCAATTCCGTCAGATTGTAAGGTAGGCTATCTGCCTCAGGTTATGAAGCTTCAGGATAACACCACCGTGCGTGAGGAAACGCGGAAGGCTTTTGCCGATACAACAGCTGTGCAGAAGCGTCTTGAGAAGATGCAGCATGAAATGGAAGAACGAACTGATTACGAGAGCGACAGCTATGCCAAGCTTGTTGAGGACTTTACTCAGGAGCATGAGCGTTATATGATGATGGGCGGCGGCAATTATGAGGCAGAAATGGAACGTACGCTGACAGGTCTCGGCTTCGAACGTTCAGACATGGACCGCCCTACCAAAGAATTCTCCGGCGGATGGCGAATGCGCATAGAACTGGCAAAAATACTTCTTCAGCATCCTCAGGTACTGCTTCTTGACGAGCCTACAAACCATCTTGACATAGAAAGCATACAATGGCTTGAACAGTTTCTAAGTCAAAGTGCCAGTGCTGTTGTCCTTGTCAGTCACGACCGTGCATTTATAAATAATGTGACAAACAGAACTCTTGAAATAACATGCGGACATGTAGAAGACTATCGTGTAAAATATGATGAATATTTAGTGCTGCGTAAAGAGCGCCGCGAGCAGCAGTTGCGTGCATATCAAAACCAGCAAAAGGAAATAGCAGACATCAAGGCTTTCATAGACCGTTTCCGTTATCAGGCTACAAAGGCCGTGCAGGTGCAGCAGCGCATACGCCAGCTTGAGAAGATTGTGCCTATAGAGGTTGACGAAGTCGACAACTCTGCCATGCGTTTGAAATTCCCGCCTTGTCTGCGTTCTGGCGATTTTCCGGTTATCTGCGAGAATGTGCGGAAAGATTATGGCAACAAGACTGTTTTCAAAGATGTCAACATGACCATCCGCCGCGGCGAGAAGGTTGCCTTCGTCGGACGTAACGGAGAAGGAAAGTCAACGCTCGTAAAATGCATCATGGGACAGATACCTTATGATGGCTATTTAAAGATTGGGCACAATGTTCAAATAGGCTACTTCGCACAAAACCAAGCCCAGCTGCTTGATGAGAATCTCACGATATTCGATACCATTGATCAAGTAGCTACCGGCGACATGAGGTTAAAGATAAATGATCTTCTCGGAGCTTTCATGTTTGGTGGCGAAATATCAGAAAAGAAAGTCAGTTTCTTAAGCGGTGGCGAACGCAGTCGTCTGGCCATGATAAAACTGTTGTTGCAGCCAGTAAACCTTCTGATCCTTGATGAGCCTACGAACCATCTCGACATACCGTCAAAGGATGTATTGAAGGAAGCCATAAAAGCTTTTGACGGTACGGCCATCATCGTCAGCCACGACCGTGACTTCCTCGACGGATTAGTTACAAAGGTTTATGAATTCGGTGGCGGGCATGTACGTGAGCATCTCGGCGGTATCTATGATTATCTGCGTGCATACAATGCCAATACAGTCAGTGAGGCCATTGACAACCGCAGTAATGCCGACAGCAAAAAAGAGAAAACGGCTGAGACACCGTCAGCAGCTGCACTCAACGAGCCTTCTGCCAAGGCCGTAACCGGCGATGGCAAGATGAGCTACCAGCAGCACAAGGAGCTGCAGAAGAAGATAAACCGTCTTGAGAAGTCGGTAAAGGCAACAGAGGAAAAGATAGCAAAGCTTGAAAAACGAAAGAACGAGCTGGACACTTTGCTTATGAATGCCGAGAACGCCTCAAACATGGAACTAGTAACGGAATACACTTCTTTGCAGCAGCAGCTTGACAAGGAAAACAACTTTTGGTTTGAACAGTCAGAGAAGCTCGCATCATTACAGGACAAAGAATAAGTACTTGTGTGTGTAAACAAAACATATAAAAGAGAGAAATAAACCACGTTAAATTAATAATTCATTTTATGAACATGAAAAAAATTATTCCTGTTTTGATGATGGCCACAGCACCTATTATGGGCATGGGCCAAAATAAATCAGGATTGTATGAGAAGAATTTCGACAAGAATGTTCGTCCGCAGGATGACTTCTACGAGTTCGCAACGGGCGGATGGCAGAAAAACAATCCTCTGCCTGCCGCTTACAGCCGGTTTGGAAGTTTTGATCAGCTTCAGGAAGACAACAACAAGCGCATAAACACTATTTTGTCTACTTTACTGAAGAAGAAGTTCAAAAAGGGAACAACGGAGCAAAAGCTTTCTGATTTCTATAAGCAGGCTCTTGACACAGCAAGCCGTGATAAGGCCGGTATCTCTCCAGTCAAGCCTTTGCTTGACGAAATAGAAAAGGCGTCAACAGTTGATGAGCTTAAGGCGTTAATGCTTAAATATGCTAAGTATGGCTATGGCGTTCAGTTCGCAAGCTATTTCGGCGCTGACGACAAGAATGTGACCATGAACATTCTGAATGTGTCACAGTCAGGGCTGACGCTCGGTCAGAAAGACTATTATGTCAACAACGACGCAGCGACAGCAGCCATCCGCGATGCTTACAAGAAACACATCGCACGTATGTTCAAGCTCTATGGTTTCAGTGATAAGACCGCTTCAGAAAGAAGCAGCGAGATTTTCAAGATAGAGACCATGCTTGCTTTGGTCTCAAAAAGCAACACAGAGCTCCGCGACCCGCAGGCAAACTATAACAAGATGTCGCTGAAAGAAGTTACTGAAGCATATCCTAACCTGGAGATAGAAAAGTTGGCCAATGCCGAAGGGGTAAGCTCGTCTTACATTCAGGAGATGATTATCGGGCAGCCGCAGTTCATGGCAGGTCTGGACAAGATAATCTCTCTCTACACGCCCGATGACTATAAGGCCATTATGGAATGGGATGTCATCATGTCATCAGCCTCATATCTTTCTGATGAGATCAGAGAGGCTAATTTCGATTTCTTCGGAAAGACCATGAGCGGCCGCAAGCAAGACTATCCTCTTTGGAAACGTGCGGTAAACCAGGTCGAGGCTCAGATGGGCGAGGCTCTCGGTAAGATGTATGCCGAGAAGTATTTCCCGGAATCAAGCAAGCAGATAATGACTCAGCTTGTAAAGAACCTGCAGGTATCACTTGGACAACGCATTGACGCACAGACATTTATGTGTGACTCTACAAAGGCTAATGCACATAAGAAGCTTGATAAATTCTATGTTAAAATTGGCTACCCTGACAAATGGAAAGATTACAGCAAGCTGACAATAGATCCGTCAAAGAGCTATTATGAGAACATACTGGCCTGCAGATTATTCGCACATGACAAACATATAGAAGACAAGGCCGGCAAACCCGTTGACCGCAACGAATGGTTCATGACACCGCAAACAGTGAATGCATACTACAACCCCACCACTAATGAAATATGCTTCCCTGCCGGTATTCTTCAATATCCTTTCTTTGATCCGAAAGCAGATGAAGCATTTAACTATGGTGCCATCGGCGTTGTCATTGGACATGAGATGACCCACGGCTTTGACGACCAGGGGCGGCAGTATGATGCCGACGGAAACCTTCACGACTGGTGGACGGCAAGCGATGCCAAGGAATTTGAAAAGCGTGCAAAGCTCTATTCTGATTATTTTGACAGTATAGAGGTTCTTCCTGGACTTCATTCAAATGGTAAGTTTACCCTTGGCGAGAACCTCGCCGACCACGGAGGCTTGCAAGTAGCTTTTAATGCATACAAGAATGCCACGGCAAAGAAACCTCTGCCCTTTAAGGACGGGTTTACTGCTGACCAGCGTTTCTTCCTTGCTTATGCCGGTGTATGGGCACAGAATATCACAGAGCAGGAAATCCGCAACCGTGTAAAGCGTGATCCTCATGCCCTTGGCGAATGGCGTGTGAACGGTGCTCTTCCACATATCGACGCATGGTATAAGGCTTGGAATGTCAAGAAGGGCGACAAGATGTATCTTCCTGAGAATGAGCGCCTGCAGCTCTGGTAATTCCTATTCGGGATAAAATTACTCAATTTTTTTGGGGGGTAATTCTCTGATTAAACAGACAACAGGGGTAAAGATTTTTATTAATCTTTGCCCCTGTTGTCTGTTTAATGAACATCTTTTAAGACTGCGGAACGGTCACGGCTACAGGGGCCGCATCTTGCACGTGTGTCAAGTCTAAAGTTTTTCTCTATTAACAAGTACTTTTGAAAAACAAAATATTCACAGAACATTTATATTACTGCGGTTAATAATTAAAAAACATATTAAGCATGATAAAAAATCGGATATATGCTTGCTTATGTTGCCAAAAAGAAGTAAATTAGCTGCAAAAATCACATTATATTTAGATTCTCATTATTATATAATTGTCAGTTGAATAATGCAGACATAACAATAAACACATATACAAAAACCTAAAAACCAAAAAGTTATGACAGTAACAATACGGTTCTTTCATTTAAATTTTGACTGACATGGCATGATTATTGCTCAGCTTC
>OMUH01000034.1 GCA_900314195.1 uncultured Prevotella sp.
TGCAATTATGCAAATAATTCGTTGATTAATAACAAGTTAATTTATAGAACATCCCTTAATTATCTCTGCTTACAGCTCCAGCTTAAACTCCACCTCACGTTTGCGCTGATAACGAATCCAGAACTTACGGCGTGCCTTCAACGTTATTTCCACAGCCTCGTCGGGGTCAAATCCGCGCAGGCGCGCATATTCACGTGCAAGCATTTTGATGAAAGCCTTCGGTCCCCACAGCCGTGCAAAGCACTTGCAGCCGTCAGCCATACCCACGCTCCCGAAGCGCATGCGGTTTATGTCTACAACGGAGAAGTGATAACGGCCGTCAGCATCTTTCTCCCACAGAATATTTCCCGGCGAATAGTCAAGATGCAATATTCCTTCATCATGCATATGTGCCGTGAAGGCAGCAAGTGCCGTGGCCATAGGTTCATAGACATCTGCCGTGGCATTGCCCAGCTCATACAGGCGGTGGGCATAATCACAGCGCAGCGTAACGAGATAGCTGTCTAGCAGCAATCCGGCGTTGCGGTGCTCCATATATGCCACCGGCTCAGGCGTATCAACCCCGTGTGAATGCAGCACAGAGGCATACCGGAAAGCTCTCTCACCTTTCGGGCTGCGTATTCCCAAAGAATAAACCAGTGCGTTGACGCCCCTCGGCCTGTGATAGCGTTTCACCACAAGCACGGTGCCGTCAGGAGCCTCGAACGATTTTATAAGGTTCCGTTTTCCGCCGTATATCCACGTGCCGTCGGTGTCCATGCGCGCCGGGACAGCAAGAAGGAACTCGCGCCACTGACCATATTCCGATGATAGAGTTATTCTGAATGCCATCTGATGATTTTATTACCTCGCTTCTGTTTTTTTGTCTTTGTCTGCAAGGGCTCAGTCTTTTACCAGTCTGATGCTCATGGGCGCCACTTCAATAAGCCGCTTGCGGTAAAGCTCGCCAACAGCTTTCTTGTAAACCTTCTTGCTCACCTGGAAACGCTCGTAAATGTCGTCAGCCTCGCTCTTGTCACCCAGGTCGCACACGCCGTCATTGTCGCGCAGATACTGGAGCAGCTCATCGGCGAAGCTGTGTGACTGCCTCTGTCCGGCAGGCTGAAGGGCTACATCTATTTTCCCGTCGGAGCGCACGCGCGACACATAGCCCGGCAGTATGTCGCCGGAATGAATATGGCGGAATATCTGATCACTATAAACGAGTCCGGAATAGCGGTTGTCTACTATCACCTTGAAGCCTAGGTCTGTCTTCTGCCACACCAGCAGCTGCACACGGTCGCCGAAGCGGTACTGCGGGTGCGACGTGTCAAGATAATGCTCCACCTTTGCCGAGGCCACGAGGCGGTAGCTCTCTTCATCAACGTGAATATGAACAATATAGCTCTTTCCTATTTCCATGCGCATTTTCTGCTCGCGGAACGGACAGAAGAGATTCTTCGTCACGCCCCAGTCGAGAAAAGCACCGTATTCGTTCACCCACACACACTCAAGCCATGCAAAATCGCCGGTCTGCGCAAACGGTTTCTCGGTAGTGGCCACCGGCCGCTCCTGTTGGTCGAGATACACAAACACCTTCACCTCATCACCGAGCTTGACGCCCTCAGGCACATATTTCTCCGGCATCAGAATGTCGCCGTCGTCACCGCCCTCGAGATACAGTCCGAACACCTCGCCGTAGCCTTCGCGACGCGCCTCTTCCTTCACCTTCAGCGTGTTATATTGTCCTAATTTTATTTTTTGTTTCATATTTATTCTTTTGTCTGTCTGTCAGTTGCGTTCATAGCCTCATCCTCATTCACTATCATGCCGTCGCTGAGGTGAATGGTCCTGTCGGTGAGCGAGGCCAGCTGCTCGTCATGAGTAACAATTACGAATGTCTGTCCGTATTTGTCGCGAAGGTCGAAGAAAAGCTTATGCAGCTCAGCCTTATGCTGCGTGTCAAGACTTCCTGACGGCTCATCGGCCAGCACCACCGACGGCTTGTTTATCAGAGCCCTGGCCACGGCAACACGCTGCCGCTCACCGCCCGACAGCTCCGACGGCTTATGCTCTGCCCTGTCTGACAGCCGCATGAAGGACAGCAGCTCTTCCGCACGCGCAGCAGCCTCTTTCTTGCCGGTACCGCTTATGAGCGCCGGTATCATTACATTCTCAAGCGCCGTGAACTCCTGCATGAGCTGGTGAAACTGAAACACAAAGCCTATATGCTCATTACGGAAACGGCTGAGCGCCTTTTCCTTAAGGCTGCCGGCATCAACGCCGTCTATCACCACCTTTCCGCTGTCGGCACGCATCAAAGTGCCCATTATCTGCAGCAGCGTGCTCTTGCCGGCACCCGACGGCCCGACAATGCTGACCACCTCGCCGCGGCCTATGCTCAGGCTGACGCCCTTCAGCACCTCAAGCTGTCCGAATGTCTTCTTCACATCCGTTACTTCTATCATCATATTTTTCTAATATCTAATTTCTCGTTTTATTTCCGGCTATTGCACAACGTCAATTGCCACGGTTTGAATTAATTTCTATCTTCTTTGCCTGTTCTGACGTTCATGGCTGATTAGAGCTCAGTATGACGGAAAACAGTTCTGTTTTTGCAAAAATAAATTTTCTTTGTCAGACATGCAATTTTTTTCAAATCCAATTTTTCTGAAAAAAAGTATATCAGTCATTTCAGTCTTTTTTGCAGCCTCTGCGCCCGAGCTTTTTGTTTATCCAATTCAGCAGCTGTGCGTAAGCGCTCTCCTCCTCCTGATGCTGCGGCTCGGCAAACGTCATCTGCTCGTTCTGGTCGTCATACTGGTCAGGGAAGATAATCATCAGCGAGGTGCCTGAGAAATGCTCTGTCAGCTCCTGCGGCAGTTGTTCAAGTGCTGCCTTATAGGATATTGTGCCCTTTCGGGCCGTCACCACCACAAAGAGCTGGTCGGGGGCGATGGTTGCCGCCAGTGCCGGCAGCGCATCCCAGTGCTCCATGTCACGGTAATGCTGCTTTATGCTTCCGTGGCGCGCATCCATATACTGTCTGATAAGCTCGTTTGTTGCCGGCCGCGAATGGAACGTAATGCGGCATTCGAGGTTTACGGCAAGGCGCGCGAGGCGCTCCACCCATCTGTAGAAGCCGGGCTCAAACTCCGCGCGCGACGGCACAGCCACATGTATATGTCTGATGGTGTTCAGCGGCTGCTTGATGCGTGCCATTATTATCTGCCGGCTCAGTCCGTTGAAGAGGCTCTGGTGAAACTCGCCCCAGAAGCGGGCCGACTGCTCTGGATGCATGTGCATACCTATTATTATCTCACTGGCCTGAAACTCCTTGAAGGCATGCTTTATGCCGTTGGCAATGTTTACAGCAATGCGCACCTGCGTCATCACCTTCACGTCGGCGGCAGCCGCTATCTGCTGGCAGTGGTCTACAAGGCGGTGGCCGAGCTCCTGGTTGCGGGGCAGCTCGTCATCATCATAAACGACATTCAGCACAACGAGTCCGCGGTTCAGGCTGACATTGCGCATGAGCATGCCGAGCTCTATCAGATTGTCGGCATATTCGGGATATTTGACGGGTATGAGTATTTTCTCGTCATCGCCGTCATGATCTTCGGCTGACGGCAGCTGCTTGTCACGCAGCGTGATGGCCTGGGCGGCACGGTCGGTGATGACCGATGAGATTATGCACGTGACGAGAATCATGCATACCACGCCGTTCAGCATGTCATTGTCAACAAGATAATGTCCTGGCGATACTTCAAGCGTCATGCCCACCATGACCATGGCAATGGCACCGGCGGCATGTGCCGACGTAAGTCCGAACATCATGTGTCCTGACGACAGCGGCATGCGGAACAGCAGGCAGCTGGCGTAAGCGGCAAGTGCCTTGCCGAGCGTTCCGAAAAACACTATGCACGCCACCACCCACAGGATATGGCCTCCGGCAAAGAGCAGTCTGACATTGATGAGCATTCCCACGCCGATAAGAAAATAAGGTATGAAGATGGCATTGCCTATAAACTCTATGCGGTTCATCAGCGGCGACACATGAGGAATGAATCTGTTAAGGATGAGTCCGGCCATGAACGCGCCGAAGATGCCCTCAATGCCGGCGGCCGCCGACAGACCGGCGCTGAGGAAGAGCACCGCCATGACGAAGATGAACTGCATTACGCTGTCACTGTATCTGCGCAGGAACCATCGCGTCAGCCGGGGTATGAAGAATATCATCGCGGCACAGTAGGCTGCGAACTTTGCAACGAAGAGCAGCCAGAACAGCACACCGCCTCCGTCGCTGAACGATGCCGTTATGGCCGCAAGGATGATAAGTGAGAACAGCAGCGAGAGCATGCTCGACCCTACGCTAAGCGTCACACTGGCCTTGCGCTGCAATCCGTAGCGCGCCACGACAGGATAGCTGACAAGCGTGTTGCTCGACATGATGCAGCCCAGCAGCACAGAGCCCATGACGGAATAGCCCAGCATGGTGGTGCCCATGCCAATGGTAAGCACGAAGGGTATGACGAACGTGAGAAGGCCAAACACCATCATGCGCCACTTATGCCGCCTTATGCCTTCCATATCCATCTCAAGAGAGGCCAGGAACATGATATAGTAAAGACCTACCCGGCCGAACAACTCGAAGCTCTGGTCGCGTACAAGAATATTGAAGCCATATTCACCCACGGCAACGCCGGCAAGCACCATTCCAATAATGTGCGGAATGCGAAGCTTGCCCATGATGATAGGCGCAAAAAGAATGATTAGCATCACGACAAGGAATATGAGCGTCGGATCGGTGATAGGAAATAAATGTGATATGCCTTGCATGATTTTGCGCTGAAATATGTTTTTATAATAAATGTGTTTCCGCAGGAACCTGTTTTCTCCGCATGGTTAACGCCATAACAGCGGCACGCCGAAACACAACGGCAAAATTAAAAATTATTTTGCAACCGTACAAAAATATCAATAATAAAGTATTTCAGCCGGAATGCAGAAAAGAATCAGCCTGTCACCGTTGCCACAATATGCCTGCTGCCGCCGTCATTGCGGAACTCGCACAGATAGATGCCCTGCCATGTGCCGAGGTTCAGCCGTCCGCCGGTAACGGGTATGTTTATGCTCACGCCCGTCATGATGCATTTGGCGTGGGCCGGCATGTCATCAGAGCCCTCGAGGGTATGCTCGTAATATGGCTCATTCTCGGGTATCAGCCGGTCATAAATGCTTTCCATATCGGCACGCACTGACGGGTCCCAGTTCTCACACAAGGCAAGCGCACAGCTGGTGTGCTTGACAAACAGATTGAGAAGTCCGACGGCAGGAAGCGGCGGCAGGTTTTCAAGCACTTCGTCCGTGACGAGATGGAAGCCGCGGCCGCGCGCACGAAGCGTAAATTCAGTTTGGTTTACCATATATATATTTTGTTGTTTAAAACCGGAATCCATAAAACACGCGCAGCCGCCATTTGCTGCGGCCCACGTGCAGCCGCTCCTCGTCGCCGGTGCCGGAGAAATTGAGCACCATGGTAGCACCCGCGAATTTATTGCGCCATGAATAGACGGCTGCTGCCTTGCCGCTGAAAATAATGCTCGGGAACTTATAGCTCAGCGTGAGGCGCTCGACGCCGTCGCTAACGCTCGAATTGACAAACACATCAAGTGCCGGCAGCGCTGACAGATGAAACAGCCAGCGGCGGCCGGCAACGAAATTATATCCGTAGCCGACACCTAAGGCAAGCTCTACAACCTTCAGCCGCGCATTGCCGCCGCCGAACGCATCGGGCTTGACTATTTCAGTGTTCTGGCCGTCAAATATCATTCCAACCATCACGCTGCCTGCACTTCTGCGCTGCACATAGCTCTGGCTGAAAGCGGCCGGAATGGAAAAACGGCGGCCGTTGAAGGCGTAATAGACATTGGCATTAAGAGCCTTCTGGCTAACCATGCCCTTGCTGAGATTTACCTTGTCTGAGCCGCCTGCGGTGACGCTGCCGTGATAGGTATGCGACGTCTGATAGGTCACGTCAAAGCCGAACTTATTGCCGTATGACGTCAGGTTGAACTCATTGTCTTTGTTCTTGCCGGCGAGCTTTGCCGGGTTTATGGCTATTCCGAGCGACAGGCCGCGGTAGGTGACGGCAGCACTCATCGTGGCACGGTAGTCTGACTGCACCCTTGAGCTGAATTGCACGCCGTCGCGCACGCCACGCGCCCAGATATCAGCCCCCGACATATTGCCGCGCAGCTTAACAGTCCAGCGGCCTTCCGGCCGCCTTATATATAATGTGTCAAAGGTTATCCGGCCGTAGCGGCCGGCAAGAATGGAATCGCCTTTATACAGTGTGTGGTCGTATTTATAAAGGCGGCGGCGGAAAGCATTGTAGCTCCTGCGGTTTATCTTTCCGCTGTCAAGACGCGTGCGCAGCAAGCTGTCGCCCCACTGCAGCAGGCGTCCTTCGTCGGCGGCACGGCGCATGGCAAGCCGAAGGCTGTCGGCAATGTTCAGTTTTTCACGAAGACTCTTTGACTGTTTGCGGTGCAAATCGTTTTTTGCTTCTTGTGCCGCTGCCGGAGAAGCAAAGGCCACAAACAGTGCTGTTATGACAAATAATTGCAGTATTTTCATTCTCACGACAAAAATACGTAATTCTTTCAAATTACGTATTCTTTGTCGCTATATTTTTTATTTCCACACTTCTGCGGCTATCTCTCTGACAAGGTCTATCTTTGCCCATTGCTGCTCCTCAGTAAGCTTGTTGCCTATCTCGCATGATGCGAAGCCGCACTGCGGACTGAGGTACAGTCTGTCAAGAGACACATATTTCGAAGCCTCTTCAATGCGACGCTTGACGGCATCCTTGTCTTCGAGCACTGGCGACTTTGTTGTTATCAGTCCGAGCACCACCTTCTTGTACTCAGGTATGTATTTCAGTGGCTCAAAGCCGCCGGAACGCTCGTCGTCATATTCCAGATAGAACGCGCTTACATTTTCTTTTGCAAAGACGTACGGTGCCACAGGGTCGTAAGCACCCTTGCTGGCCCATGTGGAATGATAGTTTCCACGGCAGATGTGGGTGTTTATGACGATATCGGCAGGCTTGTCCTGAAGTGCGAGGTTGTTCACCTTCTGGTATCTCTCAGCCTCGCTCTTCAGAGTGAAGCTTGTGCCGGCCATTGCCTTCCAGTAGTCATCGTCAATAATCATGCCCCATGTGCAGTCGTCAAACTGAATGTTGCGGCAGCCGGCGGCATACAGCTCGGCTATCACCTGGCGGTAGGCTGCCGCTAGGTCACTGATGAGCTCCTCGGTGTCAGGATATATGCGCGCGACATGAAAGATTATCAGGACTTCATGCTCAACACCCTGGGAAACATTGACTGCATAGGCAGCCTGCACAGCATCATCGTCATAGGCGAAATAAAGGAATCGCACTGCATACCGGTGGCAAGAAACACTCAGTCTGAATAATGTTTCAAAATGGTCTGCCCGCACGTATGCAAAAAATATTCGCTTCTACATAACGACTTAAATCAATTATATCAATATCATTTAGCCAAGTGCGATGTGGAAGCAGAACAATTGCTGATAAATAATTATGCGTTTATTGATAAATAATAAACATATTATTGCCGTTATTAACCGAAAAGTTGTAATTTTGCAGTGTAATACAACATTTAATTACAAGTCGGCTGAAAACAGCAGAGAACAAGATTTTTTCAAAATCAAACGAAATATAAATAACATAAACTTATAACTTTAAGGATAAAAGAACTATGAGAGTAGCTATTGTTGGTGCAAGCGGAGCCGTAGGGCAGGAGTTCCTGCGCATTCTGGCAGAAAGAAATTTCCCTATTGACGATTTGTTGCTGTTCGGCTCTAAGCGCAGCGCAGGCCGCAAATACACATTCAAAGGAAAAGAATATACCGTTAAGGAACTTCAGCACAATGATGATTTCAAGGGCGTTGACATAGCTTTCACATCGGCCGGCGGCGGCACGTCGGCAGAATTTGCTGACACTATAACGAAATATGGTGCAGTGATGATAGACAACTCCAGTCAGTTCCGCATGGACAATGACGTGCCTCTCGTTGTTCCGGAGATAAACCCGGAAGATGCCCTCACGCGTCCGCGCGGCATCATTGCCAACCCTAACTGCACCACTATTATGATGGTAACGGTGCTGAATCCTATTGACAAGCTCAGCCATATAAAGAAGATCCACGTGTCATCATACCAGAGTGCCAGTGGCGCCGGTGCCGCTGCCATGGCAGAACTTGAACAGCAGTATAAGGAAATCGTTGAGACCGGCAAGGTGTCGACGATAAACAAATTCCCTCATCAGCTGGCTTACAACGTCATTCCACAGATTGACAAGATGACACCGAATGACTACACCAAGGAAGAGATGAAGATGTATAACGAAACGCGTAAGATTATGCACAGCGACGTGCGCACCTCTGCCACCTGCGTGCGCGTGTCGTCACTTCGCTCACACTCTGAGAGCGTGTGGTTTGAGACAGAGCGTCCGCTGAGCGTTGAGCTTGTGCGCAAGGCTCTTGAGGAGGCTCCAGGCGTAACGCTCGTTGACGACCCTCAGAACTACGTCTACCCTATGCCTCTTGACTCTGCCGGCAAGGATGATGTCTTCGTGGGCCGAATACGCAAGGACCTGGCCGACGACAACAGTATGACACTGTGGCTGACAGGCGACCAGATTCGCAAGGGTGCTGCACTGAATGCCGTTCAGATTGCAGAATACCTCGTCAAGGTAGGCGACATAAAATAAAAGGTTTATAAAATGACAAATACAAAAAAGCCCAGCAAGCAAATGCTTGCGGGGCTTTTTTGTATTTATGCTTTCAAGCTTGCAGACGGACACAAGTGCCACACCCTGCAAGTGGGTATTTCTTTGCCTAATGTTTACAAAAAAATGTAACCATTCAATTTAGGCCGTCCTGTAATTGATAAAAAAATCCCGAGGTTATTCCCGGGATTTTTTGTATTGGTATGGCAGAAGTTGTGTAATTTCCTCTTCATCCATATTGTCTCTTAGCCTGCCAAGGACATCGGTGAGCCAGTCAAGGGGGTTCAACTGCACGACATCGCAGGATTCAAGCAGCGAGTAGAATACGGCATTGTCCTCAGCCCCCTTGTCATCATGGCTGAAGAGATAGTTCTTCCTGCCCATGACAGAGGGCCGTTGTCCGCGTTCCACATCATTGTTATCCAGGTGATACCTTCCGTCAAGGGCATAGTTTCTCATCCTGGGCCAGAG
>OMUH01000017.1 GCA_900314195.1 uncultured Prevotella sp.
CGCAATCCGTTTCAAACGGTTGCAGGAAGTATGTAAAAAGTAGAATAATTATTAACACTTTTAATACTTTTAATAATGTTATGCAGTTTCTTGTGCCGTGGCGCGCTGATGCCGAGCTACAAATGCGGTACAAAAATAATCAAAAAACGGATAATCCACAATAGGCAAAAATAAAGTCTGCAAACGCTTGTTAACTGATAATCAACCGATTACTTGCGACCGTTTGCCGTCGTTTGCCGACATTAAAGTTCATGTAGAGAAATATTTATGCCCGTCTGTTACGCAAAACAGAAAATTTACAGAATTTATCACTAACTTTGTATGTCATTAAAAAAATAATATTATGTGGAAATTCTATGCGTTGCTGTCGGCCGTGTTTGCGTCGCTGACAGCCATTTTCGCGAAAATAGGCGTGAAGGATGTCAACTCCGACCTTGCCACTGCCATCAGGACAACGGTTATCTTGTTCATCACATGGGGCATAGCGCTGGCCGGATGCCATTACGGAGAGATAAAAAACATTTCGGGCCACACATGGCTCTTTCTCATTCTCTCCGGATGCGCGACCGGACTGTCATGGCTGTTTTATTTCAAGGCTCTGCAGCTCGGCGACGTCTCCCGCGTGGCGCCTATTGACAAGCTGAGCGTCGTGATAACCATCCTGCTGGCCTTTCTGCTTTTGAAAGAGCCGGTAAGCCCAAAGGTTATCATCGGCGCACTGCTCATAACCGCCGGCAGCATTGTCATGCTAATAAAATGACCGGCGACTGTCTTTTCATGCCGTCATGTCTCTTATCAGAAAAACGGCTTTTAAGCGCATTTTATCACTTTTATGTTGTAATTTTGCAACTATGAGAGATAAAAAAAGCAAGAATTTGATAAAAGGTATCTGTAATTTCATATCCGGCTATATAGCCGTTATAGTTCTGGCGGTGGCTGCTGCCGCACTTTTCATTCCGTCCACGTTCAATTGGATTTCAACAGCATGGATAGCGCCGATGCTCGGTATCGTCATGTTCGGAATGGGACTGACACTTAATCCAGATGACTTCAAGATAGTGTTCACACGGCCTAAAGACATCATCATAGGCTCTCTGGCACAATTCACAGTTATGCCCACAACGGCATGGCTGCTGACAAAGCTGTTCGGCCTTAGTGACGAACTTGCCATCGGCGTCATTCTTGTAGGATGTTGCCCGGGCGGAACGGCATCAAACGTCATGACATATCTTGCAAAGGGCGATCTGGCTCTGTCGGTAGGCATGACAACGGTAAGCACCGTCGTAGCGCCGCTGCTCACCCCACTGCTCACACTGCTCTTCGCAGGCGAAAGGGTTACAGTGCATGCCGGCGGAATGTTTCTGAGCATCGCCGAAGTAGTCATATTACCTATTATAATAGGTTTTATCGTCCAGCGAAGATTTCCCGTTTTCACAAAAAAAGCAGCAGCTTATCTGCAGGCCTTCTCCACAATAGTCATAGCACTTATAGTGGGCAGCATAGTGAGCGCAAACTCTTCAAAGCTGCTTATTGGCGGCACGGTAATCATTGCCGTAGTAATGCTGCACAACATCTGCGGCCTGTCGCTCGGATATGCCATAGGACGGTTGCTGCATCTTCAGCACGACAAATGTTCAGCAATATCCATTGAAGTGGGAATGCAAAACTCCGGGCTGGCAAGCTCACTGGCCACCGTGCACTTTGCAGCCTACCCTATGGCCACCGTTCCCGGAGCCATATTCTCTGTATGGCATAACATAAGCGGTGCCCTCGTAGCAAGACTGTATGCGCATATCCACGACAAGAAAGAAAAAACAAGATGAACACACATTATTTCCTGGGGCTGGGAAAAAGAAAACATACGCTTCCTTGCAAAAAAGTCAAAAATAATTTTGTTGTTACAAAAAATATAACTACCTTTGCAATCGCTTTTGAAAAGATAACACATAAACAAATCAAAAGCAATGACTCGCTAGCTCAGTTGGTAGAGCACAACACTTTTAATGTTGGGGTCATGGGTTCGAACCCCATGCGAGTCACCCCCAAAAAAACATCAAACGGAGAACTTCGAAACGAAGTCCTCCGTTTTTTATTTGAGCCAGCAATAATGTCCCTTCTGGCCATGTAGAGGAACACTCGCTTTATGCCCACGAGAAGTTCTCTGTTCCGGCTCCAATCTCAAAATGACATTTCACAATTCCGAGGTCTACTTTTGAGAAGAATCCGAATCCTGCCTTTACCTGCACACGATTGTCAGGCAACAGCCGGAACTTGAACTTCTGCTGATTGACGGCTGTAGGTGCAAGCAAAGCATAAGCCACCCCAAGCTTGAACCATTTAGGCATAGTGCTGTAGTTTTTCGCTACTTGCTCAAAGTTTTTTACCTTGTGTGACACCCCCTGTGTAGTACCATATCCGACAGCTATTACGCAACGCAGCTTATCATCCCCGCTCATTTTCAGAACATCAGGATTTTTCTTGAATGTCATCCCCACCCAGCAGGTGTTCAGTCCCAACTGCTGTGCCTTTATAACCAGTTGCTCGCCAAAGTATCCTATTGTCTCGTCAAGCAATGGCGCTTTCTGCCCTATCATAGCGAAATAGTTCCGCACGCCAGAAAACTTGCCATAACGTGCCAGGCGGCTGTCGAAAGCCTTCGGGTCGTTGGTTATCAACTGTATATGCAGTCCGCTCCTGCCGTTGAAGTCATCAACGAGCTTCTGCAGTTCATCAATCTTTTCCTGCTCAATTGGACGATCAGTATAACTTCTTACGGCATGACGTGCCTTGACAGCTTCTTCTATTGTCATCATTTTCTTATTATTCTTTAAATCCGCTAATTTATAAAAATATATAACATTCTGAGCAACACAAAGTTGCTCAGAATGTGCTCATGTCAGAAAAATCACGCAATTCTGTGTTGAAAACAAAAACACAAATTATCTCTGACAGAACACGGCAAAGGTAACAATAAAATAAAAAACAGGCACCTTTCTGCTGATTTTTTCACATATAAACCACAGACAACCGGTGTAGCGACAAACTTTGGCAGGAACGTGCCCCGGGGTACACAGGTGTTGTGCCGCTAAAAACTATCTGCGCTCGTGCCTCACTTAGATTGTTATTCATGAGTCAGCCCCTCCGAGGCTGTGTGTAAGTGAGCACAGGCGTTTGCCCCCAGTTGTTTAACATCAATCTTATTTTTCGCCACGTGCAGGGTGCGGACCTTGTGGCCGTCAGCATACGTACGAGCATCAAATATTGATTTCGAAAAACTTTTACAGTTGCGTTTTCAAAAACACGCGGAAAAAGAACTGCAATGCCCTCGCCCGTGTAGAACGGCCTTCTCGCGCGTTTTTAAACCATTTGATAATCAATAGCTTGTATTTTCTTTACAAGAAAATACAACGAAAAACAGCTAATAATGTAAACAAAAAGGAAAAATAAACCTATCGTTTAGCAGTCGTAAAGCAATGAAATAAATTTCTATCACTGTTAAATAAAAATTTATCTCACTGAGATACGAACCCGTTTTGCTATTTTACCGTTTTATTGCAAATATATGCATATTTTATACGTATAAAACAGAATTGCACAGCTTTACAAGAAATATTTTTTAGCCGTATTTTTAGTTAATATTCTTTAATTTCTTCGGAATTTTATTTACAATAAAAAGCTGTTCAGCGATAGCTACATTTTTTATATTGACAGTTTTCCTTTCCTAAAAAAATTATCCAAGTGCAGAGGCCCTGTACTTGGATAATGCGGATATTCATATATTTCTACCCGAAGACCCTATCCACAAGTTCCTTGAGCTTCCCGTCTTTAGCCGTAGACGGTGAGCGTCTTGCCGAACCCCAGCTTGGTATTCCAGAGGAACTTAAAGGTATCGGCCTGCCGGGCGTCAGCGTTCCCACTGCATAAAGCCAGCATTATAGTTGTCAGCATGAGCAGTATTGTTGAAAGAATGATCTTCCTCATTGCATCCATTAAAAATTTATAATTGCAGAATGCCTGTTTATCTTACTTCTGCTCTACAGCCTTTGGCGTCCAGCTACTGAAGAAACGTAGAACTTTTGCTTTGTCGTAGCCCTGCCCTTCTTCAAGGAAACCAGAGTCCTGAATGTGTATGACTTTGCCGTCTTGGTTGAGTACGACAAAGACAGGGAAGCCGAAACGCTGCGGATTGCCAAGGCGCTGCATCAAGGCTTTGGCGGCCTTGAGCTGTTCATCTCCGCCGGACCTTCGCGGGTTGTAGTTTACGTGGATATAGATGAAGTTATCGCTGACGACCTTTGTTATGTCACTGTCCTTGCTGATGAAGTCGGCAAAGCGGAGGCACCAAGGACACCAGTTGCCTCCGACCTGACAGATGACATACTTCTCATGACTGGATGACTTTGCCGCAGCTACTGCCTTGTCAATCTGCTCCATAGGATTGATGGTCTCGTCATAGACTTTCTTCAAGCCTGTCTGTGCGCCCGCAATAATTGCAACAAGCGCGAATGCTATTGTAAGAATGCTCTTCTTCATAATACGATTTTCAATTATGTCAGCAAAAATAATCAATTTTATTTTTATGACGGAATGTCAGATATACGCCACCGATGCTCCTTTGCCTTCAGTTTATCTATGCCGTAAATGAAGAAGGTTAAGATGTTGATAATTGAAAGATAAATCATGCTTTACTTCTTATTATTAAACTCTGTCCATTCCAACCAGCCACCTCGCAGATTCACTATCTTATATCCGTCCTCAGCAAGAATTTTTGCCGCTTTCATACTCCGTTTACCAGAACGGCAGTAAACAGCAATAGCCTTATCCCTGGACAAAACGGACAAAGCAGCTTTCTCAAAGTCATCTTTAAGAACATCAATGTTCCTTGCTCCTTCAATATGACCTGCATTATACTCGCCGGCAGTTCTTACGTCAACAAGTACAACTGAATCTGCCTTTATTATCTGTGCGAACTCTTCTGCCGATACCGTCTTGACAGAATCAGGCTGGGCATGAGCACACGATGTAAATCCTAGTAATCCAATTAGTATGGTTAATATCTTCTTCATGTTACAGCTTATTAATATTTTGCAAAGTTAATATGATTTTCCACTTTATATCAATCCAAATGCTTATTTTTTTGCCTTTGAATTCAGAAAAATGAGCTGCTTACTTTTGTGTTAATGATATTCACCACTAACGATTCAGTTGACATCATTGCCTGCCTTCTGAAGGTGTGTGCCTATGAAAGAACCCTTTGGCAGTACTGACCATTGTTGAACTTCTCACCGATGTTCCAGGCCTTACCGACAACTCCGCCAACAGTGCGGTAGGTGTTGGTGATCTGGTCGAAAGCAACGACCTGCATCTTGCCCATGTCAATGTTGCCTTCAGCATCAAGAACGCTCTTGTAGGCACTGGTATTGATGACCTTGCCAATGAGAACGCCATTCTCAAAGCTTACGACCTGGCATTCTATGGCAACGGGATACTGGTCGACTATTGGCGCGTCAACATTGGGCGCTTTGTGGGTAGTGAAAGATTGTTGCTGGCATCGTAAGTGGCAATCATATTCGTTTTGTTATTATTACCTTATGAAGTGCATAGGAGTCCATGGAAGCTCCTGCTCTGGTTTATCGGTTGTCTGAACGTTATGGAACTTCTTGAGCATCCATGACATATTGTGAGCAAGGGTGCGCATGGTCTGCATGCCCTCAATATCCAGAGCCGCCTGTCCCTTCTCACGCCCATAGGCGATGTTCCAATACTGTGATGTGACAACAGGCATGTTGCACATCTCGAACATCATATTCATTGTCTGATATGCGACATCGGCACCGCCACGACGGCATACGCAGACGTTGGCAACAGGCGTATCATAGCCTTCATCGGCAAGTCCCTCCTTGAGGAAAGTGTATTTGTACTTGTTGTTACCTTTTGACAGTGCAAAGGTACAGACTTCCACTGCAAAGAGGCTTAAGATTGACTTAACTGTTTCTTAAGATTCCTCAGTGTAATCGTGGTCAATGACTATACTGAACTTATAGTCAGGGAATTGCTTATTGAGCTTTTCCTTCATCTCCTCGGCAAAAACATTATCGTCATGCACTGATTCGTTTGGTATAATGTCGATTGTAACGAGGTTCTTGTCGGAGTAATAATAGAATCCATGCGACTGCAAAACATCCGGCTGATTGTTTATAAATGTCATTACGTCCTTTTGCAGAGTTCCTAGTTTTCCTTCGGTATTTATAGCATAGACTCCTACGGTCAGGATGATGCCGTGTTTATAGAACATCTCTTCCGCAATATCACGAGTCAGACCGTGGATTTCCCTTGCAGTGAGGGTGTCGAGAACATTAACGTGCAGAGAGCCAATGATTGTATTCGGGCCATAATCGTTGAGAATGATGTCATACACTCCGTGCACATTCGGGAAAGCCTCAACCTCCTTGCGTATTTCATCTGTCAGCTTAGGCGATACTCCTGTTCCGAGCAACTGGTTGATTGGCGAGCCCAGCATCTCTACGCCGGCCTTTATGATTACTAATGAAATGAGGGTACCGAATATGCCGTCAAGGTTTATACCGGCAATGAGCATAATGCCAGCCGATATGAGCGTTGACAGTGTAACAACGGCGTCGAACGTTGCATCAGCACCTGAGGCGATAAGAGAATCGCTTTGCAGCTTCTTGCCTTTAGCACTGACATAACGTCCAAGCACAAGCTTTACAAGTATTGCCACAACGATGACAACGAGCGTGAATGCAGTATATTCCGGTTTTGTGGGGTTGAATATTTTCTTCACCGATTCAATGAGCGACGAGACGCCGGCAATCAGCACAATGATGGAAATGACAATAGCCGAGAAATATTCTATACGGCCATGGCCGAAGGGGTGCTTGCCGTCGGCGGGGCGCGCTGAGAGCTTGGTGCCTACTATCGTTATCACACTCGACAGTGCATCGCTGAGGTTGTTTACGGCGTCCATTATTATAGCCACAGAACCGGCAATGGCACCGACAACAGCCTTGAAACCAGCAAGCAGCACGTTTGCGGCTATGCCCACCACACTCGTGCGGATTATTTCCTTGTTTCTTTCCTGATATTCCACGTTATTAAAAGTGTTAATAATTATTCTACTTTTTACATACTTCCTGCAACCGTTTGAAACGGATTGCGGTATCGTATCGGACATAACGAGTGCCCGCTACCGACTATCCGAGAAAACTCAGAATCGCCGACTACTTTTCTAAGGATGTTCAAAGCTCCGTTTTGATCAGCATTAATCATCTTCCCGGTCGAGGAA
>OMUH01000046.1 GCA_900314195.1 uncultured Prevotella sp.
ATTAGGTTTCTGTACGTCGGGGCAGATGTTTGCCGCTGACTTCTTTCAGATTCCAACTCGCGATGGACACCCTTGTCTCTCTGGCTGGACAGTTCCCACTACTGGGACCTGTTAGGGACTTCCACCCGTTAGACAATGCTCATGCCGAGCGTACACCGAAAAAGAGCCGGCAAAAATTGCCGGCTCTTTTAATATCTAAGTGAAAAAACGCTGTGTTTATTTCATACGTGCTACGCCAGAGACCGCATGAGTTTGCAGACCATTAACGTTGAACTTCCTTGCTGAAGAAGCTGTGTTGTCGCCGACCTTAACAGGTTTAGGGATGGCTGCTACAGGGTTGTTGTCCTCAGCCTTAATACCACGGTTGTTGTTGACCTCAGCCTCAGGAATAATGTAAAGCATTATCTGCGACTCTGCCGGGATGTAATAGGTTACAGAGCTCTCATAGTTGGCTCCGCGACGGTCAATCGGTTTCTTCAGACGCATAAGATCGAAGAAGGAGAAGCCTTCGCCCCACAGCTCGACACGACGCTGGAACCATACGGCCTCCTGGACGCCTTCAGCTGTTGTGGCTTTGCAGGTATACTTAGGGTCACGGTATGCCCTGACAAAGTCAACGAGCACCTTCTTGCCGCCTTCCACATCGCCGCTCATGGCTTTTGCCTCGGCCTTGATGAGATACATCTCCTCAACTCGCATCAGAGGAACATCGCAGGCATTGGTCTCATTGCCGTACTTATTCTGATAAGAACAGAACTTTACGTTTATGTAAGGCTGCCAGTTGGCAAAAGCCGTGTTAGGATCAAATGCCGTTTTAGGATCCTTCTCCGTAGTAAGGCAATAAACTGTCACGCTGCCGTCGGCACCTGCTTCCTTATACATGTAGCCGGCCGGTACTATCGGCGTGTTGCCGTTGCCATCAAGCCACCATCCGCGACGCACGTCGGTAGTGTCTATCTCATTATACAGCTTGCTGTTGATGAACTTCGGAGCATAGTTAGGCGAATATCCGTTGCCGGTGAACGAGCTCATCATTGACGGGAAGTTCAGAATACCGGTCTGAACGACGTTGCTGGTCTCGTTGATATCCATGCCCCATATCCAGTTGTGCGCGGAGATGTCATTGAAGCCCGGCTTAGCAGCCTCATCAAGGCTAAGCGGCTCGGCATTGCTCACGCTGATGGCTGATTCGGCATCGGCAGCAGCGGCTTTCCAGTTCTGCATGATAAGGTTGGCACGCGCGCGCAGACCGTAGGCGGCAGCCTGGCCAATCTGTCCCTTGCCGGTAGTAGTAGCGCCGTCAAGGTCTACGATAGCTGAGTCGAGGTCAGCCAAAATACGGTCATAGACAGCCTGCACGGTAGCACGAGGGTTATTGGCCTTCTCCTCTGCCGTCATCGTCTCGGTGACGATAGGCACGCAAGGTGCGGTTTCATGTCCCTTATAAGTGAACTGATACATCTGCGCGAGGTTCAGATAAGCGAAAGCGCGCATAGCCAGACCCTGACCGTGATAGCCTCTCGCCTCGTCGGTTGCCGGATTTTCTGTAGAGCTGAGCACAGAGTTAGCCTGTCCGATGAGCTTATACATCTGGTTCCAGAGGAAATAGGTTATTTCACTCGTTGCCGTACGGTCAGTGTAACGAAGGTTGTTGCGATACCAGTTATAACCGGTGTTGCGCGACACCTCATCCTGGCCGTCGTTATCCATCATGAGCATGGTTGACGCATAGCCGAAGTCATAATGACGCGTTGCGCCTGCCCAGTTCGTTATAGCCTCGGCCTCTATCATGTCAGAATACATGCCGTTCACCAGTCCGGACACCGACGACGGGTCGGAAGCAATAGTAGAGCCAAGCACATGGCTGCCCTTAGGCGTCGTGTCCATGCTGTCAGAACAGCCGGCAGCCACAAGGGCCACGGCCACAAGGCACGGACTTATATGTTTGAATATTGATTTCATAGTTTCTGTTTATTCTTTCAATGATTTTTTTACTTATGAAATGCGATTAGAACTTAACAGTTATGCCGCCGGACAGCGTGCGTACGGCTGAATAGTTCATGCCGGTAACGGCACCGTAGCCCTGACGCGGGTCGAAGCCCTTGCGCTTTGACAGCAAGGCAAGGTTGTCGGCAGTGAAGTAAACGCGCAGTCCCTTGAGCATAATCTTGTTGAGCCAGCGCTGAGGCACATTGTAGCCCACGCTGAGGTTCGTAATGTCAAGATAGTTTGAGCTGATAAGGAAACGGTCGGAAACACTGTTGGTATAGCTGTCGTTGGTGTCGACACGCGGAATGTTCGTATTCGTGTTTTCTGAAGTCCAGGAGTTAAGGATGTCCTTATGCCAGCCTGAGCCCGCGGAGTCGCCGCCACCGTGCATGAGCTCCATATAGCCATAGTCAAGGCTCTTTCCGCCAAGCTGATAAGAGAAGCTCATTGACAGGTCGAAATCATAGACATTAACCTTGAAGCCGAAGCCACCATAGACGTCAGGCAGACGGTCGCCCTGCTCATAACGCGTGGCAGCGGCCCAGTTGGTAGTCTTCTTGCGGGTAACGTTGCCGGCATCATCTTTTACATCAATGTAATAAAGAGCCTGGCCGAGCTGCGCGCTTGCTGCGTCTGACGGATCGAGTTCGTCACTGTTGCCGTTGTAAACGCCGGCATACTCACGGATATAGTAGTTGTACATGCTCCTGCCCTCGCGGTACATGTTGTTGCCGTCTATCCACTTGCCGCCAAGTTCCGGTGCAAGCTTGATAATTCTGTTCTTCACGGATGTCATGTTGGCAAATACGGAAGCTGAGAACACCTTGCTCTTGTAAACGTCGGAGTTAAGGTCAATCTCTATGCCGTAGTTGCGCACCTTGCCGACATTCTTCGGGAAATAAGCGTATCCGTTAGACACGGCCACCGGCATGTAATAGAGCAGGTCGCTCGTAGTGCGGTTGTAATACTCAATGCTACCGCTGAGCTTGCCGTTCCACAGGTTGAAGTCGAAACCGGTGTTGAACGAGTGCGACGTCTCCCATGTGATGTCAGGATTACCTTTTATATATAATGTGGCTGCCGGTTCGTCTGATACGTTGACAACACGGTAGATGTCTTCATACGGATAAAAGTTGGACTTTGTGCTGTTCTGCTGAAGCAAGTTGTCGTTACCCTGCACGCCGTAGCTGAGCTTATACTTCAGGAAGGTGAGCCACGATGATGTAGGCTTCATGAACTCCTCTTTCGAGAGCACCCATGCCAGTCCGAAGCTGCCGAAGTCGCCCCAGCGGCTGTCCTTGGCGAAACGCGAGGAACCGTCGCGACGATAAGAGAAGCTCGCAAAGTATTTCTCGTCATAGTTATATTGTGCACGTCCGAACCAGCCGCGTGTTGAATAGCGGTCTGTTGACGATGCTGTGTAAGGTGTCTTCAGAGCGTTGTCGAGCTCTAAGACGTCTTTCAGATAGAGCTTGTTCTTGTTGCCGACGAGCTCGCTCTTACGCCAGTCGTAACGCTCATGGCCGAGCAGGATGTCAACAGAGTGCTTGCCGAAGTCGTGAGCCCAGGAGAGCAGGAACTGATGGTTGATAGCACGATCATTGTCTGAATACTTGTAAACAGAACCGCCCATGTCGGCATACTGACCGTAGAACGGGTTGTAGAGCACAGAACGGCTCGTGTTATTAATGTCAAGACCGAGGTTATAGTTGAACTTCAATCCGTCGTAGATGTCGAACTCAACGCCCCAACGGCCGCTGAACACGTCAGCAGCATATTTGTTCTTGTCGAGCGAGCCGCTGCTGGCAGGGTTGCTGCCGCCCATGAACACACGGCTGCCGTCAAATCCGGAGAGTCCCTTGCCGTCACCGTAGTCATACATCGTGCGGCCGTATTCATCTTTCATGATGTTGCCCTGGGCATCGCGGATGTAAAGCGGATAGACCGGAGCCATGAAATTGGCAACATAGAAAAGGTTACCTGACGACGTAGCGTTCCAGTCGTCCTTATCGGTAACTGAATAGTTACTGTTATAGTGGCTGTAGGCAATGTTTGACGTCAGCTTAAGCCATTTCTTTGCCTGATATGAAATGTTGCTGCGCGTAGAGAAACGCTCAAAGCCGGAGTTCTTGATGATACCCTCATCGTTAAGATAGCCGGCTGATGCGAAGTAGCTGATCTTATCGCCGCGGCCCGACACAGAAGCGTTATACTCCTGGCGAAGGTTTCCGCTGTTATAGACATTGTCATACCAGTCATCAGGCAGATAGGTGTATTTGCCGTCGCTGTAGCCGAGTGTTGCTTTAGGATTTATCTTGCCGTCGGTGCCGATAAGGCTCTCGCCGTCAGGAACGGTGAACACAGTGTAGCCCAGTCCGCCGTTGGCTGCCGTAGGCAGAATGGCATTGGCCTTCTGGTTGGCCTGAGCAGCAGACATGCCGCCGTCGATAAGGCTGTTGTAGATGGCCTGGTATGCTTTCTCTGTATATACAGCCGGGCTCTTGATGACGTCATAGTTAGGAATGGCGCGGCTCTCGCTGCCGAGCTTCATGTCGAGCGTGACGAGAGCGTCGCCGGTCTGGCCCTGCTTCGTGGTGATGAGGATGACACCGTTGGCACCGCGCGCACCATAAAGGGCGTTGGCAGCAGCATCCTTAAGAACCGTCATTGATGCAATATCGTTTGTGTTGAGTGATGACAGGTCGCCGTCGAAAGGCACGCCGTCAACGACATACAGCGGACTGTTGCTTGATGCCATTGAGCCGATACCGCGAATGCGCACGTTGGCAGCCTCGCCCGGCTTGCCGCTGGGCTGTGTGACCTGCACACCGGCAACCTCACCGGCAAGTGCCTGGGTGACATTGGTCACCTGGCGCTTCTCAAGCTGGTCGGCCTTGATTTCTGCGGCAGAACCGGTGAACGAAGAACGCTTCTGCTTTCCGTAGGCAACGACCATGACCTCATCGAGTGACTTGGCATCGCTCTCAAGGGTTACCTTCATGTTGCTGCCCGCCTTAACTGTGCGCGGGGTCATGCCAATGTACTTAATAACTAGTTTTGAACCGGCAGGAGCTGAAAGCGAGAACTTTCCGTCTACATCGGTGACGGTGCCCGTCTTCGTTCCTTCAACAACTACCGAAGCACCGATAACAGGCTGGCCGTCCTCCGCTGAGACAACGGTACCGGTTACCGAAGACTGTGCCAGTGCCATTCCTGTACCAAGAATGAGACCGGCCGATAACATCGTAAGTCTTTTTACCATAAAATTTAAAAACTTCAGTTGAAAATTAAATTATTGTTTTTATTTCTCTTTCTTTTGCAATTTGTCTGACGCCGATCGGCAAAGCCTCTCTCTGTTACTCCGCTCATAATACTGCAATCAGGCATGTAACACATAATGTTTATTTTGTGAATGTTTACCAAACAAACGGCCTTTTTTTGCTGCTGCTGACTTTTTAGTTTGTGTGAGCCATGACCTCACATATCATGCCGGAAACACTCTGCATTATGATTTCTGAAAAGAAACTATGTATGTGATAACAGCCGCGACATGATGCCACAGTACGAAAAAAGAACAAAAAAATTAAAACGATTTCTCTCTCAATTAATTATAAAATTTATTTCTCTCTGCTGCAAAATTAGATATTTTTTATATTACTTGCAAATATTTAGTGAATAAAGTTGCATTTTTAACTTAATATACCATACTTTTGTTACGAAAGAATAATTATCGTATATTTAAAACACAAATATGTAATCACAGTAAAGTTAAAAAACAAACCTGTTATGCTTAAAAATTGATTGTTTTGGAAGGACAAAACAACGGGACAACTGCAAATAAAAAAACAGTATTCCAACAGGAATACTGTACTGTCTTTCCAAGAATACTACAGTATTTCTACAGGAATACTGCCGCATTTTATTTTATAAGGAATTTTTTATAAGATTTTTTTTATAAGATTTTTTTATAATGTAATGTGCTGTCAATCATTATCGCTGAACGGCAGTGGCAGTTCGCCGCTGCCAAGCAGATTGTAGCTGCGGCGGTGATAAGGTGTGATGCCGTGCAGGCGGATACCTTCACGGTGACGGCGTGTAGGATAGCCTTTGTTGTCCTGCCAGTCATAATAAGGATACTCCTTCGCGAGGCCGTCCATATAGTCATCGCGAAAGGTCTTGGCAAGAATGCTTGCTGCCGCTATTGTCTGGTAACGGCCGTCGCCCTTGACGACACAGGCAAAAGGCAGACAGCCATTACCGTCGCCGGTGCACTCAGATATGCCGTTGCCGAGCTTATGCGGCCTTGTCTTAAAAAGCTGTTCCGGCACTGACGGGTTATATGCATCGAAACGATTGCCGTCAATGACAAGTGCCTCGGGACTGACGGCAAGAGCGGCCACGGCACGGTGCATGGCCAGAAAACTGGCATGCAGAATATTTATCTTGTCTATTTCCTCGGGCGTCACCACGCCTATGGCCCACGCCACGGCATCACGCTCGATGCTCTCCCGAAGGGCATAGCGTCGTTGCGGCGTCAGCTTCTTGCTGTCGTTAAGCTCCGGATTGTCATAGCCCTCCGGCAGAATGACGGCTGCGGCATAGACGCTGCCGGCAAGACAGCCGCGGCCGGCCTCATCGCAGCCGGCCTCAACCTTATCTTTAAAATAATGCGGTTCAAGCATCGTCAGAACATTTTCGCCACACGCTTTATGGCATCAACAAGCATGTCTATCTCTTCACGGGTGTTATATAGTGCGAAGCTGGCACGCGCGGTGCCGAGCACGCCGAGACGGTCCATGAGCGGCTGCGCGCAATGATGTCCAGTGCGAATGGCTATGCCGAGACGGTCGAGCAGCGTGCCCATGTCCATGTGATGTATGTTGCCGACCTGGAAGCTGATGACGGCATCCTTGTCGCGGGCATTGCCGAAAATGCGCATACCGTCGATTTCGCGGAAGCGCTCAGTGCAATAGCGCGTGAGGTCCTGCTCGTGGGCATAGATATTGTCTAGGCCCAGCTTCTGCATGTAGTCAACCGCAGTGGCCAGTCCGTGCGATGCAATGTAATCAGGCGTGCCAGCCTCAAACTTAAGAGGCGGCTTCTCAAACGTGGTTTTCTCCCAGCTGACATGCTCAATCATCTCACCGCCGCCCTGATACGGCGGCAGCCGGTCGAGCCATTCTTCCTTGCCATAGAGAATGCCGATGCCGGTAGGCCCGTACATCTTATGTCCGCTGAGCACGAAGAAATCGCAGTCGAGGTCCTGCACGTCAACCTTGAAGTGAGGGGCGCTCTGGGCGCCGTCTATCATAACCGGAATGTTATGGCCGTGGGCAATGCTTATTATCTTCTTCACCGGGTTGACCGTGCCGAGCACATTGCTGACATGCGCCACGCTGACGATCTTCGTGCGGGGCGTTATAAGCTTTTCAAACTCATCAAGCTGCAGCTCACCGTCGTCAGTCATCGGTATCACCTTCACCACTATGCCCTTGCGGCGTGCCTGCAACTGCCACGGCACGATGTTGGAATGATGTTCCATAGCCGAGACAATAACCTCATCGCCCTCTTTCATGAACTCATCAGAGAAGGTTGACGCCACGAGGTTCAGACCTTCTGTTGTGCCTCGCGTGAACACAATCTCACTCGTTGAACGTGCGTTCAGAAATGCGCACAGCGTCTTGCGGGCATTCTCATGCAGCTCGGTGGCGCGCTGACTGAGAAAATGCACGCCACGGTGAACGTTGGCATTGGCATTCAGATATTCGTCGCGCATGGCGTCAAGCACGCACAGCGGTTTCTGGGTGGTGGCAGCATTGTCAAAATAGACAAGCGGACGGCCGTATATTTCTTTGGAAAGAATAGGGAAATCCTTTCTTACCTCTTCTACATTATACATAGTTAAAAAATAAATTTGTCTGATATAAAAATGCAACTGCCTGTCAACGTTATTCAAAAACAGCCGTGACGACTGTTTTTATTTACACAGCTTGCAGCCGCTGCAGCCGTATAGCTGACCGCGGAAGCGCTTTTCAACAAGATAGTGCAGGCGGTCGCGGAGCGGTTCGAGCTCAATCTTGTCAATAACCTCATCTACAAATGCGAACTCAAGCAGCAGACGTGCCTCTTCGAGGCTTACACAGCGCTGTTGCATATAGAACAGCGCGGCATCGTTGAGCTGGCCTACCGTTGAGCCGTGTGAGCATTTCACGTCATCAGCATATATCTCAAGCATGGGCTGTGTGTACATGCGCGCCTCATTGGTGGCTACGAGGTTCTTGTTTGTCTCCTGCGAGACGGTCTTGTCGGCACCGTGACGCACGAGCACCTTACCGGCAAAGGCGCCGGTGGCATGTCCGTCGATTACATATTTATAAAGCTCGTTGCTAGTGCAGTGAGGCACCTGATGGTCAATAAGCGTGTTGTTGTCGACGTGCTGTTCCTTGTCGGCAATGACACCGCCGTTGCACCAGCACTCGGCGCCCTCGCCCTTGAACACGAGGTCGAGGCGGTTGCGCGTAATACCGTTATGAAGCGTTATGACATTATGGTCAACACGGCTGTTGGCCTGCTGCTCCACGTAGACATTCGACACACGGGAATTCTTAAGATGAGTCTCTTCAAGACAATCCATCTCAAGATGCGCGCCGTCGCCGACATAGGCTTCTATGACCTGCGTGGCAAGAAAATGGCGGTCGTCGGCTGAGTCATCGCAGAACAGCAATTTTATGTCGGCACCCGGCTCAAGCACTATGAGCACGCGCCGGTTTATCATCAGGTCGACATCCGAGCGAAGAATGTTTACCACCTGCACCGCCTTGTCAACCTTTACGTTACGGTCGACATGCACGAAGAGGCCGTCCTGCGCAAGCATAGTGTTCAGTGCCGTCACGGCATCGCCGGCAGTGTCGGCAATGCGGGCGTAATAACGCGCCACAAGGTCGGGATGCTGCTCCGCTGCCTGACGCAGCGAACCTACAAAAACGCCTTCTGGAAGATGGGCCTGAGGCAACTGCTTGTCATAGAAAGCATCGTTGACAACGAAATAGAGTGATGTGCTGAGATTGGGCACGTCGCAGCGGAATGCCTCATAAGGATTGACCGGAATGTCAAGCCTGTTGAGGTTGACGCCGTAGTCGGGCGCGAATATTTTCGGAATGTCGGTATACTTGTAACGCTCTACCTTCCGTGTCGGAAATCCAAGCCTTTGGAAATCTGCAAAAGCCTTGGCACGCACGCCGTTCAAGACAGCGGCCGAATGCCCGTCAATCATGGCAGCCGAGTTCTTGAACAGGTCGATATATTGTTTTTCGGCAGCTGCGTCACCGGCCGTTACGGCCGGCGTACTGCCGTTTGTATTGTTTCTGTCTGTCATATAGGATAATGAAAACAATGGTCACACTCTCGTTTATCTGAACGCGGAACAAGTTTTTTTTTTCCGCAGATAAAACGCAAAGAATTAAAAGGAATAAAGAAAAGAAAAGATCTATGTAAACTATTCAGCGAATATTTTTCCACATGCAGGGACGCGTCTCTTATGACCGTCCGCAAACACGTATACATTATCATTCGGCATCATGCCATAATATTCGCCGGACAGTTACTATTCTTTTCCGTATTTTTTGTCAGCCTCTTCCTTTATCCAGTCATAGCCGCGCTTCTCAATTTCCTTGGCAAGCTCCGGACCGGCTGTCATGACGATACGTCCGTTATAAAGCACGTGCACGACATTGGGCTTTATCATGTCAAGAAGACGTTCATAGTGGGTGATGACGATAATCGACTTCTCCGGCGTATAGAGCTTGTTCACGCCGTCGGCAACGATGCGCATGGCGTCAACGTCGAGGCCGGAATCCGTCTCATCGAGAATGGCAAGCTTCGGTTCAAGCATGGCCATCTGGAATATCTCATTGCGCTTCTTCTCGCCGCCCGAGAAGCCTTCGTTGACAGAACGGTGGGTAAGCTTGCTGTCAAGCTCAATAATCTTTCGCTTGTCACGCATGAGCTTCATGAACTCTGACGCCGTGAGCGGCTTCTCACCGCGATACTCGCGTTTGGCATTGACAGCAGCCTTCATGAAATTAGTCATGCTCACACCGGGAATCTCTACCGGATACTGAAAGCTGAGGAACAAGCCCTCACAAGCTCTCTCCTCCGGTTTCAAATCGAAAAGGTTCTTGCCGTTGAACACAGCCTCACCCTCTGTAACCGTATACAGCGGATTGCCTGTGAGCACTGCCGACAGCGTTGACTTGCCGGAGCCGTTGGGACCCATGATAGCATGTATTTCTCCGTCGTTGATCGTAAGGTTGATACCCTTTAATATTTCCTTGCCAGCAATAGTGGCATGTAAATTCTTAACTTCTAACACGTCTGAATTATTTTAATTATCCGATTTTCCTAAAGAATATTTTTTTGTTCCGCACGATGGTCGCCGTATGGCAGTTATTCATAATGCCGCATACGTCGGTCTTGCCGCACATCAGCCTACCGTACCTTCAAGAGATACGCTCAGCAGCTTCTGTGCCTCAACGGCAAATTCCATAGGCAGCTTGTTGAGCACGTCTTTTGCATAGCCGTTCACAATCAGTCCTACAGCCTGTTCCATTGGAATGCCGCGCTGGTTGCAATAGAAAAGCTGATCTTCTGAAATCTTTGATGTGGTAGCCTCATGCTCCACAACGGCAGAGCTGTTGTGAATGTCCATATACGGGAATGTGTGGGCACCACAGTTGCTGCCGAGAAGCAAAGAGTCGCACGAACTGTAGTTGCGTGCGTTATCGGCATGAGCGCCCACCTTTACGAGGCCACGGTATGAGTTCTGGCTCTTGCCGGCTGATATTCCCTTTGAGATGATTGTCGACTTGGTATTCCGTCCGAGATGTATCATCTTTGTTCCCGTATCAGCCTCCTGATAGTGGTTGGTGACGGCAACGGAATAGAACTCAGCCACAGAGTTGTCGCCGCGCAGCACACACGATGGATATTTCCACGTGACGGCCGAGCCCGTCTCTACCTGTGTCCACGACAGCTTGGAATTGACGCCGCGCAGGTCGCCGCGCTTGGTGACAAGGTTGAGCACGCCGCCACGGCCATGCTCATCGCCAGGATACCAGTTCTGAACGGTTGAGTATTTCACCTCGGCATTGTTGTTGACAACAATCTCAACTACGGCAGCATGAAGCTGATGCTCGTCGCGCATAGGTGCCGTGCAGCCTTCAAGATAGCTGACGTAAGCATCGTCGTCGGCAATAATCAGCGTACGCTCAAACTGTCCGGTATTGCGCGCGTTTATGCGGAAATAGGAACTCAGCTCCATAGGGCATCGCACGCCCTTCGGAATATACACAAAACTTCCGTCACTGAACACGGCGCTGTTGAGCGCAGCCGAGAAATTATCACGATATGGCACAACCGAGCCAAGATACTGCCTGACGAGGTCTGGATGCTGCTTGACAGCCTCGCCGATGGACGAGAAGATGATGCCTTTCTCCGCAAGCTGTTTCTTGAAGGTTGTCTTTACCGATACGGAATCCATGATGGCGTCAACGGCCGTCCCGCTGAGAGCAAGCCGCTCTTCAAGCGGAATGCCGAGCTTGTCGAAGGTCTTCTCAAGCTCTGGGTCTATTTCTTTGTTCTTTGGCTTGCTGACCATTGGGTCGGCATAATAGGATATGGCCTGGAAATCAATATCAGGAACATGCACATGCCCCCATTTCGGTACGGGCAGCGTACGCCAATAGCGGTAGGCCTTGAGACGGAAGTCGAGCAGCCAGTCGGGCTCGCCTTTCTTCTTTGAGATCAGCCTTACAATGTCTTCATTGAGTCCTTTAGGTATGACATCGGTTTGTACGTTGGTAGTGAAGCCGTATTCATATTTCTTTTCGGCCACCTCCTTGACAAACTCATTTTCTTTCATCTGAGACATATCACAATCTTTTCCTTTTGATGTTTACACACCTCACGACGTGCAAAAAGCATACCACGTCACTCTGTGCGGTAACAATTGTTATCAAAGAAGTGACACTCCGGCAATAAATGTTACGGGGAGTGCCACTTTACTCTATATTCTTACGAAGGACAGGCTGACGGCTGCCTCTTGCTGACGGCTGCCGTGCCAGGTCCGAAAAAATCAAATTGTTAATTCATGAATAAAACATATCAGAGCTTCTGCTCAACAAACTCCTCGGTGTAGGTTTCTATGACGTCGCCCACCTGAATATCGTTGAAGTTGACAAGGCTGAGACCGCACTCCAGTCCGGTAGCCACTTCCTTGACATCATCCTTATAGCGCTTGAGCTCATTGATGCTGGCTTCTTTTATTACGATACCGTCACGAACGACACGGGCTTTGTCTTTCGCATGTACCTTACCCTCGGTAACAAGACCGCCGGCAATGGTTCCGACCTTGGAAATCTTGAACACCTGCTTGACTTCCATCTCGCCGGTGACAATCTCCTTCTTGACCTTGTCGAGCATACCGACCATGGCACTCTTTATATCGTCTATGGCATCGTAGATGATTGAATAGGTGTTGATTTCAACGCCTTCACGGTCGGCAAGCTTACGGGCATCGGCAGACGGACGAACCTGGAAGCCGACGATGATGGCATCTGATGCTGATGCAAGCATGACATCATTCTCAGAAATCTGACCTACTGCCTTGTTGATAACATTGACCTGTACCTTCTCAGTTGAAAGCTTGATGAACGAGTCGCTGAGTGCCTCAACAGATCCGTCGGTATCGCCCTTTACGATTATGTTCAGCTCATGGAACTCTCCGCGCGCTATGCGGTGAGAGATATCGCCGAGGGTCAGACGTTTCTGCGTGCGCAGGCCTTGCTCGCGCTGCAGCTGCTCACGCTTGTTGGCAATATCGCGTGCCTCCTGCTCCGTGTCGATAACATGGAACTGGTCGCCGGCTGTCGGCGCTCCGTTCAGACCAAGGATGATGGCCGGCTCTGACGGCGCAGCCTTGTCAATGCGCTGGTTACGCTCGTTGAACATAGCCTTCACGCGGCCCCAGCAGGTGCCGGCAAGAACGATGTCGCCCTGCTTCAACGTTCCGTTGCTGACGAGAACGGTAGACACATAGCCACGGCCCTTGTCGAGTGATGACTCGATGATTGTTCCGGTAGCCTTGCGGTTTGGATTTGCCTTAAGGTCGAGCATGTCTGCCTCAAGAAGTACTTTCTCCATCAGCTCATCAACGCCTGTTCCCTTCTTGGCACTTATCTCCTGGCACTGATACTTACCGCCCCACTCTTCAACAAGCAGGTTCATGTTTGCGAGGTCCTCACGTATCTTGTCGGGGTTGGCGCCCGGCTTATCAATCTTGTTTATGGCGAACACCATAGGAACACCGGCAGCCTGAGCATGTGCTATGGCCTCCTTGGTGGTAGGCATGACAGAGTCATCAGCAGCGATTATGATGATGGCAATATCGGTCACCTGGGCACCGCGGGCACGCATGGCAGTGAAGGCCTCGTGTCCCGGCGTATCGAGGAAGGTCACCTTGCGGCCGTTCTTCAGCGTAACGCTGTAGGCTCCGATGTGCTGCGTGATGCCGCCGGCCTCACCGGCAATGACGTTGGTATTGCGGATATGGTCGAGCAATGAAGTCTTACCATGGTCTACATGTCCCATGACGGTCACAATAGGCGCACGTGGAACGAGATCGTTCTCATCGTCCTCTTCCTCGCTGACAGCCTCCTGCACGTCGGCACTGACATATTCTGTCTTGAAGCCGAACTCATCAGCCACGAGGTTGATGGTCTCGGCATCGAGGCGCTGGTTGATAGACACCATGATGCCGACGCTCATAAGCGTAGAGATGATCTGCGTCACGCTGATGTTCATCATCGATGCCAGCTCGCTGACGGTAACAAACTCCGTGAGCTTCAGCGTCTTGCTCTCCTTCTTCTCCGCGCGTGCCTCCTGCTCGAGTTTCTCCTGAACGGCCTCACGCTTCTCCTTACGGTACTTTGCACCCTTCTTGTTTTGGTTCTGCTTGTTTGTCAGACGCGCAAGCGTCTCCTTTACCTGGCGTGCTACTGCCTCATCGTCAACCTCAAGCGGTTTCTGATTACGTTTCTTGTTTTTCTTTTTCTTGCCGGAGCCCTGTCCCTGCTGACGCTGCTGATTGGCAGCCGCGTTAATGTCTACACGCTCCTTATTGATGCGTACACGCTTCTTGCGGTCGCCGCCCTGGCCGTTCTGCGCGGCCTTCTCTTCACGCTGACGGCGCAGCTCTGCCTTTGACTTACGCTTCGGACGCGTGCTGGTGTTCAATTGTGACAGGTCTATCTTTCCAAGCACCTTCGGGCCGTTGGCTGCTATCTGCTCCTCGGTCTGCACATGGAACACCTCTGTGGCACCACCCGGACGGCTTTCGGCAACAGGTTCCTTGTTCACTGTAGGCCTCTGACGCTGCTGTGGCTGCGCCGGTGCTGTCTTTGCTGACGGCTTAGCCTGGACAGGCGCATTTTTCCTGTTGTCTAACTCGTCTGACGGCTTATCAGCCTTTGGCTGCTCCTGCTTATTGACGGCAGCGGCATGGCCAGAGGCATTGTTATTCTTTGCCACAGTGTCTTGACCAACGGCAGTAGTCTCTGTGGTCTCTTTCTTTGCCGGAGCAGCAGAATCATTAGCATGCGTCTTACCCTTGCCAAGGCTGTCAAGATCCATCTTGCCCAAAACGGTATAGGTCTGCTTCTTGCTGTTCGAGAGCAGCGAATCGGCACTCTCAGCCTTTGCGGCCTTCTGCCGGCGCTCCTTTTTCTGAGGCTTCTTGTCGATAATCTTCTTGTCGGCAGCCTCCTTAAGTTCAGCATCCTTCTTGAATGCTTTCTCAAGGGCGGAGTACTGCTCGTCGGTGAGACTGAAGTTGGGATCCTTCTTCACCTCGCCAAGGTCATTGCGTTTCTCCAGGTATTCAACTGCCGTTTGAATACCAATGTTCAACTTACGTAGTGCTTTGTTAAATCTGATGCTCATTAATTATGTATTGTTTTTCGAATTCTGCGTTAAATTGTTCTATGACTGTCCGCAATCACACCGGTAGTTTTTTTTAATGAAGCCGGCATACATGAGCTCATCATGCTATGCCGGTAACAGAATTGCGGATATTCATACTTATTTTTCGAATTCCGCCTTTAAAACCTTTATTACGTTATCAACTGTTTCTTCTTCAAGGTCGGCCTTCTCGGCTATCAGCTCCTTAGGCGCATCAAGCACCTGGCGGGCAGTGTCAAAACCAATGCCTTTGATGGCATCTATAACCCACTGGTCAATCTCGTCAGAGAACTCGTCAAGATAAATGTCATCCTCGTCCTGACCACCGTTGTTAACTTCGCGGAACACGTCAATGGTATATCCGGTAAGCATTGAAGCCAGCTTGATGTTCATTCCGCCGCGGCCAATGGCAAGGCTCACCTCATTAGGCTCAAGGAACACCTCCGCCTTCTTGTTCTCATCATCGGTATTGATAGATACGATATTTGCAGGGCTGAGCGCACGCTGTATGAACAGCTTGATATTGTCGGTATAGTTGATGACGTCTATATTCTCGTTGCACAGCTCGCGAACGATGCCGTGAACACGGCTTCCCTTCACGCCCACGCAGGCTCCTACCGGATCAATGCGCTCATCAAAACTCTCTACGGCCACCTTGGCACGCTCACCGGGTATGCGGGCCACACGCCGTATGGCTATCAGCCCGTCGCCAATCTCCGGCACCTCAGCTTCAAGAAGGCGCTCAAGAAAAACAGGGCTCGTACGGCTGAGAATAATCTTCGGATTGTTGTTCTCGTTGTCAACACGTTCTATGACGGCACGCACGGTCTCGCCCTTGCGATAGACATCGGCTGGTATCTGCTCGCTCTTAGGCAGAATGAGCTCGTTGTTCTCATCATCAACGATGAGCACCTCACGCTTCCACGTCTGGTAAACCTCACCGGAGATAATTTCGCCGACACGATCCTTATACTTATTATATAATGTGTCATGCTCAAGTTCCAAAATCTTCGACGCAAGCGTCTGGCGAAGATTAAGAATGGCACGACGACCGAACTTGGCAAAATCGATAGGTTCGCTGACCTCCTCGCCGACTTCATAGTCGGGAGCTATCTTGCGGGCCTCGGTAAGAGAGATGTTCTTGTTTTCATCCTCAACCTCTCCGTCGGCAACCACGGTACGGTTGCGATATATCTCGAAGTCGCCCTTGTCAGGGTTTATGATAACGTCGAAATTCTCATCACTGCCGTATATCTTGGCCAGCACGCTGTGAAAGCTTTCCTCAAGCACGCTCACCAGCGTGGTGCGGTCTATATTTTTCGTTTCCTTAAACTCACGAAAGGTATCGACCATGCTTATTGTCTCATCGTTTTTCTTTGCTGCCATTGCTTATTTGAAACTTATTAAATATTTTGTATATTTCACGTCACTCATCTTGTAGGTGTGGTCAACATCCATCTTCACCGGACGTTTCTTGCCCTCTACCTGTACACGTTCATTAACGCTGACGGTAAACTCATCACCGTCTACACTTTTCAGGCGGCCTTTCACCTTCTTACCGTCCGGCTGCATAACTTCAACGTCATTGCCGATATTGTTGACATACTGCTGAGCAACCTTGAACGGCTGACCAAGACCGGCCGAGCCGACCTCAAGCTCATAGTCTTCATCGTCGCGGCTGAGATGGTCTTCTATATACCTGCTCAGCTCTACACAGTCTTCTATCCACACGCCGTCGGCATGGTCTATTTCCACAACGATCTTGTCATCGTCAGAAATCGTGAGGTCAACAAGGAAATAACCCTTGTCGCTGGCTGACAGCCATTCGTCAACAATTTTTCTTACGGTGTTTTTGTCTATCATAATGTTGATGTTATAATAAAAATGAGGAACTCTCCGTGAGCCCCTCATTCCTCTGAACGCTGCAAAATTACAAAGATTTCCGATAGCTGCAAAATAAAATACCTATTTTCTTGTTACATTGGC
>OMUH01000003.1 GCA_900314195.1 uncultured Prevotella sp.
GTTAAAATCGGTCGAACATTATTTGTGGGCCGGCACTGGGCACGGCCCCTACGCGTTGATCTGTGTTCATAGGAACGGCCAACGGTGCCGGTGTGCCTTATCTCAACACGATAGCATCAATAAAGGGCGGCAGAAACTCAGCCACAACAGTTATTATCTCTGCCTGTTAAGCATGAACTGCGCTGTCTGCTCCATTGCGAACACGTATTTCTTCAGCCTGCTGAACATGCTGTTGTTTTTTGCCGGGCGCAGGCGGCCGCCTTGCATGACGTCATAGCAGAAGCTCTGCTGTGTCTTCGGCTCGTAGATATAGCAGTGTGTGCTGTCGCGCGCCACTATCTGGTTGTCGGCAGAATAGAACACCATGTCGCGGCGGCGTTTCAGCAGGTCAACGCCGAACCCGTCGTATCTGTAGTTGATGCCCATCAGTCCGAAGAGCGTAGGCATGACGTCTACCTGCGTGCCGAGAGACGTGTACAGCTGCGGCTTCACGCCGCGGCCGAAGATAATCAGCGGAATGTGGTTGTAGCTGACCGGCAGCTCGGCATCGCTCTGGCCTACCATCTTGCCGTGGTCGGCCTGAATGATGAAGATGGTGTTTTTATACCACGGCTGCCGTGCTGCCTTGCGCAGAAAGTCGCCGATGGCCCAGTCGGCATATTCCACAGCCTGTGTCTCCTTGTCTTTCGTGTGCGGACGGAACCAGTCGGGAATGATGTATGGCGGGTGGTTGCTAACCGTCAGAATGGTGGCCATGAAGGGGCGTTTGCTCCGTGCCTTCTCGTTTATTCTTGAAAGGGCATAGTTGAACTCAAAATGGTCGCTGACGCCGAAGCTGTTCACCACTGAGTCTTTAGGATAGTCTTCCTGGGAATATATGTCATGATAGCCGTTTGTGGTGAAGAAGGCCTTCATATTGTCATATTGTGCCTCATGGGTCATGAAGAACATATTCTCATATCCCAATGAGCCCAGCACGGTGGCAATGCCGCGGCGGTGAGGGGTGACGGTGCCCTTCATAAGGTTGCGGAACATAAGGGCCGGAAAGCTGTAGAGCGTGGCCGTCATGCCGTGGTTGGTGTGTATGCCGGCACTGTAGAAGTTTGTGAAAGCCAGTGATGTGCGGTACAGAGAGTCGAGGGTCGGCGTGAGACGCTGCTGCTGTCCGAAGGTCTGCATGAGGCTTGCCGACATCGATTCCATCAGAATGACAACCACGTTGGGCCGTTCTTTTGGTTGTGCGTTCAGCGTGTCGTTGACAACCATGCGGCTCATCACGTCGGCACTGTCAGCGCGGCCGGTGATGCCATACCATGCCCTGGCCTCTGCCACGGCCTTGCCGTAGGGCATGAGGTGCAGTTCCTTGTTCTCCTTGCGCATGTCGTCGAGCACGGAGGTGAGCAGGTTGAAGGCCGGGTTAATGCCGAGCTGGTTGAGAAAGGCATCATCGCAGTAGTAGGCCTGGCTTATCTTTATAGGATTATAGCCGCGGCGCCCTCTGATGCCGAAGAGGCACAGCGCTATGAGCACGGCAGTGGTCAGCGCGCGCACGCAGTAATGCTGAGGCTTGGTGCTGTCGGCCGGCACGCCGTCGGCAAGCCGTGCGAAGATTTTCTCAAGCCGGAAGAGCCACCAGATGAATGCGGCCGTGAGCACGGCATAGAGGGCTATGTAAAGCCAGTAGCTGCTCTCCTCGACGAGCATGCCGGCCGTGGTGGCCGTATACCCGAACCATGAGAAGATGCTTGAGTTTATGTTCTTGAAGAAATAAGCGAAATAGGGCGTGTTGGCTGCCGACGGCATGAAGACCACGGCATAGAGCACCGCAAACCATATCGTTATGCCGCGGCGCAGCCTGTGCATGGCCATGTTGTGGCGTGTTGCAGCAGGAATGACGGCCGTGATGAGCACGGCGGCAAGCGGAACAATCATGATGTAGCACGCAATGACATTGTCAAACCACACACCGCGAAGCAGCGCCGGCATGATGCTGTCAGAGGGGTGGGTGATAAGGTTGTGCAGGGCTGCCAGTTCTGTGAGGCGGAACAGGGTGAAAACTATTAATGCAGACACATGAATGCTTAAAAGCCATGCTGTGCATCTCAAAAAGCGTTTCATAACAGTTGTTATTTTAATAAATCTTTCGTTTCGAAGAAAAAAGGCCCTGTAACGAATCTGTGGTAGTAGAGCCTTGAAGATTCTGAACATCACTTGTGCGCTTGACAGTCAGAACTTCAGAGTGCATCTTGCGATTCTATTCTGCCTCTTCAAGACATTTGCCCACTCAAAACGTTATAGACCCGAAAACTTTTGTTTTGCTTGCAAAAGTATAAGTAATATTTCATTTATTCAAGCAAGAACAATGTAAAAAGACAAAAAAGCAGTAATTTTGCGCGAAACTTCAATCAACTTTATTAACACGCTTAACGACACTGGAAAATGCGAATATTTGACGATAAAGGAAAACTTGTTGTTGTGCTAACTTTACTGGCCGGCATAATCACTCTGCTGCCTTTTCTCGGCCTGGCAGAATTCAACACGAAAGGTGAGCCACGCGAGGCTGTGGTGGCCGTGTCAATGCTTAACCAGCACAACTGGATACTGCCGGTTAACAACGGTATAGAGATACCCTACAAGCCGCCGTTCTTCCAGTGGTGCATAGCGTTGTTCTCACTTCCTGCAGGACATGTCAGCGTGTTCACCGCACGTCTGCCGTCGGCACTGGCGCTTATTCTTATGGCTGTTTGCGGAGCCTGCTTCTCGGCTCGCCGCAGCGGATGGCGCGTGGCTCTTCTGGCGGCCATGCTGGTGCTGACAAATTTTGAACTGCACCGTGCTGGCACGAACTGCCGTGTTGACATGGTTCTGACGGCCTTCGTCGTTTGCGCGCTATATGCTCTTTATGTGTGGTTTGAACCGAAACAGACTGCTGGCGGCAGCGTGCGGAAGCGTTGCGGCGGGCTGCCGTGGCTGGCCATTCTTCTGATGAGTTGCGCAACGCTGACAAAAGGGCCGGTAGGCATCGTACTGCCGCTTATGGTGATGTTTTTCTTCCTTCTGTTCATGGCATGGCGTGACCGTAGTCTGTGCGTGTCATCGCTCTGGCATATCTGCTGGAAGCTCGGCCTTTCTGCTGTGTTGGCGTGTGTCGTTCCGGCTGTGTGGTATGTCCTTGCCTATCAGCAGGGCGGAAAGGAGTTTCTTGACCTTGTGGCCGATGAGAACGTAGGGCGCTTTCTCGGCCGCATGAAGTTTGTCACGCATGACCAGCCGTGGCCTTACAATATCCTTACCTTGATAACGGGCTGGCTGCCATGGACACTGCCGATTGTGTTTTCGCTCTTCGTGCTGCCGTGGCGGCGGTGGGTGTCGGCGGCGCGTGAGAAAAGCCAGCTGTTGTCGGCAGCTTCACTTCGTTCTGAGCGTCTGCGCGAGGCAATGAAAAACGTGAGGCCAGTGCAGGTGTTCACGTGGCTGTCGTTTCTGCTGATCTTTGTGTTCTATTGCATACCGCGCAGCAAGCGCAGTGTTTATCTGATGCCGTGCTATCCGTTCATGGCAGTGCTCATGGCGGAATATGCGCAGTGGCTGATAAGAAAGCATCATGAAATGCCGCAGCGGCTGCTCACCGCACTGCTGACGGCTGTAGGCATCATAGTGCCGCTGCTGTTTGTGGGCCTTCGCCTGCAGCTCGTGCCCGACAGCATATTCCACGGCCGTCATGCCTATGAGAACATACTTATCCTGCATGCCTTTTCAACGGGACGGGCAGGGTTTACAGGGGCACTTGCTATTTTACTTGCGGCCGTCGCCGCGTGTGTGGGCCTTGCGGCCCTTCTCCGGCGGCGCGTGTGCGGCAGAAGCATCGGTGTGCTGCCGGCTGCTGTGGTGATTATGCTGCTTATAAATATTTCTCTTGATGCATATCTCAAGCCGGCGGCGCTCAACGTGAGAAGCTACCGTCCGTTTGCGGCCGTCATAGACAGTGCTGCGGCAGGACGGCAGATATATGCCTTCACCGGTTTCAGTGAGCCAGGCAGCGACCCGCTGCGGTTCTACGGCGCTGATTTCTATCTTGACGACTGCATGAGACAGTTTGCCGCTGACCGCCCGGCAAAAGGTGTGCTTGTGGTCAACGACGGCAGCCGTGCGCAGCTTGACAGTGCCTTTGCACGAAAATATTCATTTGAAAAGATTTACAAGTCAGCACATCGTGAAACTGAGTTCAAAGACACCATATATATATACACTTTCAGGCGGCGCTGAGTGTTATGGTAAGAATGACTCTGATGAGTTTGTTGTGTTTAATGTCTCATAAAGGAAATCCGGTAAATGCAGCCCGTGAGTTGACTGCATTTACCGGATTTTTCTTTTTCCCTCCTTTTTCAGCTGTCGGCATCGTTGTTCTGTCGTTGCCGCATGAACTCTTCTATCTCCTCATCGTTCATCTCTCTGTCGAGTCGCCCGCGCCAAAGATATTTTTTTGTTTCGTGAACGATAATGCCGCTCAGGAACAGCAGGCTCAGAAGGTTAGGAATGGCCATCAGCGCATTCATGCAGTCGGATATGTTCCACACGATGCTGAGGCTTGCGGTGGCTCCTATGAACGTTGCGAGTATATACACTATGCGGTAGACGAGCATCCATTTCTCACCCTTCAGATATTCAACAGCCCGTTCGCCGTAGTAGCTCCAGCCGAGAATGGTAGAGAAGGCGAACGTGAGCAGTCCGAAGTTGAGCAGCGGTGTGCCCACGTATGGTATCTTGCTGAACGCTGTCTTGGTCAGCGTGGCGCCGTTGGAGAAAGAAATGTCGGGGTAGGCGAGTATGCTGCTTACTATTACTATGCCTGTCAGTGCGCAGATGACCACGGTGTCCCAGAAGGTGCCTGTTGACGACACTAGGGCCTGCCTGACGGGATTGCGCGTCTGTGCTGCCGCAGCCACGATGGGTGCGCTGCCGAGGCCTGATTCGTTAGAGAACAGTCCGCGTGCGATGCCGTAGCGGGCGGCCATCATAACGGTGGCGCCGGCAAAGCCGCCGCCCGCAGCCTGAGGGTTGAAAGCTGATGTGCAGATGAGCTTTATGGCCGGCCATACATAGCCGGAATTGACAAAGAGAATATATATGCATCCGAGGACATAGCAAAGAGCCATGGCCGGCACAAGTGCGCTGCAAACCCTTGAAATGCTTTTCACGCCGCCGAGGAGCACGGCGCCGGTGAGCAGCATGATGATGGCGCCCGTTATAGCCGGACTTATTCCGTATGAGCTGTTGGCGAGCGTGGCGATGGCGTTTGCCTGGACAGTGTTGCCGATGCCGAAGGAGGCCATGGCGGTGAACACGGCAAAGGCCACGGCCATCTTCTTCCAGCCCAGACCGCGCTCAAGGGCATACATCGGTCCGCCGAGCATGCGGCCGCGAGGCGTTCTTACGCGGTATTTGATGGCAAGCAGGCCTTCGGAGTATTTCGTTGCGATGCCGAAGACGCCGGTGAGCCAGCACCACAGCACGGCACCAGGTCCGCCGAGCGTTATTGCCGTGGCCACGCCGATGATGTTGCCCGTGCCGATGGTGGCGGCGAGGGCCGTGGCAAGGGCTCCGAACTGGCTGACGTCGCCGGTGGCGTTTTTGTCGCGGCGCACTGAAAGTTTTATGGCCATGAACAGCTTGCGCTGTGGAAAACGCAGTCTGACGGTGAGAAAGATATGTGTGCCGAGAAGAAGGATTATCATTGGCCATCCCCACAGCCATGAGCTTAAGGTGACAAAAAACTCGTTGATTGATTCCATGTGTGTTGTGCAGTTATTTTGTTTGTTCCTGGCTGAATGTTATGCTTATTTTGCCGCAGCCGAGCGCACGCAGCATGGCGGTGAGCTGCTGGCGGGCATTTTCTTTTGCCTGACGCACGTTTTGCGGTGAGAGGGCACGGCGCATCATGGCTTTTTGCGCACGGCGGTACATCTGCTCACGGTCAGCGTCGCTCCATTTGCCTTTTTCGAAGAATGACGTTGTGCGGGCCTCATCGATAAACCTGTTGTCGAGCAATTGCACCGGCGGCAACTCGCACACTGTGGAGTCGCCCTCGCGGCGCACCCAGTTGTCTGATGCCTTGCTGAGGTCGCAGCCCAGACGGAGCGTGCCGTAGTAGATGCGTATGAGCTCATCGTCGCCAAAGAAGCCGTGGCGCACGGTGTCGACGAGCTCCTCGTCGCTGACGGTCAGAAACTCCCATTGTCCGATTGAACGCATTGAGCGTATCTGCGCCGGCGATATTTCTGTTCTTGTGCTGTCGGCAGCGGAGATGCTGTTGCTGCTGCTCACGCACCGCCATACCGAAGAGATGATTATGATAACTGCGACGATGGCGACGGTTATGGCGCCTGTTTTCAGTTTTGTGATAGTCTTCATGGTTGTATCTCTGATGATGTTCTGCTGTCGCCGCTGCCGTTTATGAGTGCAGGGATGTCATCACGGCTGAAATCCTTGCGGAAAGTTACCGTGACATCGTTCTCGTCATATCCGGCTGCAACAATTATGGGTATGATGGTTGCGGCAGCATTCTGCCGTGCACGTGATATAATGCCGAGCTGCGGAATGTCTTTTACTATTGATTTGCGGCCCTCGGCCTCGAGAACCGTGAGCTCGCTGTCGGTGTAGTCGCTGCGCAGCAGGCCGACTGAACGGTGTACGCCGGCGTTGTCAATCTTAGTAGACGTTATCTCTATGGCTGGGTCGGGGAGTATGACCTCTATCTTCCGTCCGTTGCGTTTAATGTTGCCGGCAGAGAACGTGCTGAAGTCTATATATGCCTTTAGTGTTGCGTCCATTGGTATAGCCACGGCACGGTCAGAAAGCGGTACATCAACTCTGAACTGCTGCCCGAGCAACTTCCCGCCTATGGTGCGGTTGTCTTTGCGGGTTATAATCTTATGTAGTTCTATCTGCGTGGTGTACAGCCGGTTGCATTGCTTTATCTGGGTTATCAATATTGGCAGAGAATCAATGTGACGGTCTGCACCGGCAGACTTATTGCCGTGTGTGCAGGCGGCAAGAACAGTTACCACCATTGTTATGAAAAGAATACGAAACGGCGTCATCGTCATAGCGTTTTTTTTTAGTGAGACTGTAAGGCAACGGTGTTGCGGTGAGAAACAAAAAACAGCCTTTGGCGGCTGTAGAGGCTATGTACAGGCACAGCATTGTATATGGAGAGCGTGTCATTGCCGTGCTGACGGCCTGTCGGGCTGTGGCCTTACGGGCTTCAAAATGATGTGTATGTGGCAAAGGTAAAGAAAAATAGTTAGAAAAATGCTTTTCATCTTCACTTTTTTAAGCTATCTTTGCATGAAATAGTAACACTTTCTACAAAAACACGTTGTAGTGTGTGACATGTTATAAACATTTTGCTTACATTATTATTACATGATTATTACATGCATGCTTATGACAAAAGTAATGAAAAATGCTACAAAAGAAAATGAATAAGAACATTTTAGCAGTTGGAATAATCTTGCTTTCGCTGACGGCGGCAGTGTCGTGCGGCGGAAAGAAAGAAACTAAGAAAGATGTAGTTGAGAAAAAGGCTGAGAGTGATCATGACTCTGTGAAACGCATGAGTGATGATTCGCGCGACAAAGACACTAAATGGCTCGGCAAGACATATACTGTGTCGGTAGTGCGCAAGGCTGACAGCAGCCTTAAGCAGATTAAGCTTGACGACGGTACAGTATATTATGACAACTCGATAACCCTTCGTGTGCTGCGCGCTGACGGCTCAGAGTTTTTCAAGCAGACATTCACGAAGGCGGATTTTAAAAATTATATTGACGGCCTGATGTATGAGCGCGGGGCGTTGCTTGGTCTTGTGTTCACAGGGGCTGACGGCAATAATCTTATATTTTCCGGCAGTGTGGGCTCGCCGGATCCGTCGAGTGATGAATATGAACCGGTCACTGTTAAGGTGTCAAACTTCGGCAGTGTCACCATCAGCAAGGACAATGGGCCTGATGCCAATCAGATGGACATGGAGGATGACGAGAATATAGAGTAAAAGTTTATATTGCGATTATAAAAACCAAAAAGCGGCAACAGTAAGAAAAACTGTTGCCGCTTTTTAGTTGATGTTTATTTGGCTTAATCAAGCAAGCCTTACTTATACAGCTTGGCGAATATGCTGTCAAAGCTTTTTGGATGTTTGCCGATGAGCAGAATGTTGAGCAGAATGTTTGCTGCAAGTTCTGTCTCGTTGAGGTCGACACCCTTTTCTTTCTTTATGTCCTTGCCAAGACATACCTCCCATGTCGTATTGAAGCAGCTGTCGTCAGCACCGGCATAAACATCATTGCTGTCAGGGTCATCCATGAGCTGATAGCGCACGGCTTTCTTGCTCATCACGGGCTTCATGGCGCAAAGCATGTTGAATGCGCTTTCAAACACATCGGTGTGAAGCCGTGAATTGGGAAACATCTTGCTTATCTCTGGAATGAGCTCGTCAAACGTGAATGACTGCAGAAGCTGATATACTTTCATTTTGGGCTTATTTTTTATTGTAGGCAAATCAGAACTTTGCCATTTTTATTGCTGTGACGGCGCACTCATCACCTTTATTCCCAAGACGGCCGCCGCTTCTGTCCTGAGCCTGCTCAAGATTGTTCGTAGTCAGCAGACCGTAGATGACCGGTATGTTCTGGGTGGCATTAAGGTATGCAATGCCCTGCGTTACGCCGGCACATATATAGTCGAAGTGCGGGGTCTCGCCGCGGATGACGCTGCCGAGGATGATGACGGCGTCAAAGCCGTCGTTCTTGGTCATCTGCTGTGCGCCGTAGACGAGCTCAAAGCTGCCCGGCACGTGCTTGATGTGGATGTTCTCAGGCAGAGCACCGTGCTTCTCGAGCGTGTCGACGGCTCCTTTGAGCAGCGCATGCGTTATCTCCTGGTTCCAGTCGGCAACGACAATGCCGAAATTCATCTTTGAGGCATCCGGCACCAGTGACGGGTCATAGTCTGATAAATTGTGAAGAGCTGTAGCCATAATATTTTTAGCTTGATTATTTAGCTTTTTGGTTTATTTTGTTGACGCACGCTCAATATACTTGTCTATCTCAGAGCTTTGCACAAGAGCGGAGTTCTGATATTTCTTCTTGATGTCCTGATATATCTTCAGCGCTTCGTCTTTCTTGTTCTGACTCTCGAGAATTATTCCGGCCTTGAGCATGAAGGTAGGCGACAGGCTGTTGTTGGCATCGCCGTCGGCCTTGCTGTCGGCCATGTCGGCAGCTTTCTTGAAAGCGCTGACAGCTTTGTCGGGCTCGTTGACATTGGCATAGGCATCGCCGAGGGCTGCTACGGCAGCCGGACTGACCATCTGGTCGTCTTCTGTGTCGAAGTTATCAAGATATTTAACGGCGTCCTGCCATTTGCCGAGGTTGGCATAGCACAGTCCGGCATACAGGTTTGCAAGGTTGGCAGCATCAGTGCCGCTGTAGTCATCGGCAATGCGTGTGAAGCCTGCATATCCTGCGCCGTCGCCGTTAAGGGCTTTGTCGAACATCTCATTGTTGAAGTATTCCTGTCCTTTTCCGAGTGCGGTACTTGCCTTCTGCTCGCGCGGACCGGCTATGAGGTTGCTGTAGAGAATGGCGCCTGCCACTATTACTACAATTGCTACTGCTGCAATGATAATGGCCTTCTTGTACTTGAAGAAGAAGGCCTCAGTCTTTACCAGATGCGCCTCTACGTTCAGCGCGGTCTGTTCGTTTTTGTTTGCCATTATTCTTAATTGCTTTTTATTTTGTTTGTTTCTGAGAATGTGCTTCTGAGAATGTATTTCTGAGGATGTGTTCCTGAGGATGTGTTCCTGAGAATTTTTCTCTTAGAAAATGTGCCTGAAAACGGCAGCGGTCCATCTGCCACAACCATTCAGCAGTGTTGTTGACAACGTTTTTGCTGCCGTATTCTTAGCGTGGCAAAATTACTTAAATAATCCCACATATTGAAATTTATGACTTGTTTTTTTCGTTTTTCCCTTGCAAGGCTGTAACTTTGCACATACAATAAGCTAAAATAATGTTACTCAATAGCATTTCGATAATAAATTTCAAGAACATTCTCAGTGTTGACCTGCATTTCTCGCCGAACATAAACTGTTTTATAGGCAGCAACGGCATGGGAAAGACCAATTTCCTTGATGCCGTATATCTCATGTCGTTTTGCAGGAGTGCTTTCAATCCTGTTGACTCGCAGCTTATTACCCACGGCAAGGATTTCTTCACCATTGAAGGTGTCTACTCCGGCGAGGACGGACACCAGGAGAATATCTATTGCGGCATGAAGCGCGGCACGCGGAAGCATTTCAAGCGTGACAAAAAGGAATATAAGCGTCTTTCCGAGCATATCGGACGCATTCCGCTGGTGTTTGTGTCGCCGGCTGATGCCGCTGTTGTTGACGGTGGCGGTGAGCAGCGCCGCAAGCTGATGGATGTTGTCATCTCGCAGTATGACCGTGCATATATTTCGGAGCTGTCGGCATACAACAAGGCTCTGCAACAACGCAATGTGCTTCTGAAAAGCGACGGTGAGCCTGACAGTTCTCTGCTCGACATTCTAGAAGAGGAGATGGGGCGTCATGGCGAGGCCGTTTTTGCCCGCCGGACCGATTTCATAAACAAGCTTGTGCCGGTGTTCCAGGAAATATACAACAGTATCTCTGCCAACAGTGAGGAGGTAGGGCTGACTTACACGTCGCACTGTCAGCGCGGACCGCTGACAGAGGTTATCCGCCGTGACAGGGCACGCGACAGGGCAGTGGGCTACAGTCTGCACGGCATTCACCGTGATGACCTTGAGATGACGCTCGGCGGTTATCCGCTGCGCCATGAAGCCTCGCAGGGACAGACGAAGACGTTTGTGCTTGCTCTTAAGCTGGCTCAGTTTGATTTTCTCAGACGCACGGTGACGGAGACGGTGCCGCTGTTGCTGCTTGATGATATTTTCGACAAACTTGATGCTGGCAGGGTGGAGAAGATTGTCGATCTTGTCTCCGGCAACCGTTTCGGACAAATCTTCATTACTGACACCAACCGTGACCACCTTGACAAGCTGCTCAGCCGTTCACACCATGACTACCGGCTCTTTCATGTTGAGAACGGAGTGATTGACTGTCAGAAAGAGGCTTATTGGCAATGACGAAAACGACAGCCGGACAGACAGCCAGGAAGATGCAGATTAAGACACTTTTAATGTTTATGATGACAACTCTGATGATTTGCCGTTTTGAATAAGCAGCATTAAGTAAGCAATTATTATACAAACCGATAAAAAATCAGTTATTATGTTCAGACGCAAGGTGATGTCGCTCGACGAGGTGCTTAAAAAGGCCATGAGACTGCAGGGCCTCGAGGGGCCTCTGCATGAGAAAAGGCTGCTTGATGCCTGGGCAAAAGTGATGCCCGAGGCCATTGTGCGCTACACCGGTGACAAGTTCATAAAAAATCAGACTTTGTGGATAAAAATAAAGAATCCGGCACTCCGGCAGGACCTCTCAATGCAGAAGTCGCAGATAGTGCCGCTGCTTAACAAATATGCCGGCGCAAATGTAATTTTCGATATCCACTTTTATTGATACTTCCTGCACAGATATAGCACTTTTAAGTGCTGATATTGATTTTTCCTGCGCTTATATCAACTATTCAATTGCTGATATTAATTCTTCCTGC